>JBAXBA010000006.1:0-78561 GCA_037142195.1 Pseudomonadota bacterium
ATCCTCTCTCTATCCTCTCTCTATCCTCTCTCTATCCTCTCTCTATCCTCTCTCTGATCCTTTGAAGGCTAGGAAACGCTTTGCATGACTTGGCGTTTAAGGGTAGGTTGCGCTCGCATACTAGGGGGGCCTATGCCGGAATTGCCTGAAGTAGAAACCGTGGTTCGAGGGTTATCGTTAGCCGTTACAGGTCACTCCCTATCATCGATTACATTCTACAGAGATAAAATTAGGGAAGACATTCCCACCCAGCTATTTCGAGAGCTGTTTGAAGGTCAACCCATTCTGGATATCTTTCGGCGCGGCAAGTATATCATTTTGCGCACGGACTTGGGCTTTGGTCTCATTCATTTGGGGATGTCTGGGGTTTTAGCTTTAGAATCCCAGGCATTACCCCTTCCTCGCCATACCCACTTTACAGCGAATATTGATTCCACTTCTGAGCGATTAAGATTCACAGACCCCCGGCGATTTGGTCGTTTGGGTGCCGTTAAGGCTCTGGAAGATTGCATTTGGCTCTCATCCCTGGGAGTCGAGCCCTTGATTCAAAGAAATTTAGGTGGCTATTTGGGTAAAATGGCAAAAAACCGAAAAGTTCCCATTAAAAACTTTATTATGGATTCAAAAATTTTGGTTGGTGTCGGTAATATTTATGCCTCGGAATCTTTATTTGATGCGGGTATTTCTCCTCTGCGCTCTGCTAATTCTCTCAGTAAAATAGAGTGGTTGCGCTTGTCCAAGTCGATACAATCGATCCTAAAGAAGGCGATCAAGGCCGGAGGCACCACTCTTAAGGACTATCGAACTAGCGGTGGTGAGATGGGATATTTTGTAAATGAATTAATGGTTTATGGCAAAAAAGAGCCTTGTTGGAAATGCCGTAGTCCCATCACGCAAATACGCCAATCTGGGCGCTCTACATGGTTTTGCTCAGGGTGCCAAAAGTAATCTTTTCATTCCAACTCTATAATTTTATTTAAAATATTATAATATTACGGATTTGTAATATTTATTTTATTAATATTAATATAACCCATAACGATGGCTCTCCAAACTCAGTTAACAAAACTGAAATCAGTAACAACCCAAATTACGGGAGAGGTAAATTATGGGACTTCGCATCAGGACTAACGTGGCGTCACTAACAGCCCAAAGGCAAATGGCAAACACATCAAAGGCACTTAATGATTCTATGGATAAGCTATCCAGTGGCTACCGAATCAACAAGGCATCTGATGATGCAGCAGGTCTTGCCATTTCCGAGCAAATTAAGGCAAACCTTGGATCCCTCGGCCAAGCAAAGCGCAATGCTTCTGACGGGATTTCTATGATTCAGATCGCAGAAGGCGGGATGAATGAAGTGTCGAACATTCTGGTTCGACTCAGAGAGCTTTCCACGCAAGCAGCATCTGATACCGTTGGTGCTAAAGAAAGAGAGTTTTCAAACCGTGAATATACACAGCTTGTAGACGAAGTGGATCGTTTATCTAATACCGTTGAGTTCAACGGCATCAAACTCCTCAAAGGAGCCGAAGCTGGTATTGATACAGCTTCTATACATGTAGGATCGGGAAATGGCTCAGTAGAAAACTCCGATACCATTCTACTTGACGTGAAAAATTTGGAAGTAAGTTCTGCCAAGTTGGAATTAGGTAAGGGAGATGAAATTACAACACGAGAAGGCGCATCAGAAAGACTGGCCACCATAGATAACGCCCTTTCGACCGTATCTTCTCTAAGAGCAACTATGGGTGCAAAACAAAGCCGCCTCAATAGTACAATCAACAACCTTTCCATTTCTATAGAGAACCAGTCTGCTACAAACAGCCGAATCAAAGACGTCGATTTTGCTGCAGAAGTCGCTGTTTCCAGCCAAAACAGAATTTTGGCTCAAAGCGGTATCTCTGTACTTTCTCAAGCCAATTCTATTCCTGAAATGGCGGTGTCTCTAATCCGCGGTTAGAACCTCGACCAGTTAATAATAGCAACCTAAACTTCTTTCGAGTGGTGCCATTTTGATACCACTCGAAACTTTTTTTTGTTAAGGCCCTAATTTCGCGCCATTTTTTCGCCCAATAATCATTGGCAAGCGAATTGCATCTGTACAGTTAAGGCTCGACAATGGGAGGAACGCCTCATGATAACTTCAACTTCGATAGCGATTAGACTTGGAACTTCACTCGATGAAGTAGAGAAAAAAGTGATTTTAGAAACGCTACAAATGCATCGCTATAATCGAACTAAAACTGCAAAAGTACTAGGTATTGGGATTCGCACGCTTCAGCGTAAGTTAAAAGAGTATGAATCCCATGTTGCCGTCATGGAGTTTAATCCGCCGCTGGCTAACTAGTGTAAGGCTAGTCTTTTCGTCATCTAACCCCCCCCCGCGAATGTTGGGGGTTTTTAAGTCTTGACAGGCTCCTTACATTTGTTTATTAATTCGACCTCAAACTGCGGGACCGTAGCTCAGGTGGTTAGAGCGCACGCCTGATAAGCGTGAGGTCGGGCGTTCAACTCGCCCCGGTCCCACCACCCTTCTCTTCGAGATTAGGTGAGAGAATTTTGTCCAACTCAAAAATAAATTCCCCCATATTATTGATAGCTTAAGTCTTACTAGACACTAAAAATTTACAGTCTTTTTTGTTTTCCAACTTCCATCAGAGATGGGTTTTGATGTTCTTACTCAATCCTCAACAGCCAAGCAGAAAAAGAAATTCAAAATTTACCGCTCTTTTTTAAAGATTCTATCAACGCCCTGCCTAGGCCCTCCGAGATAGCGGCGCCCCTTTTTAGTGGGAGGGTAATTTGAGGGTCTTGGTTTTTTAGACCTATTCTTGGCAAGAGGCTTTTTGCTGGCAGGCTGCTAGGCTTTTTTGAGCTGCCATTGGAGGGCGACTATTTTAGCACCTTTATGCCCCTATGCTTTTTTGAGATTCTTATTGGCTGATTTGCTTTTAGAGCTCTATCTAAGTTGCTTTGCTTTTTTGAGCTCCTTTTCGACCGCATGGCTATTTGGGTTATCCTCTAGGCTGTTTTGCTTTTTAATTGCCCTTTTTTTGCATATAAGTTGGCTTTCTAAACTTCGTTTTGAGGCAGTTTTTTGTCTCTATTTTTTTAGTGGAATAGAAATTTAGGGCTTCTTTTTTTAAGTTTCCGCCAACCATAAAGGAACCTTTTTATTCAAGCTCACCTAGCCTAAATGTACAGCAAATCCACACTATTTTCGTGAAGTTCTATCTGCGAGAACTCGCCAAATTATAATGCCTCGTCAAAATGTATGAAAAATAATCAGCTGATATTCGAGTATTTTTAGTCTTTAAACAGGTTATATACAAGTTATGCATAGGTTATCCACAGATCCCTAAGCAGTTTTTACAAAATGAATTCTATGTCCGCGCGTTTTTTTCCCTCGCGACGGCACTCCAAAGAGTCTATTTTTTTCTCCGCCAATCTGCTCAATATTGAATCAGATGGCGGACCTATTTTTTGGCATAGGTTGACATTTCATTTCACTTATGTATTTTTTTTGCCGATGCTTTGTCTATTAAACCGAGATCCACCAACATGGTTAAAAGCAGAATTTGATCTTTTTTTGCGATTTTTTTTCTAGAAAAATAGTCAAGAGCCTTAGCGGACAGATTGAACTTCATTGGTTTTTCCAAATGAGTTTCAAGCTTGATTAACCCAGCTTTTTGCTTAAGTTCTTTTAGCAGCTCCTTTTCAGATAGATCGCGACTTGCCAGCTGCAATAAGGCCCCTGTTTTTAGCTTTTCAGGATAGTCATATATTATCTTTCTGGCGGGCTCAGACCAGGTGGCCATTTTTTGAAATCGGCCGATGGTTTTTCGATCTTTTTTCATAATTTCTTGAAGTTTAAGCTGACTCATTCCAGCTTCTTTAAGCTTGTGCAGCTGAATGCCAATGTCGAGAGGGTGAAGGTTTCGGCGCGCTGTATTTTCAAAGAGCTGGACCATTTGTTTGGTTGATAAAGTGTCAAAATGTCGAATGACACATGGAACTTTATCCATTTTTAAGGACTCACAAGCGGCAAATCTTCGATGACCAGAAACACAAACAATTTGACCGGCCGCTACAGTAACTATGGGATGCTGGAGAAGTCCGACCTCTTTTATCGAGGCTGTAAGTGCCTCTAGATCAGGGTCATTTTGTTCCGTTCGGTCATTTCGAACGTTTTCCGTACGCACAACCAAATTCAGTGGAATGGGTACCACAGTTCCATCTTTAACCGTATTTAACATGGAAATAGCTTGGTCTTGCTTGATTCTGGCAGCGGTATCCGTAAATCTTTTCATTTAAAAAATCTCCAAATTGCGTGATTCACCAAAGAGATTCATGATCTCGGAAGGCGTGCCTTTAACCTTTGGCGTGCCATTGGTGGTGGAACCCTTTGCGGTTGTCAAATCTCGAATCAATTTTTTTGCTAAGGTTAAATAGGCCTCAGAAACGGGAAGATCGGGTTTATACCAGATGAGCGGCTTTTGATTGGAAGAACTTCCTGCAAGCGCTTTTGAGTCGGGAATGAGGCCCCGGATCGCAATTTTATTTGATTTACAAAACCGCTCCAAGAGTTCAAGAAACTTTACATGGGTAGTATTTTGGCGATCAAATTTTGTGATCACGAGCCCTAGGAAGCCGAGGCCTCTATTTAGGGTGCCTTTTATCGTAGTGATTTCAGAAAACATATACTGGAGCCCGTCAAAGGGGTCCGCTTCAGCAAACATGGGAACTAAGTAGAAGTCAGCCGCCGTTAAAGCCATTTGGAAAAGGAGGTCAAGGCTTGGGTGGGTATCAATTAAAATGATATCGTAGGCCTTGGCCTCTTTTTGTTCGAAAGCTTTTTTAAGAAGTAGTACGGAACCCGGTTCTAATATCTTCTCCCTGGCAAGTTTAGAAAGCAGCATATCTCCCGCAAGGAGATCCAGGTTCGGGTGGCATGTCTTCATTACGGTTTGGCTGAGTCGACTTTCCCCGGTAATCACGGAAGCAGTAGACTTAGACTGTTTTTTGGCTTCAAATTTTAACCCTAAATAGGAAGATGCATTAGCTTGGTAATCCAAATCAACCAGAAGCGTCTTCTTGCCGGATTCAGCCAGGCACGCGGCTAGATTTGCAGCAGTGGCAGTTTTTCCAACTCCGCCCTTTTGGTTCGCAATTGCAATAATTTTTGCCAAAGATAACTCCCTACTTAGATGATGATTGGGGTCATTATAAGATCACCTTGTAGAAAAACGCAAAATGAAAATGGGATCTTACATCCCATCATGCTTAGCGGAAGGATTTACTTCCTTCATTCCTTTGTCAAACTGTGGGAGCAAGAGCAAATTATTTTGGAGACGCCGGTTGGAGGCGCCATTTTTATTTCTCGGAAAATGAATCCGCGGTTTTTTGAGTCCCTCCTTTTGAGGTTTTCATAGGGAATCAGGTCATTGCTTCTTTGCACAAGGTAAAATGGAGCTTCTTTACTTCATCGTTTCAAGTTTTTAATTCGGGCAAACTGCTGCTAAGTCAACTCATCAAGAGCAGCTGTTTCAGCTTTTTATTGTGATATAGAAGTTTTGAGAGGACATTTCCATGGGGGAATCGTATCTAGCGATGGGGCGAAACAAAACCTTCCGCGGGCAACTCGCCCGTGACTTTTACGGTTTCTTTCTTTTGCAGCGAATTCAGGAGGTCTTCTTTTGTCTTGAGTTCTGAGGCCGAGTACATGGTCCTTAAGTCTGTCACCGGTGTTTCATCGCCTTGACGCGACCTTTTCATGACGACCCCACCGCCAATATTAATGGTTGCGCAACCGGACAGGATATTTGTCATAAGTACACTTGCATAAATAAGTAGTCTCATGTTTTCCCCTTTTCTCCCTTTTTCTTCACCTCTCCTGTCTATCGGCACGACAGCGCAAAGAGCGTAATGCTTAGCGATAACCGCATGAAATTGCCTGGATTTTATTTATATTCAAGAGCCAAAGACCAAATAGATCGGTCCAGATCTTAGGGCTGGGATAGAATAGGCGCCTGAAGATAGAGTCAGGATTTTAACGAAGCAAGCTTCTTCTCAAAATAAGGAATTGTTTTTTTGAGCCCTTCTTCGAGGTTAATTTTGGGAGACCAGTTCAAGTCTCTCTTTGTTTGGGAGAGATCTGGTTTTCTCACTTTGGGGTCGTCGGAGGGAAGCGGCTTTCGATCAATTTTTACCTTGGTGCCGACAAGAGAGCGGACTTTTTCCGCAAGTTCGGCAACCGTAAATTCGACATCATTTCCGATGTTGTAGGGTCCGGTTAGTTTAGACTCATCGGCGAGCTTTAAAATGACGTCGACTAAGTCGTCACCAAAGCAAAAAGACCTCGTTTGTTCCCCGTCGCCATAAATGGTGAGGGCTTCTCCCCTAAGGGCCTGGACAATAAAATTAGAAACCACGCGACCATCCTCAACAGCCATTCTTGGTCCATAGGTGTTGAAAATTCGAACTAAGCCGATATTCAAATCAAATTGACGCTGATAGTCGAAAAAAAGTGTTTCTGCGATACGCTTACCCTCGTCATAGCAACTGCGGATTCCATGGGGATTAACATTGCCCCAATAAGATTCTTTTTGTGGGTGCTCCTTGGGGTCTCCGTAGACTTCAGAGGTGGAAGCTTGAATAATGCGGGCTCGATTTTTTTTGGCCAATTCTAAGGTGTTTAAAGCCCCCAGGAAGGAAATTTTGGCTGTATAAACCGGATCTTTTTGGTAGTGCACGGGGCTTGCGGGACAAGCAAAATTCATGATTAAGTCGATCTTTTGAGGAAGGACCTCAACTAAAGGATCGCAAACATCGTGGCTTACAAGTGTAAACCTTTTATCATCCGCTAAGTGGGCGACATTGGCCTTTGAGCCTGTGTAAAAATTATCAAGACAAATCACGTTAAAAGTTCTGTCTAGAAAACGATCGCAAAGATGGCTGCCTAGAAATCCGGCACCCCCGGTTATAAGAACTGTTTTATTAGACATCAATACCGCCGTCCTATCAGGATGAAGGGACCACAATAAGCTATCTCACCAATATTTTTCCACAAAATTGAGAAATTATTTTGCCTAATCTGCAGGATCAGAGTAAATTTTTAGATCCCTAAAATGCAAAGGAAGGTCTCCCTAGCATTTCTAACTTTTTTTGAGAGGACAGCTGACTCATGAATATTCACGAGTATCAAGCCAAGAAGCTATTTGCTGATAACGGAGTTCCCGTACCAGCAGGTTACCTTGCCTATTCCCCGATCGAAGCTGAGTTTGCTTTTCGCCGTCTAAAATCAGCAGTTGCTGTTGTCAAGGCGCAAGTTCACGCAGGCGGCCGCGGCAAAGGCGGTGGCGTTAAAGTTGTAAAAACAGCTGAAGATGCGGCTAAGATAGCGGAGTCTATGATCGGAATGACGCTAGTCACTCATCAAACAGGCCCTCAGGGTAAAAAAGTGCACAGTGTTTATGTGGAATCAGGATCAGATATCCATAAAGAATATTATTTGGCGCTTCTGCTGGATCGCGCTACTGCCGGTGTCTCAATTGTCTTCTCAAAAGAGGGGGGGATGGATATCGAAGAGGTTGCGGAAAAGACTCCTGAAAAGATTGTTTCTGTATCTATCGATCCGACCGTCGGCGTCAAAGGATATCACTTAGCAAATATTGCAAAAAAAGCGGCACTTTCGGCTTCCGAAACGAAGGAACTTACAGCGATCGTTAAGAATTTGTATAAAATGTTTTTCAAATATGATTATCAAATGATTGAAATTAACCCGCTCGTGGTTACCGGCGAAGGCAAGATGCTTGCCTTAGATGGCAAAATGCAATTTGATGATAATGCGTTGTACCGTCAAAATGAAATTTCTTTCATGCGGGATTTTAAGGAAGAAGATGCCAGAGAAATCGAGGCTTCTAAATTTGGTCTATCTTATATCGGTCTTGAAGGAAATATCGGCTGCTTAGTTAATGGCGCTGGACTTGCCATGGGTACCATGGACATCATTAAGTATTATGGCGGCGAGCCAGCAAACTTTTTGGATGTGGGCGGTGGCGCTAGCGAAGAACAAGTTAAAAACGCCTTTAGAATTATTTTAACAGATAAGGCCGTTAAGGGCATATTTGTTAACATATTTGGTGGCATTATGAAGTGCGACACCATTGCCAATGGCGTCATCGCTGCGGCCAGGGAGCTTAAACTTCAGGTGCCTCTTGTCGTTCGACTTGAAGGAACAAACGTCGAACTAGGCAAGAAACTTCTTAGCGAGTCTGGGCTAAATATTACTACAGCTGATGGTATGGCTGATGGTGCAGAGAAAATCGTTAAGCTTGTTAAAGCTAAGTAGGGAGCAAACATGGGAATTTTTGTTGGCAATCATACGCGCGTGATCACTCAAGGCATCACCGGCAAAAGCGGTGAATTTCATACGACTAAGTCACACGAATATGCTCCGCGATTTGTTGGTGGCGTAACCCCAGGTAAAGGCGGCTCTCACAGCTGCGGTTTGCCAGTATTTGATACGGTTAAAGAAGCGCGTGAGAAGACGAATGCGAATGCATCTATGATTTTTGTTCCACCACCTTTTGCGGCGGAAGCAATTTTAGAGGCGATCGACGCAGAAATCGAAACCATCGTCTGTATTACAGAAGGCATACCTGTTCTTGATATGATTCCCGTTAAAAAGGCTTTGGACCGTTTAAAGGGCCGTATTCGTCTCATTGGCCCCAACTGCCCGGGAATTATCGTGCCAGGAGAATGCAAAATTGGAATTATGCCTGGACACGTTCACAAAAAAGGTGTCGTTGGCATTATATCCAAGTCAGGAACCCTAACCTATGAAGCGGTCGGACAAACCTCTGCTCTCAATCTTGGTCAGTCTACTTGTATCGGTATTGGGGGAGATCCCATCATTGGGTCTTACTATACCGACCTTCTTCCCTACTTTGAAGCGGACCCTGAGACCAAGGCGATCGTTATGATCGGTGAAATTGGCGGCGATTTGGAAATCAAAGCGGCCCAGTTTATCAAGGAACATATTAAAAAGCCCGTGGTTGGTTTTATCGCTGGCCAAACGGCTCCAGTTGGAAAGAGAATGGGACATGCTGGTGCCATTATCTCAGGTGGCAAAGGAACTGCGGCTGAGAAGATGGATGCCTTAAGAGCTGCGGGAGTTCACGTCGTAGAATCTCCAGCGGAAATCGGAAGAACCGTAGCTAAGGTATTGGGAAGATAACGTGCTTGGCATTAGAAATAGATCTGGGGTAGCGATCGATCTTTGGGTCGGTCACCCAGATCTATTTCTTTGTGATACCCGAATTAATGAGGAGACAGACCTCTCTCTCTTTAGCCAGTGGAATCTAGCCAAAGAATACACTCCAGTAACTCATGGAAGTCGGCATATAGCCTTTACGCCAAGCCAATCGGATTCTCCGGACGAAGTATTATCGACCTTACTGGAGCGTTTTCAAGGTTATAAAAGAATCACGATTGTTCTTCACTCAGTCTCCTTGCATGCCAGTTATTTGGACGCTTTTTCCAGAGTTTTCCCAGAGGAAAAGTCATGAATTCAGAGAAAACTCCTTTGAAGCATTTAGCGTATTTCAAGACCGGCGGAAGTTCGTTAGGGGTTTACTCCCCCTCCAGTCATCAGCAGCTCGGAGAATGCCTTCGAGAGATTTCAGATACCGGCAAGCCTCTTTTAGTATTAGGGGGAGGAACGAATTCTCTTGTCTTAGATGACACTTTTCCTGGCTACGTGATTATATTTAGAAACATGAAGACCATTAAGCAGATTTCAGAAACTGTTTTTGAAGTCGACGCCGGGGTTACCAATACGGAATTTTCGGAATTCGCCTTTTCTAGGTCGTTGAGTGGCGCAGAGTGGATGAATTTTCTTCCTGGCGAAATCGGGGGAACGGTTCGCATGAATGCCAGATGCTATGGTGGAGAAATCAGTCAAATCGTTTCCAAAATCAGTTGTTATGATCCTTCGGGCAAGGAGTTGGAGTTTAAAGGCTCAGAGGTTTTTAGGGGGTATAAAGACACTCTACTCATGGAAAACAAAGCGATAGTTTCCAAAGTTCAAATCTCCCTAACCCCCTCAGGAAGCCCGGATAAAAGCAGAGAAAAAATGGATTTTTGTCGTACTGACCGAGAACGCAAAGGCCAATTTTTGTTTCCTACTTGCGGTTGTGTATTTAAAAACAACTATCATCCGGATGTTTCGGTTTCTTCAGGGTTATTATTAGAGCTTGCTGGAGCAAAACTTCTAGAGTTTGACAAAGCAAAAGTATCTGAAAAGCACGCTAATTTTGTCTACAACCAAGGTAGCGATGCGCGATCCATATTGGAACTTACCTTTCAGATGCGGGACTTAGTATGGCAGAAGTTCGGTGTTTGGCTAGAGTATGAAATGGAGATCCTCGGAGAGTGGTCTGACGATCTGAAGGTGAAAATTGGGGAAGTAAGATCAAGCCCCAGGAACCCAGAACAAAAGGCAGCACTTAAGCTCGCCAAAGAAAAATTTGAGTCCATGTCGAAGGCCCCCAAATGAACGAAAAAATGGAAGAGCTGCTAACTCATTATGCGAACGACCATCGCCATATATGGAACCAAAGGATACATAAAATAGCAGTGCCAGCGATTCTGGTGTCATCAGTAGGTATATTTACAGGCCTTGGAAAGTTTGTTTTGCCTGAAATCAGGCTTCTTTCTGGTGGAAATTTACAGATTCTTTTTATGCTGATTTGGTATGGCATTTTAGATAGAAGGCTTCCCAGGGTTATGGCGCCTCTGTTATTTGGAGCTGCTGCACTGGTTACTTATTTGGATCGACATAATTCAGAGCTCCTCTGGCCTCTTAGTATGGGAGTTTTTGTTATAGCTTGGATTTTTCAGTTTATAGGTCACCGAATAGAGGGCAATAGGCCCGCACTCTTTTCTGGGCTTAAGTATTTGTTGGTGGGGCCTATGTGGGTGATGATTACCTTAAGACGAAGGTTTGGGGACGATTCCATCTGAAATCTTAAGGGCGCCAGCCAAACCGTTTCCAGGCCCTAAGTTTATTGGCGGCCTTCCACAATCCTTTTCAATTCTTTTGATTCTGCAATGATTTTCTTAATTTCAGGGGCAAGCGGGTGGGACTCACTCCACAGATTACTTGTTTCTTTAAGGTCTAGGGTTACGTTATACAATTCCGGGTTTTTTCCTTGGGAGTATATAAACCGCCAAGGGCCATTTATCAAACCAAAGCCTTCATGATTCCAACTTCGAATCTCGCCCGTATTGAGGGCTAAAAGCCACCTGTTAGAGGGTATTTCCGAAAACAAAGAAGATCCATTAAGCTCTTTGATCCAGGCTTTGTTCTCCTCCAGGCGGCCAAGTTCCAGGAGATCGACAAAAGTAGGATTCAGATCCATATTAGAAATTTGACTCGACTTGAAATTCTTCTGGAGATTTGAGAATTGAGTGCTGAAGTTTTCTTTAAAAGACTTAGAGACACTGATGGACATAGGGATTTTTATGATTTCATCATAGTAACTTTCAATTCTTGGAACCTGACGCGTGTTTTCAGCAATATCGCCATGATCCGAGGTAAACGCGACAAAAAAGTCTTGATAGCGTTCTTCAATTAATTGGAGAATAGAAGAAAAGGCCTCATCAAGTATGGCCATGGCTTTTTCACAATTTGTTCCTTCAGGAATAGGCAAAAAATCTGAGTTTTTTTGACAAGGAATATGGGCAGCATTAAAATTCACGACTAAAAAGAGATATTCGTTCGGAGGACTTTCCTGAATCCATTCTTTAATTCGTTTGGCTGTTAGGAGGTCGTCTTGTCCCGTATCATTGATGAGCTTACCTCCCATGGATTCCGCGGTTTCAATCAATCCTAGTCCTTTGGTGGAGAAAAAACTTGAAAAACCAGCCCAGGAGAATCTTTGGCTTGAAAACCAAGCGGTTTTGTAATTGGCAGCATAAAACATGTCCCAAATGAAGGGCATTTTATGAAAATCATCATGACTTCGATCAGAGCGCAAACCTGTAAAAAGTGACGGCATTGCCATATCGGTTGCAGAGGCGTTGCTAAACGCGTTTTGTGTGTTAAGGGTAGTCTGGCGAGATAGCCAAGAATGAAGTTTTGGAAGTGCATCGGGACCAGTCTCATTCCATTTGCTGTGATAGGTACTTAAGCTTTCTGTAACAAATAGCACTGCAGCTTTCGGTAAATGCGGGTTTTCAACGGCCTTAACTGTCAAGCGATTTCCGGCATGAAGCTTTGGTCCGGAGCCTAAATGAATACGTAAGGCGTTAATATGGGAAAGAATTAAAGATGCTTCGATACTCAAACTGCCCTCAGCAGATTTTCTCGTTAAATGTCCCGTCTCTAAAGACACCGTGATCAAGGGAATGAGGATTCCGCCTATAGATTTTTTCTTCGAGTGCATTCCAAAATAAAGTCTTTTGCCGATAAAATAGGTCAATAGGCAAATGGCCAGACTTGGAAGCCATCCCCCATAGGAGTTCCAGTAGCCAATCATATAGGCGGGATCTTGCCAAGTGAGTCGTAGGGACTGAGCTGTAATGTGTTGGCCTAAATATCGAAAGTGCACAAAGTCAGAAATCACGAAAAAAGACCACACGAAACCTATAAAGGCACTCAATATTTTCTGGGCCGAAAAGGTTCTAAAATAGGCGCCTATGCTGATCCAAAACCACCACCAGATAAATGCTAACACCATGCCCTGAAGATAAAGACTTAAAGTAAATCTACCGACATTGAGATTGCCCGGGAAGTTCCGGAGCAACACATCGGCCAACAAACTAATCATGGTTAGCCTTAAAGCATAGCCCATAAACCCTCAATTCATTTCATTGCACTTCGGTGAGACTTCTAAAATGTGATAGAAAAACTAAGAAATACCGGAAAGCTGCCTCAAGTATTTAAATGAAAAAATTCCAGTGTTGTGCCCATCGTTAAAAGCTATGACACAAGCATATCGGCCCACAGAATCAATTTGTAAAGGTCTTACCGTACTTGCTACGGAGTCCGGCTTTAAAATACGCTCACCCGTTCTTTCATCGACACAAGAGGCGCAAGGGCACTTCCTTCTCAATTCGACAACATCAAGTTTTGACTCGGCTCCATCTGTCCAGGTGATGCCTAGATGTTTTTCATCGGACTGATAGATTTCTTTGACCCCAATATAACTTCTCATGCGCCTCTCCATTTTAGACTAAATGAACTTAGCGATTCTCCACGAGTGGCGTGGAGGATAGATACTTCTCGAGCCACGTTACCTGAAAAATTACGGTATGCTGTAGATGCTTTTCCTACCTGTAAAATGACTGGAGAGCCTTTATCGGAACTTTCAGAAACTTGAACTTCAAGGGGGATTTGACCCAGAAGAGGAAGTGAGTAGGACTCAGCAAGCTTAACGCCACCGCCTTCGCCAAAAAGATAGTACTTTTTATTTTCAACTTCAAAATAGCTCATGGTTTCAATGATTCCTAAAATAGGAATTTGGAGAGTCGAGTACATATGGATGGCTTTCTTTGCATCCATTACGGCGACTTCTTGGGGTGAAGTAACTATGACCACTCCGGTGGCTGGGGCAATTTGCGCAAGGGAAAGGTGTATGTCCCCTGTTCCTGGCGGGCAGTCGATAACGAGATAGTCAAGCTCACCCCAGTCCACTTGAGTTACAAAATTTTTCACCATGCTAGAAGCCATAGGCCCACGCATGATGGCTGCCTGATCAGTTCCAGAAAACATGGAGATAGAAATCATCTTAATATTGTCTTTTAGGGGCGGCTGGACCAATTCACCATTCATTTGGGTCGGATTTTTTACTCCTGTCATCATAGGAATAGAAGGCCCATGAATATCTGCGTCAAGGAGTCCCACCTTAGATCCAGCAGAAGAAAGTCCGTAAGCAAGATTTACGGCAGTGGTAGACTTCCCTACCCCACCTTTACCAGATGCGACAAGTATGATGTTGGCTACTTTTCCTAGCGAGTTCGCAGTTTGTGGGGACTTGGTTTGACCTCTCGTGGTAGCGGTCATGATGACGTTTACAGACTCCACCCCGGTAATGGCTTTTACAGCAGCTTCTGCTTCGGATTTAAATTTTTCTTTGACAGGGCAGGCCGGAGTTGTGAGGTTTACTTCAAATTCTACGGCACCCCGATCAATTTTTAAATTCCTAACAAAACCAAGGCTTACAATGTCCTTGTCTAAATCAGGATCTATGATCACTTTTAATGCTTCGCGCACCATATCTTCCGTGATTTCTAGATCTTTCTTTTTGAAGAACTGGTCTAAAACTCCCATAAACGGCCCCTTTTATAATCCCAATTTGTTGTCTTAAAAAGGTCATGCATCATTGCTGACTGACGAAACAAAAAAGTCTAATGCAAATTTTCCAGGTGTCGGGCTGCGGTGATAGCGGCTTGACAACCCATCCCTGCAGCCGTAATAGCTTGCTTAAACGTAGGATCTGCAATATCTCCAGCCGCAAAGACCCCCGGAGTTTTCGTTTTTACAAAATCTGTAACTTTTATATATCCATGATCATCAACGTCAACCCACGGTAGAAAAATGTCAGAATTAGGTTTGTGGCCGATAGCATAGAAAAGCCCGTCAATTTTAATATCTTCTTTTGCTGAATTTTCGAGGTTTATAAGGGTAACTCCCGTGAGCCCTGTTTCATCGCTAAGTGTTTTTTCAATGGTCCAGGGAGTCCTAATCTTGATTTTAGGATTGTTTTTGACGCGATCAATCATAATGCTGGCAGCCCGAAACGTGTCTCTACGGTGAACTAAAATGACTTCCCCGGCAAGATTGGCTAAGTAACTCGCCTCTTCCATGGCAGAGTCACCCCCACCGATAATCATAACTTTTTTCCCGCGATAGAAAAAACCATCACAGGTAGCGCATGTGGAAAGACCTCGACCCATAAGCGCCGCTTCCCCAGGTAGGCCTAGGGTTTTGGCTGTAGCTCCGGTGCTGATAATCACAGTTTTTGTTTCTATGAGTTCTTGATCTGCCCATAGCTTCAATTTTGAAGGATTTGAAAAATCAACTTTTGTAATGGTGTCGTAAACAATGCGGGTTCCTACTCGCTCTGCTTGCGCGGTCATTTCTGCCATAAGCTTTGGGCCTTGAATGCCCTCAGCAAAGCCAGGAAAATTTTCTACTTCCGTTGTGGTAGTAAGTTGACCACCATGTTGAATGCCAGCATATATTACGGGTTTGAAGCCAGCTCTTGCCGCATAAATAGCCGCAGTCAATCCAGCAGGTCCAGTTCCAACTATAGTTACATCGTTCATAGAAGCCCCTAAGTAAAATCATCTAGGGACGGATCCTATCAAGAGGCAGATCAATTGTCATTAAGACCCTTGCAAGGCTTAAGCTTTGGGCATCCCGGTTCTATCTGGTTACCTGATGTGTGGTGGGCCTAAAATGAAAGCGGCAGGGCAAAACCCTGCCGCTATGTCCTCATAAAAAGAACAGGAACGCTATTTTGTGAGAAGTTTAAAGGCATGATGCCAAGTGTTGGATGTTGCACCGAATCCAAGCCAAGTGATGCACATGGCTTCAAGAGCACCAGAAAGTGCCATAGATCCCACATCTTTAGCTCCCCAACCAAAGGACTTTACGAGCTCCGTGGCTGCAAGTTTGGCTTCATGGTTGTCACCACAAATAAACATATCAGGAGTGCCGTCTTTAAAGTTCGGCTTATAGAAGAATCCATGACCCACCGTATTGAAGCATTTTACGACTTTGGCGTCTGGAGCCGCTTTTTGACAAGCTGAGCCGGCTGACTGACCTCCTATGTAAGCAAGCTTTGGGGGGAATCCTGCTGAAAAATCCAAGGGGTTCGTGGCGTCAAGGACCAGCTTTCCGGCGAGATTTTGAGGCCCAGCACCATTTATCGTGGAAACGATTTCCGTGCCTAAAGTGGCCACAACGATGGTGTCAGCCCATTTTGCCACCTCTGAAAAAGTACCCCCTTCAGCTGAAAAACCACCGTCTGTGAGTTTCTTAAGTGCCTCAGCTAGCTTAGTGCCGGAAGTTCGCGAACCAATTTTTACAGAGTGTTTTTCTGATAGAAAGCCTTTGGCGAGAGACTGAGCCACATCGCCAGTGCCCAAAATTGCAATTTTCATAAGTTATCCTGAATAAGAATAACGATAATTGTACAATATAAATGTAAAATAGCACAAAAGCACAAAAGCACAAAAAGCTTAAAAAGGGAGCCATTCTATGCGTTATTTTATATTTTTAATGGGGCTTTCTGCTTTTTCAAAAGAGCTATTTGCCAATTCTGCGATTCAAAATCTCGTGGCAAAAGTGGAAACTCGTTCGAAGCAATCCATAGAAGTGGTTCGCGTTTCTGATGGAAAAACGATTTTTGCCCATAATGATCAAGTGCTTCTCACTCCCGCAAGCGTTTCTAAACTTACCATTGCGGCTGCCGCCTTGGAAATGTGGGGCCCACAATATACTTTTTCAACGAAAGTCTATTATACAGGGAATTTTTCCAATGGGGTGATCTCTGGAGATTTGATCGTAAAAGGCGATGGCGATCCTTTTTTGGTAAATGAAAAGATTTCAGTTCTTGCTTCAGATTTAAAAAATCGGGGAGTTAAAGAAGTAAAAGGAAGATTTATATTAGATCCCTCACTCTTTGATTTGGAGACAAGGGATGAATCTCGCGAAGAAGGAAAGTTATCTTCAGACAATGCTTATGACGCACCCATTTCAGGTGCAGGCGTGAACTTTAATACCTTTGAAATTGCTATTTCACCAGATGAGAGTGGCGCACGGGTTTTGTTTTCCCCCTTTCCGTTAAAGGGATTTTCTATAACGAATAAAGTGAAGGTAGGATCATCGACCAATGTGCAAGTCGAGCGATTTTCATCAAAGGATGGGCGCGCAAGCCTTGTTGCCACAGGAACAGTTGCGAAGGATGCAGGCCTCATCAAGATGTACCGCTCGGTAAATAATCCTCACCTAGCTTCCGCAGAGATGGTCAGGGCATTTATAGAAAATCAGGGAATCTTGATTCGTGGAGACATTGGGATTTCCGAAACCCCTAAAGCTTCTAACGAGATTTTGACGTTAACAGGATACTCGCTGGATTTTATAGTCAAAGGACTTAACAATTTTTCCAACAACTACATCGCAGATATGTTACTCAAACGTATGGGATCGGCATTTCCAGCCAGTGGGCTGGCAGATCAGCCAGGATCTGGAACGGAAAGCAATGGGCTTAAGGTATTAGAAAGATACCTTAAATCCCAAGTGGGAATTAAGACACCGTTTGTTCTTAAGAATGCCTCTGGACTATCATTCGAGAATCGACTCTCGGCGGGGCAAATCAATCAAATTCTTCTTCGCATGGCGAAGAGTCTCGATGTTTTTCCTGAATTCTTTGCCAGCCTTCCAGCAGCTGGAAGGGACGGGACCCTTAAGAAAAGGTTTCAAAATAATGAAGGTAAATCTCAGGCAGCAAATATTAGAGCCAAAACGGGAACCCTTACATCTCCTCGGTCCGTCTCGTCTTTAGCCGGCTATGTGAAAACGCCCCATGATGGCCTTTTGGCATTTGCTATTATCGGAAATGGAATAGAAGGAAAAGCTCAGCCGACTATAAATGAACTTCATGGATTTCAAGATAAGTTGGTGTCACTACTCGCGAGTGGTGACTACAAATAACCGCATTCTCAGAATTAACTGTGGAATGCGGCTATTTGTGTAGTTTGTATCGTTTGTGTCGTGATTCTTTTTTCAGTTTAGCTCAGCAATAACTCTTTCTTGCTCAGCTCGAAGGCGCTCGGGCAGGCGTTCTCCATAGGTATCGAGATATTCCTTAATGGATTTTGCCTCCTCACGGTAGGCGGCTTTGTCAACCGCTAAGAGATCCTTAAGAGCATTTTGATCGATATCAAGTCCCTTAACATCAAGATCCTTAGGTAAGGGTAAGTTACCGATAGCTGTTTTTTCAGCGTCAATTTTTCCCGAACAGCGATCTAAAATCCACTTGAGTACACGCATGTTGTCGCCAAATCCAGGCCATAAGAATTTACCCGCTTTATCTTGGCGGAACCAGTTCACATGAAAAATTTTGGGTGGATGAGTCAATTTCTTTTCCATAGAGAGCCAGTGGGCCCAATAATCCCCAAAGTTATAACCAGCGAACGGCTGCATGGCCATGGGGTCTCGACGCATCACGCCGACTTTTCCTGTGGAGGCTGCTGTGGTTTGACTTCCAACTGATGCTCCCACAAGCACTCCGTGGGGCCAAGATAGGGATTCAAATACCAGTGGCACAAGCGTTGAGCGGCGGCCACCGAAAACAATAGCGGATATAGGCACGCCATTTGGATTTTCTGCTTCTGTGGAGTAGCTTTCACATTGTTTTGCGGGCACCGTAAATCTGGAATTGGGCTGAGCAGCGGGACCAGTTTCTTTTTTATAGGGACGTCCTTGCCAATCTTTTGCCGGTGTTCCTTTAGTAAGCCCTTCCCACCAAGGTTCATTGTTTTCAGTAAGTCCCACATTGGTAAAAATACAATTGCGGTCAAGCATGTTTAAGGCATTTGGATTGGTTAACTCTGAAGTTCCCGGGGCTACGCCGAAGTAACCCGCTTCTGGATTGATGGCGTAAAGACGGCCATCTGACCCAGGGTGAAGCCAAGCGATGTCATCCCCCACTGTCCAAACTTTCCATCCTTTGTAAGCAGGAGGTGGAATAAGCATGGCCAAATTGGTCTTACCACAAGCAGAGGGAAAAGCTGCGGCGACATATTGCTTTTCACCTTGAGGGTTTTCGATGCCCACAATCAGCATGTGTTCAGCGAGCCAGCCCTCGGTACGGCCTTGCCAAGAAGCAATACGCAAGGCGTGACACTTCTTCCCTAAAAGAGCATTGCCACCATAACCAGAGCCAACTGACTTTATGAGGAGCTCGTTAGGAAAATGCATGATTCTGCGATGTTCGACTTTCAAGTCACCCAGAGAATGCAGGCCGCGGACAAACTTATTCTCAGATTCGATTCTTTTTAGAGCCGGCGTACCCATTCTGGTCATAATATGCATATTGGCCACTACATACTTAGAATCAGTGATTTCCACACCGCATCTCGAAAATGGCGAATCTATGGGCCCCATGCAATAGGGAATGACATACATCACTCGATTTTTCATCGCCCCAGCAAAGAATCCGTCTATTTCCTTATGGGCCTCGGAGGGGTCCTTCCAATTGTTATTGGGGCCGGCATCAATTTTTTGTGGAGTGCAAATAAACGTGAGGTGTTCAGTACGAGCCACATCGTTTGGGTCGGAGCGATGGAGATAACAGTTGGGAAAGGATTCTTCGTTAAGCTTTATAAACTCGCCGCTATCTACCATTTCTTTTGCGAGCTGATCATACTCAGCCTTGCTTCCATTACACCAAACCACTCTCTCAGGTTGTGTAAGTGAAGCCACTTCATCTACCCATTTTAATAATTGAGCATTGCTAGTAGTCATGTTCACCCCTATACGGTTTAAAAAGCCCTGCCCATCCAAGATAAAAATCTACGGGGAGGATCGCTTTGCAAGATGTCCCTATCGGTTTAATCTTTTTCCGCGTAATTGCCAACCACCGAGCAGTCAGAAATCGAGAAAAAGCGGTATAATGAGAGGGCGTTTCTAATCCAATTCATATTATAAGAATGTATTTTATTAAAACTATGAAAAAAACAACTTTATTGAGACTCCTGAAATTTTCCCTTTGGATCGCAGGTATCGCACTCCTGCTCACGATTGCAACAGGGATAGCAGTCCGGGCCCTCGTCAAACAAAAAGATATAGAACACTTCCTAAGCGGAGTGGTTAAAAAACAAACAGGCGGACAGCTTACCTTTCAAGTAGAAGCTTTTGATGTCTTGCGGGAGATCAGAATCAGCCACATCCAGTTTAATGGCCCTAAAACGGAAATAGGCTTTGGGGAGGGAGGAGAGCTTTCTGATGAGCCTCTGATTTCCATGGAACAAATTAAAATCGATCTAGCTGTCCGAGGGCTCTGGCGCGGAGCTCTTAAAGTAGCAGCCTTTTTGGACAAGCCCAGCATCTCCCTCAATCTTCGAAAAGACCAAAGCAATCTTCGGGGGCTTCTTGCTTATAGAGCCAAAAACTTTCCCAAAGCAGAGAGTCTAACCCCATGGTTTGAATTGCCAACCCTTCCGATCTCATTAGACAAAATATTTGTTCCAGGATCTTTTCAACTCACCGATTTTCTAGTCTCGGATGTTTCATTAAAGTTTGTTAATGATTCTATAGACGTCCAACTGGGGCCTCTAGATATGTCTTCTTTTTTAAAGATATACCGCAAGACGATAAAAGGTTATTTGAAACTAGAGACAGATCGTACAAAACTGAAATTCAAAACTAAAGACAAAGAGGCTCTTTGGAACATGAGACTCCAAAATGAGTTTCAAATTCGCTCTTGGACGGAATATGGGCTCACGTCCACAAATAAAATTTCTGGCAGCTATTTAACCCAACCTCTAATCTTAAACCAATCCGTTCAAGTCAAAATAGCTCCAGATTTGACGTCTTTCCAGTTGGGCGATTTAAAATTTGATTTAGGAAATTACCTAAAGTTAGGTGGTGACTTTTATGTCCAATTCCCGAAACATTCTCTGCTAAATGGAACCCTGCGCAGTAATTTCCAAACGAATATCAATTTAGACAATCCGATCACTCACATTCTTGAAAAAATGATGCAATTAAAAACCTCGGGACGAATTAAGGGTAAACTTTCCATAGACGGCCCCTTTGAGATCTCAGAAAATAAGCTTCCTATCCAACTTCCTCTTTCTAACATCACGTTCCAAGCAGACCAAGTCCAAGCGTCTTTAGGAAAAGAGATCAACTTAAGAAATCTAAGATCACTTGGTGAGATTCATATCACTTCCACAGATAAAGACATTCACATAAGTCCCAAGGTTTCCCTTTCCTTTGCTGATTTTTCCTTTGAGAGTAATAATATCCAACTCAATGCGAGAGAGTTTGAATCATCTCTAACCTCACAAGCCACACTCTTCTTAAAGAAACTTGATTCCTTGAAATTAGCTCTAAACTTGGCTAGTATTTCAGCAAAAATCGACAAAAAAGAAATCATAAATGAAAATTTAAAACTTAATGTAGAAGCAACTAGTTTAGAAAAACTGTCGAATTTCTTTATGTCTGGCACCGCCAGCATGGGGCATTTAGTTCAATCAAAATTTGAAATTAAGTGTAATAGTCCTTGTGGTAAAGTCGATGTAGGGGGAAGCTTTATAGCTCAAAAATTAATGCCTTTTGTAGAAATACTCAAAAACAATGTTGCAAAAGAAGCAGTAAAATATTTACCTTCATTTCTCGAAGGAAGCGTTGAAGGTGGCTTGGAAGCAGCTTTTTTGGTGCCATCATTTGATAAAAAAGAATTTCTACCTGAAGACCTCGCGCCAACCTGGAAAATTCATGGAGATTTAAAGAACCTCTCTTTAAAGGTGCCTTTTCAAGCTGCAAGTCTGGCCGGACTCAACGCAGGTATTAAAGCCGAAGGAACCCTGCTAAAGGGTTCCATCTCGACAGGGTTCCATTTGGAAAATCTCGGAATCTCCCCATCTGCGACCCAAAGCTTTCAAATAGAAAAAGTAGATTTTTCCGCAAAGACGGACGTTAACCTAGCGAACCTCAAAATTATAAAGGAAAAAGCAACCACGGCCACAAGCTGGCAATTGAAAGCTAAAGATATCCAAGCATCTCTTCCTAAAGAGTATTCACTTTCTAATCATAGCGTGGAAGGTCGCCTCTCTACCTCTGGCATCAAAAATGTCCAGCTAGACATAGATAAAGCATCAATTGCAAATGGTGCGCTAGATGCAAAGTTGCAGTTGTCCGCAAACCTAAACGCAAAAGATATAAATTCCCATTTTTTGGTTCATATCTATCCCGAGAAATTCGAAACCTATGTGCCCGGACTAAAGGCGGGCGGAATGCTGTCCTATCAAGGAAATCTTGACGTAAAGTCTTTTGATAGACTTTCTTTAACTTCGTTTTCAAAACTGGAGGCGATTCACTTATCCTATGTACAAGCGGGAGGAAATCGTTTTGGTATCGGCTCCATTGAGGGTCGAATTCCTATTTCATTTCATGAAAACATTTCAGATCTTAAAAACTGGTTCCAGAAAAGTGAAAACAAAAATCTTTCAGACACGATTGCAAATTATTTAAAAAGCGAGTCCCAAGTTAATGAAATCTCAATGCCGGAATCAAATCTTCTGTCGTGGCGTGATGCTCATCCTGCCCAAGAAAGAAATCTAAAAATTTATAAAGCCTTTATTAATGGAGTTGGTATCGAAGAATTTGAAGGTGGTGTTGAAATTTCCTCTAAAGCCATTATGGTTAAAAACTTTTTAGGCAAGGTTCTGGGAGGTCGGATACAAGGGAGCGCTTTTTTACCTATATCTCCGATGCCGGAACGCATACTTCTCACAGCACACGTTAAAGGAATTGATTCCAGCCAGATTCCTCTGCTCATCGGAAAAAAGAACTCTGGCGGAACATCACTGCCCATAAGCGGAAATTTTCACTTAGACTTTCTAGTAAGAAATAGTCAATTAGATGGCGTCTTTGATGTCACATCTATCGGTGCCGAACAAATGAATTATATGCTTGAGATGGTAGATCCAGACCACGCAGATTCTTCTATCAATAACATTCGAAGAGCTTTGAAAATAGGATCTCTTAAGAAGGCTCTTGTAGTGATTAAAAGGGGCGAGATGAGCCTTGATATGGATGTAAGGTTAGTGGGAGCGCCGATTCCGCTTCCAAATCTGAATGGAATAAAAGTTTCTAATATGATTGAAAATATAAAAGCCGACATTTTAGAGAAAAAGGAGTCTTTGTGAAACTAAACTTCGTAAGAATTTTGGCTGTGTCTGTTTTTATCTCAACCGGGTGTGTCATAAAAGTGGAAGTCCCCACATCAAAAACTAAACTAGAGAAGCAAATATCTGGCGATCTAATTCCCACAGAGGAATCTGTTTTAATGAGAGCAGTGACCAGAGGACAGAGTGAAATAGGTGTGCCTAGTGAGATTTCTAATATGGAACTGATGAAGCGAGAAGAGGCTTGGATCCAACTATCTTATCGTTACCTAGATGCTGGCTATCTTGGCTGGAAGCCGGATGAAGGTCTAGAAAAAGTGCCCTCGCGACAGGATGAATCCTCTGAGTACTATGAAGCACTCGTCCTATGTGGGCGGTTAAATCAGATTGTCCGCGAGGTTAAAAAAAGAGGCCTAGAGAGCAAATTGGCCTCAGGTTTTCGACCTGAGATAAAAAAAGGTTGGTACGTTTTTGAAAATGGAGTGTGGAGCCAATTTGGAGTTGACCGATGAGCATTCCGACATGGCGCAGCTTGGTTTTCTGGCTTCTTGGACTCACTTTAGGGTCTTCTTATGGCTATGCGATCTGTGAATTTAATGGACCAGGAAATTATTGCAAGGGTCAGGCAATCTCAATAGCTGCAGGAAACATAACGGACTTTGTGTTGGTTCCTGGCTCAGACTGGATTATCGGTGTTTCGGACGCAAAAGGCCAAAAAGATTTAGTTGGCATTAACAAAACCAACTCTACATTCCTATTTCTTACGGATTCAACTTCCGATGAAGAGTCTCCCTCGGTGTCACCAGATGGAAAATTTGTATCCTATATTTCTCGCGCCAATGATCCGCTAGGCAATGTGGTTGTTGCGAAACTTTCCGTTGGAAAGAAAATTTCACTAACACAAGTTGATGAAATAAAATTGCCAAATTCCCAGGAATCCCATCCTACTTTGACAAATAACGCTGTCTACTTCTCCAGTAATATGGTTACTGATAACAACTCAAAGATTTTTACAAAAACTTTGAAAACAAGAGAAATTTCAAATTTTTCCGTTGGTGATACCCCCGTGGTATCTGCAAGCGACCAAGTTGTCTGGAATCAAAATGGCAGATTGATTATCGGAAAAAATAGCAACTTAAGGCCATTATTTAAAAAAGATGGTTTTTTGCGGCGCAGTGCCATCTTTGTGGGTGAATCTACATTAATATATCTTAGGTATTCCGCGGATAGCAATGGGGACGGTAAGATTGACTCGACAGATGACTACGAGGTTGTAAAAGTAGGCATCAAAGACCTAGGCGTAGTAGGCGAAGAAGAGATTCTAAAATTTGGAGACCTTCAAATATTGACTCTCGCATCGACCCAGGGAAAGCTCATAGTTTCTGAGCGTACAAAATCTGGCTACCAGCTGATGGAGTACCAGGAAACACCACGAGAATGCTCTCTCGCTTCTGCTGTAGAGAGAGATCAATACGAGACTTTTATTTCAGTTTGCAGTGCGGCTACCTTTGGTGTCATGAGGTCTCTAGAATGGCGCTATGTGATTAGAAATACAACTCTATCAGGCAGTCCGGCCGCGATGACCCTAAATCAAAATAGTTGCCCCCATTCGGAATGTGATTTTGCTTCGGTTAAAGCACGCTACACCAGTGAGCTTTCGTCTCTACTAAGCTCTAGGTCTTATAGTTTTCCAGCCGAAATTCTAGTCGACTTTGCACTGAGAACAAAAAGACTAAAAAATGAAGATGCTTATTTTTTGTTAAGAACTGTCAAAAATCTTAGTCCCTATACTCTTTCAAGACTCATAGGGTTCATGTCTAGCTCTCCGAGCTATCTCCAATACTTGAGAAATCTAGTTCAAAGTACCGAACTTAATACAGCATTTTTTGCATCTCTTGGAATCGTATCTCATATAGCTGAAGCAGGAGATTCAGACTTGGCACTTAACCAACTGGCTTTCACCACCAGAGAGTTTGCTAAGCGAGGTCTAGATGTCAGCCCAGCACTTAAAAAAGCTTGTGAGCTTTCTTCTGCGGCCGGACTGAGAGGGCTGATGAAGATTCCTCTTCTAGAATTATCAACGGCGAGCTTTTCAGCCCCTTGGATCAAACAGAAGTCATATTATTCTGCAAAAAACTACCTTGTCGGAGAAGGCAATGATGCGATAGCAAAGGGAGAGCAGGCGGTAGCAAGATCATCGTTTCTTTCTGCGCTGACCTTTGATCCCAATAGCCTTGGTGCCAAAAAAGGTCTCGTTCAGCTGGGCTATCCTCTGCCTGGACATCAAGAAATAGATCAAATTCTAAAGAAGACATCTGAAATCAATATCAATCTAGATCCCTCAAAGCGCAGTAGCTTGGCGAGGGAGATTCTGACAGAAATCCGCAAATTTTCTGGAGTCTATGATCATGAAAGCGAATATTTTCGTTTGCTGGGATGGCTAAACTTTCAAATACATCTGGCTGAGGTTGCCAATAGCAATTCTGTAAGCGGATTCTTTAAAAATAGAATGGATATACTTGGGGGAATTTTTGGATTTTCACCAACAAACTACCTGGAAGAATCCTTAACTGAGCTTAGGCGGGCTGAAAAAATCGAAAGAAACTTCGGCAGCATATCTCCTCTGCTTTCGCAAGATCTTGCCATTGTTCTATTTGAACAGGGAGACTTTAAGTCAGCATTCAGTTTAAGTTTAGAGCGGGTACGGAGTATTTCTGCACTTAAGTTTGAAGATGCCGAGGTTGCTTCCTACTTTTTAAGCCTTGCCAGTTCAGCGGCCGGTAAACTTGATGAGCATAATATAGCTATTCAGTTGGCAGGCGCTGCTGAGATCGAGGCAAGAAAAATCAATGACTCTGCTCTTCTTAAAATCAAAAAATCAAAGGTATACCTCCTTTTCCAAGCTGGTCGCTATGAAGAAGCTGCCGCAGAAGCATCGACGATTGCTGCTGTTTCAGAAGAGGGGATCGCTACTAGGTTTAAATTGCTTCGAGTTTGGTTTTTACGTCTGGCGGGAAAAACGAGTCTTTCTCAAAAAGAATTTAAATCCCTTGACCTTACCCACTTAGAATCTCTGAAGCCAGTTTTGGGCGAAGATGTATTTCAATTGGCAAAATGGCTACAAAGGGAAATGACATCTCTTCCGGCCGAAAAGGATCAAATTCTAGCTGATGTGAACCAGGCTCAGACTCAAGTGGGCTTCTTTGGGCGAATCGTAAATCGCGTATTGGGCAATACAGATATCTTTGTTTCCAGGGCGAAGCTAGCCATAGATTCCGCACAAAAGCTTTCCCGCGCAGGTTTGACAGATGACGCAGCTAAAGTTTTGACGAATAGCAGGTCCGATTTGGATCGTGTGGCCAGTGACGTATTTAACCGCGAGACTTCCTTAATTTTGGGATATTGGCTAGATTTGAGTCTCGCGGTCTCAAAAAATCGACAGGAAATTCAGAGCGACATGCTCCGCTTCTTAGAATTAGCGGAAAAGGGCTGTAAGAAAATTGACAATGGGGATCGCAATAAGAACTGCATCGCCATAAAGTCATCTATTGAGTCGCGAATGAGTTTAGGAAGTTTCTCGTATCATGGCGGCTTGGATTATCATTCGTCAAGGCCATTCTATTTAAGTTCCCCTGAAAAAATCTCCTTATTTCTTTCGGAAGAAGGCGAAAAGATGGAAGGCGCCCGCCGTTGGATTAGCCTTGTTGCTGTAAATCGAATCGAGGATGGGCTTGCTCTTTGGGCTAAAGGGGTGCTTTCTGGAGAGCTTCGCGGATATGATTTAGACGAGGTTCTGTCCTACTTTTCAAGACTTCCGATTGCCAGCCAAAACGTTTTGAATAGGGGCATTTTTCGTGGAGCGAAGCTCGTAAGAATGAGACAGGCATTAGGTCTAGATTCCTCTGAAATGCTCGATTATCTGGCTAAAGTCGATTTTTCTGGCAATAAAAGTGCGGACTATTCGGGAAGATTTAATTTCTTGACCCATGAAAAAGTCTCTAACGAATTCTTTATGTTTGATGTTGCGGTTTCTGATGTTGCTTTGTCGGAATCAAACGTTCGTCTTCCTGTGGCAGATACTTCCGCTCTGAAGTGGATTCCGTTGCAAGTGGATCTCGCAAAATTAGACAGCTTAAAACCGTTGTTGAATGACTTGAAATCTTCCGGAAAAGAAGGCGTTCAATTGACGGTTTGCGCGACAAAAACTCAAAGTGAGAGGCCTCTGTCTAAGGGAGATGAAGAGTCACTGGATCGGCTCTATGCTTCCACCTGGGACTATTTTAAAGGAAATATTGTTATTTCCTTTGAGTGCTTAGACTCCACAAAGTCTGAACCTTTATCCGAAGACTATTTTGATGCAATAGATTCAGGCCTCTCAGATGCCGCATACTTTAAAGCATGGAGCTCTGGACTAGCAAAGGAAGCCGATCCGAAACTAAGATCCGAACTCCTGGATAGACTGTCTAAAGAATTAGTCGGTAGAAAAAACAACACCTTGGCCTATCAAGTTCTATCTGTTTTGACTTATCTACCTGATAGAGACGTTTCAAAAAGCTATACAGCTCTTGCAACTATTGCATCTAGGCTCAAAAAATGGGACTTAGTAAAGCGGGCTCTAGATCACCTTGACTCTTATTATTCGTCTCACGAGGTAGAGCCCGCTCTGCGCCTCGACTTGCTGAGAATGAAAGCCATATTGGCTGAAAGCACCTTAAAGAAAGAGGATGTCATCTCTCAGTGGCAGAGATTTATTGAGGCATCGCAAGCCAAATTAGACCACCAGGCTAAGGTGCGCGGTTTAGTTTCTCTTGGCAATTACCTACTTGATAAGGTTTCTGATTTTTCTGGGGCTCAAAAGTATTATGCAGAAGCTGCATCCTATGCTGAGGAAAAGAAAATCGGCTCATTTGAGGCAAAATTTGGCCTTGCAATGATTAAAATGCGGTCAAATTCCTTCAATGGAGCGCTTTCCGATTTGAAGCAACTTGAGGTCGATGAAACTTCGACCGGCAATGATTTGATAACATTAAAAATAAATCAACAGCTCAATTCTGCGCTTTTTGGACTTGGTCGACTTTCTGAAGCTTCCATTCGGCAGGGTAAAACCAGGGCGCTATTTGCAAAATTAAATTCGGCATCACTCAGATCTCGATATGAAATATTAGATTTAAATTTAAATGGTATGATTTTAGCTAAGCAGGGGTGGTATCAGCTTGCTACACAACAATTCACGAAAGCATTGAGTCTAAGCGAGGAGTCTAAGTTTCCAGAACTCATGTCACTTGTTCTAGCGAATCAAGGTTTTTGGATGAGAGCCTATGGTTTTGTAGACCTTTCAGTCAAGAACTATGAAAGGGCCTTGCAGCTTGATGATCCGCTTGATGAGACAGCAATTGCAAGTGATAAAAGAAATCTTGGACTTGCTGCTTTGGCGGCATTTGACTTAGCTTCCTCCCATCGCTATTTGTCGGAATCTGAAAGCCTTTCTATTCGACTTGGCCTCGATAGTAACCTGGCACTCTCTCGGATGGGACTTTCAGAGATTCTCTATAAAGGACAAAACTTTGAAGAAGCTTTAAAAAAAATCAATCTCTCAATAAGCTATTTTTTGAAGGATTATAATCCAGAGTACTTTTGGCGGGCTCTATATGCTCGTAGTGAGATAAGTCGAAAACGCGGGGCCATTGAGGCAGCCCAGAAAGATTTAGATCGTGCCCTGTTGGTTGCGCTCTCTCTCCCTCCCGGCCAACGCCTAGGACTTGGTCCTGATACAACCTGGGTAGATGTTACTATGAGAGATGTTGTGGATCGTTGGTTGGAGTATAGTGGTGCGCGTGATCCGAATCTTGCAGCTGGAATTTTAGGCTACTTTCAGTTTCGCGAGCAAATGGATCAATTGACATCTATTCCTGGCGCCTCCGAGAAATTGTCTGACTTAACGATCAAGCTTGCCAAGGAGCTTGGCGATGGAGAAGCTTCTGCAAAGTCTTCTGATGATCAAGTCAAGACGCAACTTAGTTCCCTTTCCCAATCTTTTTTGGCTCGGCTTCCCTCTGACACTTTGGTTCTATGGTCGCTCAAAGTAAATGTTGTAGCTCTAAGACGCATGGAAGGAAAGTTTGCTTTTTATTCCATACCTTTTGAAAAATCGGTACTTTCGCGTTATGGTGATTTTTCGGAAAAGCTTTTGTCTTTTAGTGGAGAAACTGAAATTCTAAGGGTTAACCTTTTTGATGAGCTTTTGAAGCCGGTCTTCCCATCAGAATTGCCAAAGAATATTTCTATAATAGCGTCTAAAGAATTTTTGCCGCTGCCACTAGAACTGCTAGGTCCAGAAAAAAATCGCTATTTGGGGATTGAAACTAAAGTCAATTGGCTTTTGCCAAAGCTGGGTCCTGATTTATCCTCGCGAGAGAATGGATTCTGGGGAGGAACCGTATTCGATGGATTGGACCGTCTAGAACTCGTTCAGGAGGGCGCCAAACAATTTAAGGTAAATATGAGAGGCAAAGTAGCCCTCGATTCAAAAATTCAGGGGGAATTCCATCTCCTAGAGATTAGCGGGCATCACCTAATAGGCAAAGATGGGCTGCCTATTCTTGCTTTGGGAAAGGATCAAAACTACCCCCCGCTCGATGTCTTTGGAGTGTTGCCAGCAAGTCAGACGCTATTTTTGAATATTTGTGGGACCGATTTAGGTTCCCCCCTTCTTAGGGCTATAGCTTCTGCTAAGGGTTCTCGTCAAATCATTGATGCAAGGGGGGCCGTTTCGGAGCTCAGTAGCTTCATGGTCTCTAAAACATTGATGCCTTTGGTTGCATCTGGGCAAAAAATAGACGAGGCGCTGCAAAACACCCGCGATATACTTGCAAGACAGGGAAAGCATCCCAGCTATTGGGCGAGGTTTAGAGCTTGGGCTACTTATTAGTTTTCTTCTTGATGTTTTGGGCTTGTGGAAAAGACAAGTCTAAATGGGATGCGTCAGGCGGGAATGAAGACCCTCCCGGCCCCACAGATTCTGGACTGACTTCGGTATCTGGTTTGATTCAGGTAAATGGCTCTCCAACAGAAAACCTAACCGTTTCCTCGCTAGATTTGACAACAGGCTCAAGGCTATCAGCCACAACCAGTAAACTTGGCACGTGGCAGTTTAAAACGAGCCAATTTTCCGTGGGTCATGAATACAGTTTTCAGATCTTAAGTGCCGACCAGGTATTGTTGGCAATTATGGATTTTTCTGATGTTTCTGGGCTACAAGGAGCGATTTCTTATAACGGTGGCTTTGGAATGGATGTAGGAATCCTTGATTTGCCAGTGGACAACTTTGGCCTCGTCGATCTCGCTCGCCTACGTGCGACACCTCCTCGCGCAGCGATTTCAGGTGGATTTTCCGTGGTGGTGGGTAAGTCTGGAACCATTGATGAGGTCACTTTGCCTTCATTTCTTGATGGCTCCAAATCCAGTTTTGGACATTCTTTAAATTGTAGTTTGGAATCAGATATTTTGAATGGGTTCTATTTGAAATCGACGAACCCAGCCCTATATCAGCAAGTTTTAAATAAGTGTAGCGGCTTTTTTCTTCACTACACACCTGCAACAGACAAAACCCTAAAGCAGTTATGGGCTGCTATTCCATCGCCTTGGATGCAGCTGGCTAGAAAAAAAAAGGATATGTTTTCCAGCGAGACTTCGGCTGATCCCTGGGATGCAACGAAACGCTTTCTTTTGGCTGAGAGTGGCGTGATATCTGGTGATTTTACATTGCCAAAACTTCCGTGCTTTGGCTGTGTCATGGATTTCTATATATCCGAATCTTCGAGTTCTACTCCCCAGCTTATTTCTCAAGGTGTTGCCGCGCGTTTGGCCATGATCCCAAAGCCTTTGGCTGCGGATAAAGGCTCCACGTCCTATTCCATTTCCTACTCAAATTCCATCCTAGATAACGGCCTGAATCGGCCTTTTGCACTCGCTTCGAATTCAAACCCCGTCGTGTTGAGTTTGTCGAGGCCTTTACTAGAAAGTCAAGTTCCACCCGTCGATTCTCGCTGGATCTATATCAAGCCCACATACTATCTGTCAGGGGTTGAGATAACACCATCTGCTTCAGATTATAGCTCTCCTTACAATGAAGACTATAAAAATGGCTCTTACCAGTGGGTTGCAAGCACTCGCTTATTAACCCTTGAAATAACTGATGGCACGAACCCTGATAGTGTAAGTATCCCGGATGAAATCTTTCTAAGAGGAAGTTCCAAGTCAGATTTCGTAAAGCTTAAAATTATATATGAAACCAAAACTTCTAAATCCGGGACGATTGTAAACTTTAAAAAATAAAGTTCTAGCCTACCTTGTCAACCCCAAGAGTTTCCGCCCTTTTAATAGATTCTCGCGGCATAAATCGCGGCTGCTTTTTTTGGAGCATCTTGCTTATGAGCTCATGAGGCTTCGTATCCTTTACAATTTTGTAGCAGCCTAAGTCTCCAGCTTTCTTTTCAATGGCTTCGATGCTTGCGTTGTTTTCTTCCTTCACTGTCAATTCATTCGGACTACCGATTTCTAGTGATGGTGAGGCATCATTCGTCTTTAGTTTGAATTCTATTCCATCTCTAATAGATTTGCCGATTCTATCTCTCAGTGAGTGAGCTTTCTTTTCAATCTTGGTAGGACCCAAGGCTAAAGCGTCATTAACTGCATTTTGGGCATCCATTAAACTATTTTGCTTGATCATGGCAAGAGCTAAATTGTACTTAACTATAGCTCTAACTTCTATTCTATCTTGCGGAATAGAGTCATAAGTTTTGTTGTAGAGCGTGATTCCTTCTGGAGATTTTCCAGATTTAGAAAAGGCGACAGCACGATTATTCATATAAGAGATGATGTCCGTAAGGGAGTCCATTTTTTCCATGATAGATCTTGCCTCGGAAATGTCTCCACCATTCAGAGCAACCTTCGCTGCGGTTTCCGTCACTTCTGGCGAAGTAGGATCTTGTTCTTTTGCTTTTTCTAGATTCTCTTTCGCCGCTTGGGCCTGCCCCTGTTCGGAATGAACAGCAGCTATCTCACATAAACGCCCAATATTCATTGGGGACAGCATTTGTGCTCTTTCAAAACATTTAAGTGATGCAGCATAATCACCTAGGCGCAAGAAGCATTTTCCAAGAAGGCTTAAAAGTGTGATGGAATCTGTAGACATTTTTAGAGCCGCTATGCCAGCATCTCGAGCTTCGGAAAATTTATTTTCTGCGAGAAAAAATTCGGCTTCTATTTTCAGCTTTCTTGATTTAGGTATGCTTTGGTCGTCTGCAACCTGATTTCTATAGCTTCCAGCTGTTTGAAAGTCTTTTGCAGCTATGGCTTGCCTTATTTTTCTTTCAAGTGCGTCTATGTCTGTAGGGGAGCGATCTTGTTGAATAGTGTAAATGATTTCACTTAAAATTTTGGGTCTATCGGAGGGTTTTGAAATCGTAGCGGAAACACCCATTTCATGAACCAACGGCTTGTCAGATTCCTCAAACACACTAGTCGCCACAATAACTGGCGCCATAGGGAACTTATGACGTATGCGTTGTAGTAAAAGAGGCCCTGTCAGTCCAGGTATCTTCCATTCGTGTATAACTAGGCCGACCTTTTCTTGTGTGTCAAACCATTTCCAAGCTTCCTCACCATCGGAAAAGCAGTGAACCCCTGGAACGCCCGCATCTTTTAGGGCAGTTTCTAATTCTGAGTTAAATCCCGCATCGGGATCAACGATGGCAACTGTCTCGATGCCTAGCAGATTGGCCCCATCAAGACCTATTTTTTGACTTAAGTACTCATCGCTTCCTAGCAGAGTCTTAGATATTTCGGAAGCAGAAGGAGTTAATGAAGGATCAAGAGTAATGGCTTGTTTGAATGCAATTTTCGCGAGATCCTGCTTCCCATTTCCGGCATAGGCTTTTCCTAGTAGCATCAAAAACATGGGGTTACCCGGATTTATTTTGAGAATAAAGTTTTTTATGGATTCAATTCTCTCGTCGTGGCGCTCCTTTTTTTCCAAATACTCGTCATACTTGTGAAGAGAATACTGGGTCTCGTCAAATTGGAACTTTTCTAAATCTTGTAAAATCTGTTTCAGATTTGTTGTTAAGGAGTCTTTATTGAACGGCTTAGATAGCCAACCCAAGCCTCCTCTTTCTACTAAAGATGGTATCAAATCCAACTCGGTTTCTTCTAATACAGCTGTGACTCGAGTGTGGCGGAGTTCAGGGAAATCGATAATGGTTTGCAGAAGGTGAAGAATGTTGAAGTCCTGGTCTGCTGAGACCGGTGATATGATCCAATCGACCTTTTCTACTTCAAGCAGGCTATATAGATCTTTAATAGAACTAATTCCCTGGACATTTTCAAAACCAAGTGACCGCATTACGTCTGCTAGGAGCTGTCTAACTGGGGCAGATGCATCTATAGCGACGACCTTGATGGATTTATTCTTTAGATTTGATGGCATCCTGACAACCCCATAAAACTGGTTACTTTTATAACTTAACCTTGTTTCGGAATATGGCTAAAAACGTTGAGTAAATACGTGACTTTAAATAAATAGTGCAATATAATCGATTGGTTGAGCATTGTGGCTTTTTGTTTTTTGGGAATTACATTAGCCTCGGGTCAAAGTTTTAATAGAAGTGCGGGGGATCTTGAATTGAGCGAGAAGCTAAAAACGATGGTTTGGACGAGTTTAAAGTTAGCGGTCGCTTTTGGGATGATCTTTTGGATGATCAAAAGCGGAAAATTGGATATGGCTTCTCTTAAAGTTTTCATGGACCATCCCTGGGCGCTTTTTGCTTGTTTTGTTTATTGGCTCTTTTTTGGATTATTGTGTGGATCTACCCGCTGGTTTCTGCTCTTGCGCGGTTTAGGTATCGCGTTGCCCTATTTTCAAGCTATCCGTCTTTCCTTAATTGGATTGTTTTTTAACTCTGCCATGCCTGGGGCTGTAGGCGGTGATGTCATTAAGGCTATTTATATTTCCAAATCGGCACACCATGGACAAAAAGGGGCCACCTTGGTGTCTGTCGTGCTTGATCGAGTGGTAGGGCTTTACGGCCTATTTACCTTTGCTGCCTTTATTTCCATCTTGGCTTGGAGCGGTTTGTCACAAAATCCCATTTTAAGTCATATGTCCCATATCGTACTTTTTCTATTTGGCGCCATTACTCTCGCTTTTGCTCACGTTCTTTTTCATCCTAAACGATTTGATGTTGTCGACAAGGTACTTAGTATTTCTCTTCTTCGTAAATTCAGGGGGCTTTATCATTCTCTTTTGCGGTATAGAGAGGCCAAGTCCTGTTTATTTTTTGCATGGCTTATTTCCATAGGAATTCAGGGCGCTTCTATATTGTTATATTGGAAAATTGCGGAGCTATTGACGGAGCAAAATATAGGATTTGTTAAATTTTGTACCGCGGCTCCCCTGGCTATTTTGGCAACGGCTATTCCTCTTGCTCCAGGAGGTCTGGGAGTTGGCCACGTGGCATTTGAGAGAATTTTAGGATTTATTGGTGTGGATGGAGGCGCCAATATATTTAACGTAGTATTCTTGACTTCCATGGCTTTCAATTTTTCCGGGATCATCCCCTATTTGATGCAATCTAAAGTAAAACTTCATGCCGAAGTCAAAACGAATAGATAGTTAAGACGGGACTCCATCACCATTTCATAGCATAGAAAGAGCCACCTCCAGAAGCTCTTAAGAATGAAATTTAGAATACATGGGCTTTGATTGATTTCTCTTAAGCTTCCTGGCGCTCGTGCCTCCTATGAGAATTCATTTTCGAATAGGCAGTTGGAAATGGAAAAGCCAGGCTAGCATATATACCGGCCTGGCCCTAACGGTATAGGATGGGAGGCAGAGCCTCGCCATTTTAGAACTCTTCGTTAAAACTCACGTCGCCTTCAATTCCTACCTGATAAGCGGAAACGCGTCGTTCGAAAAAGTTTGTTAACTCTTGTACATCCTGAAGTTCCATAAATGAAAATGGATTCTCTGCATGATATACGGGGCTAATTCCAAGTGCTATCAATCTTTGGTCTGCACAATGCTCTAGATATTTTCTCATGTCTACCTTTGGCAGGCCAATCACACCAAACTGCAAAGCATCTTCAGCAAAAAGCATCTCACATTCAATGGCTTCATCAATCATGGTAACTATGCGTCGTTGTAGATCGAGGTCAAAAAGACTAGGGTCTTCTTGTCTTGCGGTCCTGATGACTTCAAAAGCAAATTCCATGTGGCATGACTCATCGCGGAATACCCAGTTGGTTCCGGTCGCTAGTCCATGGAGAAGCCCTTTAGATCTCAAAAAATACACGTAAGCAAATGCGGCGAAGAAAAACAGACCTTCGATGCAACTAGCAAAACAAACCATATTAAGAATAAATTGTTTCTTATCGTCCCTGGTTTCAATTTTTTCGAGGCTATTGATGCTATCGATATATTTAAAACAAAAGTCAGCTTTTTGTTTAATGGAAGAGATGTTCTCAACAGCTTGGAAAGCTTGAGCTCTCTCTTTTTCATCGGGAAGATAGGTGTCTAGCAAAGTCAAATAGAGTTGAACATGTAGGGCTTCCTCATAGATTTGACGGGAAAGATACATTCGTGCTTCTGGCGAATTAATGTGCTTGTAAAGATTAAGCACGAGATTATTGGAAACGATAGAATCCCCGGTTGCAAAAAATGCCACAAGACGTTTTATGAGATGTTGCTCTCCTGGAGAAAGTTTTTCCAAGTCTTTAATGTCATTTGAGAAGTCAACTTCTTCAACGGTCCAAGTGTTTTTAATGGCGTTTCTATACATATCATAGAATTTGGGGTATTTCATGGGCCTTAGATTTAGATTAAATCCTGGGTCTAGTAGCATTTGGTCTCACTTTCTTTAAAAAAATCATTTTAGGGTCTTATTGACAGGCTTCACATGCTTCTGGGTTTTCTAGGGAACAGCTAATCGCCTGCGCGTCGGTATATCCTGTGGCATTTATTTCTGATTCCGAAGAGCCAACGGTCGTCTTCGCGATTTTAGTTGCTCCTCGAGATCTTAAATAGTAGGTCGTTTTTAGGCCTTTTTTCCAAGCGTAGGCATACATCGAGGAAACTTTTCCGATGGTAGGGCTTTCCATAAACAAGTTTAGGGACTGACTTTGATCGATATAAGCTCCACGTGATGCTGCCATGTCGATTAAAGATTTCATGGGTAGTTCCCAAACGGTTCTGTATGTCTTTCTAATGACCTCTGGAATTTCTTCAAACCCTTGAATTGAGCCCTCAGCAAGCTTTATTTTTTCTTTCATTTCTTTAGTCCACAGATTCAATTTTCGAAGCTCGTGTACTAAATAGGTGTTGACTTGAAGAAACTCACCAGACAGGGTTTCACGCTTAAATAAGTTTGAAATTTGCGGTTCAATGCACTCATAGGAGCCTGTTATGGAAGCTATGGTTGCAGTCGGAGCAATGGCAATTAAAAGACTATTGCGAAGACCATATTTGGTGATGTCTCCTTTAAGTAAGTCAAATCTTTCCTTAGAGGCTGGGGTAATATCCCAAAAATCAAACTGAAGCTTTCCTTCTGCAGCTCGGGTTTCTGAAAAACTTGGGTGTGGACCGAATTTTCTAGCGAGCTCATTCGATTCTACGAGAGAGTGATAATAAATTTCTTCTTGAATTCTTGTGGAAAGTTCAAGGGCCTGCTCAGAATCAAAGGGTAGTTGCATCTGGAAGAACACATTTTGTAAGCCCATGATACCTAAGCCGACTGGACGCCATCTTGCATTTGAGGTTGCCGCGGAGTTGATGGGATAGAAATTTATGTCGACAACTCGATCCAGATATCTGACGGCAATTCTGACATTCTTGCCCAGCTTGTCAAATTGGAATTGTCCATTTTCTACATACTTTGCAAGATTTAAGGAGCCGAGATTACATACCGCGGTCTCGCTGTTATCTGTTACTTCCAGGATTTCAGTGCAGAGATTCGACAGGTGAATTACGTTTTCTTTTTTTGCGGTTTGATTCGATTTGAGGTTTGAGGCGTCTTTAAAGGTCATCCAGCCATTGCCGGTTTGGGCGAGAGTACGCATCATCTTGCCATAAAGATCGCGGGCCTTCATAACCTTCTTTGCAATACCGTTCTTTTCAGCAAGGGAATAAGCTGACTCAAATTCATTGCCGAAGAGATCTACAAGCTCGGGGACATCATTGGGATCAAAAAGTGACCAATTTCCATCCTCCTCAACGCGCTTCATAAACAAATCTGGAATCCAATTTGCAATATTGAGATTGTGCGCTCTTAACGCTTCATCTCCCGTGTTTTCACGAAGGTCAAGGAAATCTATTGTGTCAGCATGCCACGGCTCTAGGTATACGCATGCGGCACCTTTGCGCTTTCCACCTTGGTTTACCGCCGCTACTGAAGAGTCTAAGGTTTTTAGAAAGGGAATGATTCCATTGGACTTGCCATTTGTGCCCTTGATAAGTGAGCCTCTAGAGCGCACTCTGGAATAGGCTAGTCCGATGCCTCCCGCAAATTTGGAAAGCATCGCTACATCCATATATTTGGTATAAATGCTTTCTAAACTGTCTTGTGGGGAATCTAACAGGTAGCAAGAAGACATTTGAGGGTGAAGGGTCCCAGAATTAAATAAAGTCGGTGTAGAAGGCATATATTCAAAGGAGCTCATCAATTGGTAAAACTCTAAAACTTCGTTAACATCTTCTGCAAGGCCACAAGCCACACGCATGAAAAAGAATTGAGGCGTTTCAATAACGGTTCTATTTGAGGGATCTTTCAAAAGGTATCGGTCGAAAATAGTTCTAAGGCCGAAGTACTCGAATAAATCGCAACGTTCTTCCAAAATGGCTGCATTAAAGATATTAGAGTTTTCTGCCACGAATCTCGCTGTTTTTTCTGCGATAAGACCAACTTTATAGCCATGCATTACGGAAGCTGAAAATGAGTGAATGCCTAAGGTGCTCACTTCCTTATCTATGTAGTCTGTCAGCAAGCGGGCGGCAAGTTTTGAGTACTCTGGATCTTCACCAATCATCATAGCAGCTGTTTGCATAAGAAGGCTATCAAGCTCGGTGGTTGTAACCCCGTCGTAAATGCCGCTAATGGCCTTAGAGGCGATCAGATAAGGATTGATATGACTCAGCCCAGCGCCATAGCGGGCTACTTTTTTCGTGATTTGAATGACATCTACAGGCTCCATGGATCCATCGCGCTTCTTTACGCTCATGGTAGGCTCAGCTGTTCCGAATAAAAATGGGTTCTTCGGATTGGATTGGATAGCATCGTTTGTAATAGTCATTTTAAGTCTCCATTTAGGAACACATATCGCCTTTTGGCTATTTCCAGTCGCCAGGTGGAAGCAATCAAGGTCTGTATGTGTGTGTTACATCTGAAAGCATATCTAGTGTCTATCCAGGCGGTCAACCACTAAATGTAGTGTTTTTTAAAGTGCATGCGCCCCAGTGCCTTGGTCGAAGAAAATTTTTCAATCCTATGAATATCAAGTACTTCAGCCTGGTCATAACGTGAGCTGCTTGATTTTCAACATGAACAAGCAGGCGACTCTAGTTTTTGGCGCAAGAATCTGCTCTACTAGCTAGCAGTGACGGCTGTATTTGCACAGTAAATAGCTAACTAGATGATTAGTAAAAAGGCTCCTTATGAATCAAAAAAGTAAAATATTTCATTTGACACTTGGCGATCATGGCCCCTGGGTGACTCTTATCAATGGCCATGCTCGCACACATAGAGATTTTAGAAATCTGTCCCAACAGCTGATTAACCATGGCTTTCGAGTGCTACTTCTAGACAATCGAGGAAGCGGTGATTCTACAGTAGAAGAACCATTTGAAATGACAGATATGGTGCAAGATGTAGTCGATTTATGGACACAACTTGAAATTACATCGAGCTATGTTTTAGGAATATCTATGGGGGGTATGATCGCCCTTTCTCTCGCGACAAGCTCCAATATACCAAAAGCTTTGATATTGGTTTCCACCGCAGCGAGCTTAGAGTTCTATCGCGCAAATATCTCAGAGTGGGCTACAGATCAGCAAGGCGTAATATCTCAATTGAAACCTTATTTTGATCTTAATTTTTTTGAATCGAATAAACTTCTTGTAGCAGCGATGGCAAAGCAGCTTGTTCAGTCCCATCAGGCGGACCATAGTCAAAATACCCTGCAAAGGGCCGCCATTAAAAGATTTCAATTGGAAGATGACAAGATTGCAGGGATTCAAATTCCAACTTTGGTGATCCATGGGGAGGAGGATCAAATTATTTCTTCCAAGGCTGCAGATCATATCCAAGAAAAGATTAAAGGGTCTGTCAATCTTAGATACCAACAAACGGGCCATCTCATTTTGGCTGAGAGACCCACTCGGTTCTACGAAGATGTTATAAAATTTCTTAAATCCCAGAATGGATAAATTTTTTAACGAGTTCCACTTCGCTACGGGCCATGCCCAAACGCTTTGATACAGCGTCTACGGTGTTTCCTGAGCTTAAAAGCACTCTTGCATCCTCATACTTCTTATCTTGAATATCGTCTAAGGCGCCTTGATAACTCTCTTTTTTCCCAAAAAATTTTGTGAGATCCTCAGCTCTGGCCACTGCGCGCTCAATAGACTCTCTTTCCGATTTAATTTTCTTGTATTGGAGATCTAGAGCGCCTTGGCGTTGAGCCAATTCTTTAAGGGGGCCATCAAAACGAACAGAAATCTGCCTAGAAATATCCTCTACGGAACTTTGCATTCCCACATTGATCTTGGATACTTCCTGCTCAGCTTCGGCGGCCAAATGGCTAAAGCGATTAAAGAGTTCTTTTTGGCGTGTTTCAGCCGATTGAATCTCTGATCGCATTCTGTCGTGCATATCTTTTAAAAGAAATCTTTCTTCAGTTAGATCAGAAATCGTGGCTTCATGGGCGTTTTGCCGCCGCGTCAACCGAAGAATCACAACGAGTAAGGCAATGTCAGCAAAAATGAGAGCTATAACAGGCAAGTTGCTCACTTACCCTCCTGTAGAAAGTCTCGCAGTACTTTCTCATCAACTTGGTCGATATTGACAGTTTGAACGGTTACAACCTTCTTTCGACCTCTTTTTCCGATGTCCTCTGTCTTTACGACCCGGGCCAAAACCTTAAAAGTATCAGGAGCGTTAATTCTGGTATAGTCGACAAATTGCTGTTTTCGAGACCAATAGTTGGGGAGCTTCACTTCAATTTTGAGCAAGGTGCCTTCGCCATAATCGGCAGGCGCTTGAAATTCCAAACCATGTGGACTAATGAAGGAGGTTTGAATTTTGTCATTATTGGGCGCAGCATTATCTTCAATATTATAGGGACTAACCTGAATTGCTACTTTGCGATTTGAAGATGGAAATTGGGTGATGAGATCCAAATTGAATTCAGTCTTTGACATATTCGTGACTCCCTCTTTTTCAAGTTAAGCTGGTTTTTTAGCTGCCAGATTTTGGAAGACTTTCGCCATTTTTTCTTTAAGGGTGGCAGCAGTAAATGGCTTCACCACATAGTTACTGACCCCACTCTTTACAGCTTCAATAATATTTTCTTTTTCAGCTTCTGCGGTTACCATTAAGAAAGGCAAATGCTTAAATTTTTCATCAGCTCTAACGGTCTTAAGAAGCTCAAGACCTGTCATATTGGGCATATTCCAATCCGAAACTATAAATTCAATATCGGGAGTTGCTTTTAGCATTTTGTAAGCCAATTCTCCATCTTCAGCCTCAATGATATTGGTATACCCAAGTTGACGAAGAAGCGTTTTTACAATTCTTCTCATGGTGGGAAAGTCGTCAACTACAAGAATCTTCATATCTGGTTTTCCAAGCGCCATTTTTTACCCCTTTATTATTCTTCTGAAATTAAATTTTTAAGTCTAGATCTTAGTTTCTCTACGGCCTGCGTGTGTAATTGACTTACACGAGATTCAGTAACGTCCAAAATACGTCCTATTTCTTTGAGGTTTAGATCCTCAAAGTAATACAGTGAAAGAACTAGCCTTTGCTTTTCTGGCAAATCGCCAATTTTTTTCTTGAGATCCTCTTCAATCCCTTTGCTTTTTAAGTGTTGGTAGGGATTCTTTATATTTGGATTCTCAAGGACTTCTAAAAGGCTCTTTTTGTCCGGTTGGGTCGGGGAAGACAACTCGTCGACAGACAACAGTTGTACGCCCTTAACTTTAGAAACAATGTCATAATAGTCGTCTAGTCTTATTCCCATAGCATCTGAAAGTTCCGAATCTGAGACTGAACGCCCATAGCGTTGTTCCAGCTCTTGATTGGTGCGTTCCATTTTTTTTGCTTTGTCACGCACAGAACGTGGCACCCAATCTTGGGACCGGAGCTCGTCTAGAATAGCCCCCCTGATCCGAAACTCCGCGTAGGTCTTGAATTTATTGTCACGGCTCGGATCATATTTTTCAATAGCATCCATGAGACCAATTACACCGGCGCTAATTAAATCGTCGATTTCAATGTTTGAAGGCAGTCGCGAGGAGATCCTTTGGGCGACGTAGCGAATAAGTGGCGCATAGTCCATGATCAATTGATCGCGTAGCTTTCCATCGACACCGCTAGTGTCTTGCTTGTATCGTTTTATTAAACCCTTACTCATCTATTGGCTCCGAGTCTAATATTCCAGGCCTAAGCCCAGAGATGGTTGTTGAAACCGAATATTGGGTTCGGCAGTGAACTCAGAAAGCTTGTGAGATATCTTTGCCCAGGCACACCCAGCAAGTGTCTGAAAGGAAAACGACGCTTCACTAGTTCTTCGTCGAAGCAGCGCCGAAACTTGGGGGTCTGAGGGCACGCTGCCCAAATAGTTTGGTCTGAAACCTAGAAATGTTTCACTGACATCAGCGATTCGAGAAAAAGCCTTTTCTCCCTCTTCCGAGGTCCGCACCTGATTTACTAAAATGGATATATTTGTTTCGCGGCTAGACTCACTGAGAATTTTAATTAGGGCATAGGCATCAGTCATGGCATGAGTTTCAGGAGTAGTGACGACTATGCTTTGGTCGGAAACTTCATTCATCTCTATTACCGTTGGTGAGATGCCGGCTCCCGCATCAATAATGGTGACATCAAAGTGGCAAGCTAGAGATTTGATATAAGACATAAACATTAATTTATCTGTTTCTCTCATTTGTGAAAGTTGTGATATTCCACTACCGCCGTGCAATATTTTGATGCCTAATGGTCCTTCTTCTAAAGCCTCAAACGGATCTACCGTTCCATTAAAGACATCTAATATATTGTAGCGGGGCTTAATTCCCATCACAACATCGACATTAGAAAGACCTACGTCACCATCCACAATTAATACACTTTTTCCGGATTTTTTGAGAGAAAGAGCAAAATACACAGATGATAAAGTTTTGCCTACTCCACCCTTACCACTCGATATACAATAAATTGATGACACCTATGACTCCTGGATATTAAAGTGAAAATATACGTTCAATGACTCGCTCACGACTGGCACGCTCGATCGAACCAGGCACATTTTGCCCAGTGGAAAAGAAGCTCAATGGTAGTGACCATTTTTGAGATATGTTGTAGACATCTCCGTAGGTCCAGCATTCATCCATTCTAGAAAATATCAAAGATGCCAAACCAATAGCGCTGAAACTTCGAACCGATCGATCAAGTTGAATTTGTTTTTCGGTGAGTGGTAGCACCAAGTGGACATCTACAGGAAATCCCATTCTAGCGAATTCCTTGAAGTCAGATATCTGAGTTTCATTACGTGGATTGACGCCAGCAGTGTCGACTAATACAAGCTGAGCATCTCTATGATCCAAGACGACTTTTTTGAGCTCTGAAAGACCATCAATGGATGCGTAGCCTACTCCAAGAAGCTTGGCCATGAGGCGCAAGTGGTCTCCAGCGCCGACTTTATGGTTATCTGCACTCACTAGAAGCACTTGGGCATCGCTCTCCTTTTTGGCCATGGCGGCCAGCTTAGCAATGGCTGTGGACTTTCCGGAGCCTGAGTTTCCTACAAACGCATGAACGCAAGTCGAACCCTGTGAAATTGACCATTTTGGAGCAACTTTGATTCTTTTAAGCATCCAGAGAATGGCGTTTGATCGATAGAAATCTAGACGCTCTGGAGCTGTCTTTAATGACTTCATTTCATCTTTGGGAAGAGAATTTAGAAAGTTAATCAGTGCTCCACAATGAGTCTCTTCCACGCCCATTACAGATAGTTGGTGGTAGATGCTGGCAAGATCTTCCGATAGGTTCTCCAGCACGCCACCATCTTTCTTTCTTAGGGCTTCAAGGAGCAACATTTTAACCTCTGACAGTCCACTCTCAAGGCGATGAAGATCATCATGGGTAGGAACCTTTTCAATGAGGCCATTGAGACGCGTCTCTAGGAGGGTCACATGGCTTCTCAACGCATCGTTTTTGTTCCCTTCATGGCTTGCAGTTTCGATTTTGGCACTAGAAGATGTTGCGCGAACCTCAAAGATTTTGCTTCGACCTCCCTCGATGGGCCGTTCTTTGGTCGTTAATATGACAGCGTCTTTTCCAAGCTCTTTTTTTACCGCTTTCATAGCGTCTGACATGGTAACACCTTCAAACTTTCTGACTTCCATTAGGATCTCCCTTGCTGTTATATGCTAATTATGCCGAGGTTTTGTGTCTTTATGTCTGAGGGAACTTCGTCAAAAGCCAGCACTACCAATCCCGGAATGAAGCGATTGACAAGCTTTTGAATGTCCCATCTAATTCTTGAGCCACAGAGTAGAATGGGAATGGTTCCTGCGGTCTGAAATTTGTCCATTCCTACAGCAATGTTATTGAGGAGCGTTTGGGCAATTTCAGGTTCGATGTTTAAAGCGGTGGTTCCATCCTCATTTTGATGAAGTCCAGAAATAAGAAGGTCTTCGACGGCCCGGTCAAGAGAGCAGACGATGAGCTTGGAATCTCCATCGAGATATTTTCTAGTGATAGATCTACCTAAAGCTTTTCTGACATGGCGAGTCAGGGCGTCAGGGTGTTTGATAGATCGACAGTGGTCTGCCATAGTCTCAAATACGGTTAAAAAGTCGCGAACGGAGACGTTTTCGGCGAGGAGATTTTGCATGATCTTCACAACGTCGCCAAGAGTAAGCCCATCAGTATGAATGACCTCTTCGACGACTTTTGGATATTTTTGCTTCAGTCCATCAATAAGTGATTGTGCCTCTTGACGTCCCAGCAGTGCAGCACAGTTTTCACTGATGACTTTGGTGAGGTGGGTAACAATTACGGTAGAACAATTGACGACAGTATAGCCTCTAAAGGAGGCTTCGTCTTTTTGAGACGTCTTGATCCATACCGCATCAAGCCCGTAAGCCGGCTCTTTGGTCCTAAGTCCATCGAGAGGGTCAGATATCTCATCAGGGGCCATTGCCATTAAGTAATCTGGCATCAGATTACCCGTAGCAATGGGATTGCCTTTGAGCATGATTTGATATTCTCCTGGCCTCAATTGAATATTGTCTCGTACCATGATCATGGGTACGACGATCCCTAGGTCTTGGGCAAATTGCTTCCTAGATGAGACTATGCGCTCCAACACTTCTCCATCTTGTTCGGTGTCCACCAAAGGAATGAGACCAACTCCCACTTCAAGAGCAAGAATATCAACACTCAGAAACGCTTCCAAAGTTTCCTCATTTGTTTTTGCTTCTTCCTTGTTTTGTTTTGCATTAATAGCGGCATCCTGCTCACGCTTTATAAGTTCTTTATCGGCGGATCTAGCCAAGAAGTAGCAGCTTAAGGCTAGAAACATAAATGGTAGAAAAGGAAGACCTGGGACCAAAGATAATATGGCCATTAGGGCAGAGGCAATGTAGAGCGGTTTTGGCTGTACTAGAAGCTGGGTGTTGATATCTTCAGAGAAGGCCTTTTCACTTGCGGCTCTTGTCACTACCATACCAGCTGCTACTGAGATAATTAGAGCAGGTATTTGACTTATGAGTCCATCACCCACAGTCAAGATGGTGTACTTAGCCGCAGCGCTGGCAAGAGTCATATTGTGCTGCACCACGCCAATCAAGAGACCGACAACAACGTTGATGAGAGTGATGATAATTGCCGCGATAGCATCGCCTTTTACGAATTTTGAGGCACCGTCCATGGCCCCGTAAAAGTCAGACTCGCGCTCAATTTTTGTCCGTCGACGCTTGGCTTCGTCTTTTTCAATCAAACCTGCATTGAGTTCGGCATCAATAGCCATCTGCTTTCCAGGCATAGCATCCAAGGTAAATCGTGCACCAACCTCTGCTACCCGGCCGGCACCTTTAGTGATAACCATAAAATTGATAACAATGAGAATTGCAAAAATGACAATACCCACAAAATAATTGCCCCCGACTACGAAATTTCCGAAGGAGGTTACAACGGCACTTACTTCATCCTGAGGACCTGACAAAAGGATGGATCTTGTTGTTGCTACGTTTAGTGAAAGTCTAAAGAGGGTACTAATAAGCAAGATCGACGGAAAAGTCGAAAATTCTAGCGGCTCTCGAATGTAAACAGACACGAGTAGAATTAAGACACTGGCCGTTACAGATACTGATAGGAGAATGTCTAGTAAAAGCGGAGGAAGAGGAACGATCATCATAAAGACGACCGCTAGAATACCTACTGCTAGTTGGACATCTTTGCTTTTTAACATCGTTAAGAGATTGTTTTGATTTGTCGCAGCCTGCGCCATTTAGGAAACCCTCCTTTCACCGAAGTTTTTTCCTTTAAGCCTAAATACATAGCGGATCACTTCAGAAACAGCTTTGTAGAGACCCTCTGGGATCTCATCTCCAACCTCTAAGGTTTTATACATGGCCCTTGCTAGAGGCTTATTCTCAACAATAGGAACATCTGCTTCTTTTGCGGTTTCCCTCATTTTAAGGGCAAGAAAATCGACCCCCTTCGCAACAATAATCGGGGCGCCCATGCCTAATTCATAATGAAGCGCTACCGCATAGTGAGTTGGATTGGTTATGACAACGGTGGCTTTCTTTGTCGCCGATATCATTTTTCCTGCAATCATGTCTCGTCCCATTTTTCGAATTCTGTTCTTGATTTGGGGGTCAACTTCCTTCTTTTTAAATTCTTCTTTTAAGTCTTGCTTACTCATCATCATTTTCTTTTCAAGGCTTATCCACTGATAGAAATAATCAGCTCCAGATATCACAAGAAGAGCCGCACAGACGGTCCAAAAAAGATTTTTAATAATCTCTAGAAAGTAGACCAGCATTTGTGCCGGAGGTAGGTTGATAAGGCTAGGAAGACGGTTAATTTGGTTTCCCAATATGATCCAAGAGGCCGTAGCCACAACACACATTTTAGCAATTCCTTTGAGGAGTTCGACGATATTTTGCATGCTTAGAAGGCGCGCAAAGCCTGATATAGGATTGATTTTTTCAAAACTGGGTTCAAGTTTGCTCCAAGAGAAATTAAGCTTTGTCTGAAGGAGGGTAGAAGTAATCGCAACTAAGGACGGGATGAGACAAATGGGCAAGATGATTGTAAGACCTGATATCCAGATTTGACTAAAAATTACGGAGAAATTGAGCTCAGTGATTTCGTGACTGGCGATTCTGCCGAAAAACAGCATGAAAACGCCTCGTATTTGTTCAAATAGCCATGATGAATTGAGGACTAGAAAGGCGAATACACTGATAAGGGCTAAGGTGCTAGTCAGATCTCTAGACATGGCGACATCGCCACGTTCGCGGAAGTCTTCGCGACGCTCATCGGAAGCGTCTTCGGTCTTGTCTTGTTGATCTTGATCTTCAGCCACTAGTTACCTCTTGGGGCTAAAAGATGAATGGACGTAAAAATGCTGTTAGCTTGCTGTTCAAAGTTTCCTTTAAGCCAGGTGGAATAGAAGCTCATGGTGCCTATATAGAGGAGGAGACCAACCATGAAGTTGACAGCAAAGCTTAAGGAAAATACGTTAAGCGCAGGTACAGCTCTCGCCATAAATCCCAACGCGGCGGTGCTAAACAGAAGCGCAACGGTGATCGGAGCAGCAATTTGGATAGCGGAATGGAACATGGCCCCGCTGCACTGAATCATGGAAGTGGCAAGTTCTGGATTGAGTGAAAATCCTCCTGGGGGGATCACTTTAAAGGTTTCGATAATGCCCATTATAAAGACGTGGTGAAGGTTCAAGGAGAAGAATATCAATATATATACGGTTCTTTGAAATGAAGTGAAGGAATCCATAGTCATATTGGAGCCGGGAGCCATGAGATTTCCAGCCCCAAAGCCCATTTGATACGACACGAGGTTAGAACCGAGTAGGATCGCGTCAAAGGCTAGTCGAGCTGCAAGACCAACGACAAAGCCAATGGCAATTTCTTTGAGTACGAGAGAGGTTAGAACCAAGGGGTTTGTATCGATTGGCGTGAGCCAGGCCCCGGAAAGCATCGGTGTTAAGATCAAGGAAAGAGATAGGGCTATAAACATACGAGACTTTACCGGTACAATCGACTCACCAAAAACAGGCAAAGCAAAAAGTATGGCACCTGTCCTTAGAAATACTAAGGCCGTCCTAAATATCAGGTCTGTATCAATAAAGTCAAATTTCATGGACCTACCTGGTAATATTGGGAATGCTTTGGATAAGGGTTTTTGTGTAGAAGATAAATTGTTGAAGTATCCAAGGTCCTGTGATGATCATGGATGCCGTAATGGCTATGATTTTCGGCACAAAGGAAACCGTTTGTTCTTGAACCTGAGTAGCAGCTTGAATCACTGAGATAAGGATACCTACGACAAGTGCCGCAATCAATGCTGGTGCAGCCACTTTGAGAGTGAGCCAAACGGCTCCTGTTGCCACATCGATAACATACTGTTCAGACATTCTTTAATCCTTTTTTAGCTGAATATGTGAAAGCTTTTAACTAAGGACGTAATGATAAGCGACCATCCATCAACCAATACAAATAGGATGATTTTAAAAGGGAGTGAGACGACAGTAGGCGGAAGCATCATCATACCCATAGCCATTAGAATGGAAGATATGACCATGTCGATGATCAAAAAAGGAATATAAATTAGAAAGCCGATTTGAAATGCTGTCTTTAGCTCTGAGATCATAAAAGCAGGCATGAGAACGTTAAAGGGAACATCCTCAGGTCCTTTTGGTTTCTCGATTTTTGCTACGTTATAGAACAGCGCTAAATCATCTTGTCGGGTTTCCGATAACATAAAATTTCTAATCGGAGTCTTTACTTGCTCCAAGGCTTGATCCGTTGTGATCTTCTTTTCAACATAGGGAGTGTAAGCTCGCTCGTTTATATAGGAAATGACGGGACTCATTGTGAACATCGTTAGAAACAGAGCGAGCCCTACTATGACCTGATTGGGTGGCATGGATTGTGTTCCAATAGCCTGTCGCACGAACCCTAGAACTACTAAAATACGCGTAAAAGATGTGGTCATAAGGAGAATAGCCGGAGCGACCGCTAAGACTGTCAGTATGGCTACTATCTTCAGAGAAGGAACAATGTCGTCAGCGCCATTGCCCTCTGCCAAATTGATACTCAAGGTGGGGACTTTGGATTCTGCAAGAGCCCAAGTGCTATTTATAAATAGCATCAGCGTCGCTAAGATGCGCAGGATGTCTTCCTTAGATATTTTGGCGACTAGTTTCACTTTTTATCCTTAAAATTTAGGAAGATCTTTCATTTTTTGTCTAATAATACTTGTTACATCTTTGATGGCGTCTGTTGAATTTGGTTTCGCGCCGTTGTCATCAATTTTGACGTTGATTTTACTACCTTTGATAGGAGCTGAAGTTTCGTTTTCTTGATCAACATTTTTTTGAAAAATTGATTTGCGAGGTAGTGAGTCCTGATCTGAGGATCTAAAAGATCGGTTATCCATAGATTTCGATTCCATCGAAGGGAGCGCCTTTCTAACAGCAGGACCAGCGATTTCAGGAGCCATCTGTTTTGTCGCACTTAGTTTTATGGGTGCTTCAGGTTTTTGAATGTGGGTGATAAGGCTAACACTATCGTTGGAAACTGCTAAAAGAAGCTTTTCACCACCAACTTCAATAAGGGACAACTGTTGCTTGGCATTTAATGCCATTGTTGAAAGTCGTTTCATGGAAACCATGTCTGAGTTGGATCCAAGTGATTTTCGGTTCTTTATAACGCCCTTCATATAGAAGGCGGCGATAGCTAAAATCATAATAAAAGCGATGAACAAGCTCGCATTACGCATATTCGCGGCAAGACTCATTTTTTCTTCACGTTTGGGAGAGTCAGTGGATAGGGCAGCGACCTTTTCTTTGGCGTCATTTGCAGATTGCTGGGAAGCCAGGCTAGTGGCTATATCTGCCTTTTGCAAAGAGGCAGTTTGTTCTGGCAAGGCGGTTTTTGGCTGCTGAAGGGCCAAGAATTCTTTATGATTGAGCGTGAGAATGATGCGATTTTCTACGATATCCATTTTTATAGTTTGCTTGATTTGTAGAGCGTCATCGGCAAATATGCGGATAGAAGAAGATGAGGTTTCAGGCTGGAAGATGGCTATTTTCTTGAAATAGGGACTGGTAGTTTCCATAAAAGTACCAGGTTTTGCAGCTTGTGAATCGGCGATCTCTAGTTGTAGAAAGGTGCCATGTTCTGAAAGAGCTACCTTAGTCGGGTTGATCGGTTGGGAAAAAATGACAGTAATTCTTGAGATATCAGAGTCAGCATCGGATTCCACGGTATTAAGGGTAGCTTCAGATGGACCCGATTTGGAAGTGCTTTCTTCGATAGATTTCATAGCCGTCTTTTTGGAAGGGCTTGAGGAGGATGCCGCCAGGCAGATTGACGACAAAAAGTATAGTGCGGCAGCTGCAAAAGTTTTTTTAATCATCGATTTTTTCATATTTTTTCCTTCTGTTAATCCAAGTTGCCAATTTGACCGAGTCCAAATTGAGCGGTTACGTCGGTAAGTCGAACGCCAAACTTCTCGTTGACCACCACGACTTCACCCAGCGCAACGAGCTTATTGTTGATGAGAATCTCCATAGGCTCTCCTGCGATTTTGTCTAATTCAATTACGGATCCTTGACCCAATTGAAGGAGATCATTGATCAACATCTTGGTTCTTCCGAGTTCGACTGATACTTTAAGAGGGACATCAAGGATCATTTTAAGCTTCGAAAAGTCAGTTTTTGATGCTCTTGCATCATCAAAACCAGCTAGGTTCTTGGCACGGTCGGTCTCCGCATGGCTTTCTCCGCCCTGGGAATCCGATATTGCCTGGTCAAATTCTTGTCCTAGTCCAAAATCTTCTGGGTTCATTCCGTCTGCCATAGTAGCTCCTTAAGATTCTATAAGTGATTCGGTTATTTTTACGGCTCTTTGCCCTTTTAATACTCCTGGAATGCACTTAAATTTGGTGATGCCCTCTACTAACAAATCTAAGGGTTTGGTGGCGTCATGGCTAAGTTGTATGACATCTCCAGGTTCCAGGTGGGCAAGGTCGTGGACAGTTATATCGGCTGTTCCCAGGCTAATAAGGATGTTGGCATGAGTGCGCATGATTTGTTCTTTAATCCTGTGGATCCAAATATAGTCCACTTCCAACTGTTCAGATTGAAATCCTACGCTTAGTTTTGATTTGATAGGCTCGAGAGTAGAATAAGGGATGACTATTTTTATGGTCCCAGAAACTTTTTCTAGCTCGACGTCAAAGGTAGTCGCGATTACCACGTCTGATGGTGGGACTACAGCTACGAATTGAGGATTTATTTCCGTTCTGCTGTAGCCTATTTTAAGAGGATATACGGGTTCCCAAGCTTTTTCTAAATCATCTATCGCTGATAGCACGACTCGCCGCGCGATCTTAATTTCGATTTGTGTGAAGTCTTTGCCTTCAATTTTTGTATAGGGTACATCGTTTCCGCCGAAGAATGAGTCTACGAGGGCATACAGTAGCTTTGACTCGATCACCATAACAGCTGCGCCTCTCAGCGGATCGAGGCGGAGTATGTTGAGGCATGATGGAAGGGGGAGCGAATTCATAAATTCTGAGAACTTAAGAGGCCCCGTAGAATTTACGGACAGGTTGGCCATTTTTCTCAAGGAGTTTGATAGTGTCACTCGAAAGAGTCGAATGAATCTATCGTGGATGATGTCTAGGGTAGGCATTCTTCCGCGAATAATTCGATCTTGATTTGCTAGATCATACTGGACGACTCCTGCAGCCGCATTGAGTTCGGAGCTAGCACCGTCATCGACATCTATGCGGTTGTCAGATACAGCTGATAACAGTGCATCGACTTCAGATTGTGAAAGAACTGAATTCATGTTTTTCCCTATTCAACGAGAATATCAGTGATGTAAACAGCCTCGACTTTTTTATCTAGAACTTGATTGAGTCTGGTAAATATTTCATATCTAAGTTGGTCTTTGCCGTCAGGTCCTAGAAGAAACTCCATGGTTTTTCTTGAAGAAGTGCTGACCACGATGTCTCGGATTTGGGGAACTCGACTATCGAGCTCAGTTTTTTGAGGGTCTCCTCCTCTGTACTCAAGGGTTACTTCAAGCCGAAGGTATTTATTTTCCAAAGGGTTTCCGAGGTTCATATGAAATGGTTTTAATGGGAATGTTTGTCCATAGTTGGAAGCAGCTGCGTCGGTTTTTTCTTTTTTTCCGTCTCCATGGCCATCGTCTTTTTTAGCTTCGCCATGTTCATCGGTCTTTTTGGCTTCGCCGTGCCCATCGTCTTTTTTGGCTTCACCGTGCCCATCGTCTTTTTTGGCTTCACCGTGCCCATCGTCTTTTTTGGCTTCTCCATGCTCGTCGCCATGGCCTTCCGCGCTCGCCTGTTCTCCATGACTGTCGGGAGCATTTTGCGCTGCAGCTTTTTTGGACCCTTTACTAAGAAAGAAAAAAGCTCCTCCTGCTCCTAGAAGAACCACTAAAAGACCAGCTCCCCCCATGATGAGGAGTTTCTTTTTGTTGGGTTGTTCTTTAACTTCCTCACCAGCTGGGGCTGCGGGGTCTTTTTTTTCTTCCTTTTTGTCGCTCATGATTCGCCAATCCTTTGACGCAAATATTTAAGTTTCGATTTTCTTGTGACGGTTTGCATGTAGCTTGCAAGAAGTGTGACAGTTTTTTTAGTTCGTTTGCCTAGCTGAAACTTGCTAGACAATCGTTAACTAATTGTGAAAGTCTCAATTTTTAGATGGTGCAGCGCTGAATTCGGGCGTCATAGATTGGGCGCTACGACAAATAGATGACATAGCCTAGGTTGAGATTTGACACCCGCCCTCTTTCCATGCTTCATCTCGAAGGCTGTTGATATTTTCAACAGCCCTGAAAGCTAAGCGTCGTGAATGAATAGGAATTTGTATTAGGTTTTCTGTTTTCTAAGCCTTCATGTATGTAAATAAGGTTATAGAAGTGCACAATAAAGATACACGCCGTGCCTGGCGTATGTGAAATCTCAAAATTTGAGATTCTGGTGAAGTTTTTTTCCAGTAATAAAGGTATGATGAAAGTTCAGGCTCATTACTATGTTAAGCCTTGGTAATGTATTATATATTGTTGGTATTAGCTGCGCTCATTTACGGTTGTGCTTTAAGCTGGTGCCTAGTTTTCCTTGAGGGAGAGGATCATGATGTTTCGCAAAGCAGTCAGTTTTATTTTTGTAGCCTTTTTTGTGTTTGCATGTACCCGTCAGCATGACCCAAGAGCTTATTGGGCTCAATATAAAAAGGAACGCTTAGATTCAGCGGTTCAGGCGCCAAAACTAAATGCGGATGGGACTATTCCTGAAGTAAAAACACAAGCCAAAGTCGCTGCTTCTCCTGGCGACGCTAAGTATGAATCCTTATGTGTTTCTTGTCATGGCTCAGACGGGGCCGCAGCAGGCCCTGCGGCTTTAGCTATGAATCCAAAGCCAAGGAACTTCACTGACGCCGCATGGCAAGGAAAAGTGACGGATGAACATATTGCTTTGGTGATCAAGAATGGTGGGGCTGCAAATGGACTCTCTGCTACGATGCCAGCTTGGGGAGCCGTAGTAAGCGACTCTGAAATTGCGGACCTCGTGAAAAAGGTTAGATCATTTAAAAAGTAATTTAAACTCGACAAATTGAGACTCTCCTAGAACAATTAATTTTTGCAAGTGAATCGGCCGTCTTCATGGAGACGGCCAATTCTTTTCATAGTTTTTTTTCAAAATGGAAAAGCAATGCACAGCTTTCCTTTTTGCAACTTTAGAGTTACTGCTTTGAAGTATAGAGCCCGCTGTCTCTTTACTTCAAATATCGCTTCGAAGATTTTCCTAATTCAACCAAATAGATCTCAAGCAGATCGTCTTAATTTTACAAATTCGCCGAGTCCTTTACGAGAGCCCGTAGTACCCGTCTTTTCTTCCAAAAATTCAATAACACCCCGTTGCAAATCGCCTAATCTAGTGGATGAATTTGAAGACTTCAAGTTTCCTTCGGTTCTCAGATCGTCTCCAGACCAAGTGACATTTGTCCCGCCTGGATCTTTTACAACACTAGAGTCTCGTTTGTCGATCTCTTCTAAATTGGCATAGAGTGCATCTTTTAAATTTCCTGCACCGCCTGGGGCCATTACAAACCCAAAGCTTATGTCATTGTCATTTAAGGCAGCTCCTCGCCCTCCCTCGGACATTACGACTACAATCAAATTGTGTCCTTCTGCTATGGTCGATGCGAGCATATTTAAGGATAAAGCCAGTTGTCGCATCCCTTCGATATAGGTGAGAGATTTAATGACATCTTCTGGCTTATTTTGCGTATCAATAATGATACTATCTAAACTACTTCCGTCGAGGTCGTTAATATTGAGAAATAATTGAAAATTCCGAAAGGGTTTACCAGGTATTTTCACGGCGTTTTGGACAAATTTCGCTTGGGCAAGAAATTCAAGGGATGCTCCCTTTCCTGTATTCGCTTGATTGCATGCAGTTTGTACATTGATATTTTGAAACTTGGACTCAAGTTGACCTGCCGCATTAAGAGAAACCAAACTATCAAGTAACTTTTGTTGGTTACCCAGAAGTTCCATTCTTAGTTTAGGATCTTTTTGAATGAGCCGGTCAAATTTTAAAGTTAGATTTTTTTGAGGGTCAGTTTGTAAGTCAACATGTTTTGCTTTGACACTTTGCTCTACTATACTTACAAAATCCTTTACGGGGCGCCCATTGAAAATGGGCTGCTCGCCGACGTTCCCAAGAATTACGTTGGTCGGATTACTTCCCTCCGCCTTGTCGTAATTGCCCCCCATATTAAAGGCCGCAATTCCCAACGGGCTTTTGATGACGCCTGTTTCACCCAAATGCAGTGCTAATTCTGAGCGATCGGTTGCAAGCTTGAAAGCTTTTAAAGAATGATTGTTGCTCATGGTTTGACTTAATGACAGAGCCGCCTGAATGGCTACTTTTGACTCATCAGGAAATGGACTCAGTTGCAAGCCTGCATTATTGAGAATATCCGTGTCTGCTTTGCCAGTAGCTAAAATATCAGCAAACCATTTATTCATTCTAAGGTTAGAAAAACGAGGTATATCTGAGATTGCATCAGCTCCTTTTAACTCCATATGTGCGCCAGCTTCGCCTGATTTTGATTTAATACTTGGGTTGTCGCCAGTGACTATATTTCCATCCCTTTTTCCAAGTTTAAACACTAATGGCGTGTGCACGTGATTGACGACTTTGATGGTTACCAATGTCCAAGTGTCTTGGGACGACTGCGCCTGAGCCATGGAATGTTCCAAGCGAAGAAAATGGCCTACGGATTGGGACACCATAGCAAGGTTATACCAAGCGTCGGTGGCAGCTAGTCTAGAAAGTATTCGAGGATCCGTTAAACTTGAAAATAGGGGTACACCCCCTAGTCGATCAAGAGCAAAAGCGCCTGCAAATCCAGTAAATAGTGATTGATGTAAAAATTTTCTTCTGTCCATAGTCATCCCTATCTTGAAATAATAAACGCATAGGATGCGAGCATAGAAGCAACTGCCTTTTTAGGATCCATCAAACAGGCTTGTTGAAACTCCAATGCTACGGATTCATAAAGCTCATGCTTCGGAGAAATACTAGGCAGGCACCTAGCCATCATTTGTTTCGCGGTATCTATGGTATCGCATTGACAGAGCTTATTTGCAGGGGTGCAGTTGTCTGCTACCACATCAGCCACCGTATTTATAGATCCGAGATAGTTTATGCTTAGACTATCTGAGTTTGTCGACAGACGATTTTCGGTTTCTTTAGACAATAAGTCTTTTCCTGCAACTGTAATGGCGTTGCTATTTACTTTATATAAATCTTTATTCAAAAAGCCTTTACTATCGACACCCGTAACGATCATGTCGTCTTTGACTAGGGCCATATTTTCACCTAGGCATGTATCAATAGATGAAGATAAAAGTTGCGAGTTCTTTACCTGCAATCCTGCTCCATTTCCGGACACCTCTGAATTTACTAAAATGGAATTCTGTTCAGTCGATTTATTGGCATTCTCTGAAGAGTTGCTTGAAGATACGCTACCTTGATTCAGGCGCCTTTTCATTTCTTTTGAGGAATTTTGATTGGAGCATGATGCAGATCCATAGATAGCGACTAACAAGAAAGAGATAGTTGAATAAAACATGTTATTTTAACTCCTTCATGCAGGAATAGGTTTCTGTAGCAAAGTAAGATTGAAATACTTTTTCAAGTTTACCTTCGGACAGCTCAAAAGCCATTTTGGTAGATTCCAGAGTTTCCAAGGAAATCGTGGAAAGATTTGAGAGACTCCTTGCCATGTGGATGGCAAGACCTTTGGATAGTAGAGAACCGTCTCCAATAATCTCTGTCATAAGTTCATTTACGGTTGCTACTGGTTTTTGCACTTTACCGCTAACGACACAGGCCTTTTCATTGTTTCCTATAATGAAAGACTGCAGCAAGTCGAAAGTCACGGGCTTATTTACGCCCCCATCTAGAACCACCCATGGCTCCTTAATGGCGGCACTGTAGTTAGTATCTTCTTGAATATTGAAGGCATTATAGAGCTGGCCTTTTGAGTTGAAGGGTCGAAATAGGATAGAAGCAGAAGCCAAGTTTCGATTTAAATGGCAGGACTGACAAATATTGCCAGACTCAGGTATTGAGAGAGTACCGCGCGGAGCAACAGTGCCATCTGAATTTACAAGTCCACGGCGATCCCCACTTTTAAAACAGCTTGGAATAGGATTCACGACTTCACCTACTGGTCCGTTGGTGGCTGCCTGCAGCGTCTGGCCATGGATCATAAAGTGGGCGATGGCCATCCGACCATAATTGTTATTTTCAATTAGGAAGCTCGAGGGTTTAGAAGAGAGAAAGCTTACAGATGTAAAATATCCTTGGCGTGGAAGAGATAATCGGCAGGACTGCCAGCCTGCAGTTGGGGACGGACAACCATAAAGGGAAGCGGTTTTAGAGCTGACCATGAGCGTGGGCCCCAAAAGCATGTCTTTATATTTTACGTTATCGTATCCACTTTTTAGAAGTTGATAGAATTCATCTTTGAGGTCTTCATCAAGTTCAGGACTATAATTGACTTGATTAGCTCCTGATACCTTGTAGGCAAATTTCTTAAGCCCTTTATCTATAAATTCTGCTTTCCAATCTGTTGCGAGGCGATCTTTAATAAGGTATCGATGCTTTTGCTCTACATTTATATCTGGATCAGATCCAGCCAGGGCTATTTCCCCTAAAGTGGGCTCTCTGGAAAAGGCGTCGTTGGTGACTCGTCTGATATATTCTCTAAATGTTGCCGGTGTTTTGCATTTAAAAGTGAGGTCTACTTTTACGTCATTTGCATCGATTTTGGCACCATCTGGATAAAGCAGATGGACATCTCTAAGTATGCTCGGTGCTTTTGCCTTGTACCATGCAAAGAGTCGTTCTGTTTGCTTTGAGTCAATTTGTACTGCAGGTGGTGGCATGGGGGATGGGCCACTCGTAGATGATGTCATTCTGTTCACAATGGTCTGATAGACTTTTGCCGCGTCTGGGTCCAATTTAGCAGCTTCTACGCCATAGGATTTTGGTTCAAACGCCCAAAAACTTGCATATTCTCCTTTTGGTGTTTTTTCGTCGCCTTTACCGTGGCAGGAAGCACAGTTAGAGCTGAAGTAAACCATCGTTTCTTCGTCGGTCAGTGGAATTATGGGTTCCTCTGTTGCTGAGGGAGACTTTGTTCCGGAGGACGGATTTGACTTTTTTCCATCCATAGTTAATGCGGATGTTGTGCGCAAATTGACTACTTTAGACCCCTGTCGGTCACAGGCAGCCAAAAATATTAGAAAGATAATGGAAAGTTTGTGCATTTTGAACCCCTCATACCTATTCATCGGCCCCCCATTTAGAGAAATTGAAAAATATTTATTTTCGGTATTTATTTCAGATAGTTACAATGTGAATATAGGATTCATTTCAAAGACCTTTTATGAAGACCTTTTATTGAAGAAGATCCCTTGCTTCTTGCGTGCAAAGGTTTTTAAGCAGCTGTTTTTATGGGGATAAATTAGAACAAGTGATTGGAATTTATTCGGCAGTGTTCCATTACTGGATTTTGGCTTCAAGTAAAAATGGCTTAAGGAAGAACAGCTTAAAGAAGAACAACTTAAAGAAGAACAACTTAAAGAGGATTGAAAGCAAATGACAATTGCTATGGCTTCTTTCAGTCTAAGGTAGAAAAAATTGCTAATCGCACCAGTTAAGACCGAATTCCATCATCAAAGAATTTTGGGTTGGGAGGATGGAAAATAGTTTTCATGAATTTTATCGGCGATCGGAGTTTTATGTCCTAAGGAGTCTTTTTTTCGTGGGGATCTTGGGGATTCAGTTCTGAAAGAGGGGCTTCAAATTTGCTATCCCCGTGGTTTGCCAGAGGCTCATGACGATCCGTGTGGTCACCATGGTGAGGGCCTCCTACGGCATTTTCAGGATAGAGATGGGCTTGGGCGTCCACAAATTCTTCTTTAACGGCTGCCACTGTCCCATGGACCGAGTGATTGACGTCCTGCCCTACTTTAGAAAGCTCTTTCTTTAGATTGACCAACTCTTCATCGCGGAGTTCGTTTTCAGCCTGGCGCATAAAGTGATCTACCCCAGACTTTACTTCAAAAGTAACGCGCCTAAATTTTACAAACCACTTCCCGAACTGTCGGGCCATGTCAGGCATTCCCTTGGGACCTACGAGCATAAACGCTAGGAACCCAATCACTAGAATTTCACCAAATCCGATACCAAACATAATTTAGACTCCGGTAAGTCTTATTGGAGGAGCCTTCATCATAGTGTAAATTAGTCTTTTAAGGAATGGTTTGAATTTGTACTTTTCAAGCTATATTTGCCGAACACTGTCGTAGCTAGCGGGGAAGATATGATCATTGTAACTGGGGGAGCCGGGTTTATTGGAAGCGCTTTTGTGAAGCGATTAAATACTTTGGGGATAAAAAACATCCTCATTGTGGATAACCTCGGGGTAAGTGACAAATGGCAAAATTTAAATAACATACAATTTAATGATTTCATTAACAAAAATGATATTTTTTCGCTTTTCAACAAGTCCCCTTTGGTGCTTAAAGAAATAAGTGCAATAGTTCACATGGGAGCATGCTCTTCGACCACCGAAAGAGATGTTGATTACCTGATGTCCAATAACTTCCAGTGTAGTAAAGACTATTGGAACCTCTGTGCAGAACATTCGATTCCCTTTATATACGCATCTTCAGCCGCGACTTATGGCAATGGCGAGCTGGGCTATTCAGATAATTTAGATATAATTTCGAAACTGAAGCCCATCAATCCCTATGGGTATTCCAAACAGATTTTCGATCTTTGGGCCCTTTCAGCCCGGCGGCGCCCTCCTTTTTGGGCAGGACTCAAGTTTTTCAATGTGTTCGGACCCAATGAGTACCATAAAGGCTCCATGATGAGTTTGGTGTGTAAGGCCGTGCCCCAAATTCTTGAAACTGGAACATTAAAGCTTTTTAAGTCCCACAAAGAGGGGATTGCCCATGGTGAGCAAAAAAGAGACTTTGTTTATATAAAGGATGTGGTCGACGTTCTGATGCATTTTTACAGCTTACCGGTAGCAGGCATTCAGTCAGGCATTTACAACTTAGGCACGGGACAGGCCCGAAGTTTTGGAGATCTAGGTCGAGCTACCTTTAAGGCCCTCCAAGTTAAAGAAAACATCGAATGGATCGATATGCCCCTGGAAATGAGAGGTCAATATCAGTACTTTACTGAGGCCGATCTTTCCCGGCTTAGGAATCAAGGACGCTATACAAAGCCTTTCCTAAACCTCGAAAATGCGGTCGATGATTATGTCAAAAATTATCTTATAAGCGCCAACAAGTTCTTATGAAATTTCTACTCATTTTATGGGGACTTTTTTCCTTTTATTCGTTTTATTCCTATGGGGACGTGTTTACGTTTAAAGGCTTAGACAGGACGGATGAGTCCTGGATGAGAGACTATCTCACCCTCGATCTCAGCAAATCCTATACGGATCAAGAACTTGAGCAGCTCAAGACAAAACTTTTGACCACTGGCGTCTTTACTTCCGTTGAGGTGGCGCGCACAGGGTCTGAAGTGACGGTCACAGTTGAAGAAAAATGGACCACAATCCCCGTTGCTCGGGGCGAATTCGGTGGGGGAACCCCCCTGCGGGTTTTGGGGCTCTATGATATTCATACCTTTGGTCGCCTTGTTTCAGCAGGAGCTGAGCTTAGACAGTATGGATCGAGCGATCCCGGCTTTGTTACATGGATGAAGTCCCCACGCTTTAAAGACGGTAGATATACTCTTGGTGTCGAGTTGTGGAAGGATATCCGACGCCGCAACATTTATGATGAGGCCCGCCAACTTCTCGGAGAAGTCGAAGAGAGAAGTAAGCGCATCCGGTTTCAATATTTAGGGCCGTTGTCCATGCTAAGCTTTCTTTCAGATCGCCCTGGCTGGCAGATCGGCGCAGATGCCCATGTTATCAAGTCAGAACCTACGGACTTTGAACCACAATTTGCAGGGGCTCAATCGCCCTTTCTCATTGAAGACAAAACAAAGTGGGAATCTAAGTTTTTTTTGACGACCGTCTATGATGATATTGCCGTGAATCAATATGATCTCGATGGAATGAGAAATATCTTTTGTTTCGGTAAAGACAGCACTAATTCTTTGATTTGGGATTTTGAATCATTTGCTTATCAATTAAGGGGAAATCTTAATTTAAGCGCCCATTTATATTTACAAAATCGAGTAGGAAAAGAACTCACTTCGCAGCGTTTCTTGGGAGGATTTGACGGTGTTCGTGGGGTATTTGACGGCATGCAGGTGGGGCCTAGGTCATGGCAACTCAATCAAGAAATAAAGACGAATGTATACAGATCTAAGGACCTCTGGCTTATGGGTGCAGGTTTTTTTGACTTAGGTAAGGCATCTGATACTTGGGGCATCCGAGATCCGCTAGCGACCATGGGGGTAGGGATTAGAATCGCAAGCCCTAAAATATATCGACTTATGCTTCGAATAGACCATGGCTGGGCTATCGATGGTTCTAAACAAAAAGGATTTTCCATCGGGCTAAATGATTTCTTTCAGCCCTATCGACCGATTCAACATTAGATCTAGAAGTCTCTGACTCTTTCTATTTTAATAAGATTTTGCGAACTTGGGCCCAAAGGCCGCAAAAATAGTAGCTAGGACCCGTGTCGCATTTCATGGATAATCAGATTCAGGAAAAATGCAGTCCCGCCTAGAAGCTTTGGGCCATTCGTTCCGAGGCTTCCCTTAACCTTCGGCAGATGTTTCCTTAAATGCTTTTTGTAAATGCGCAGGGATATCTTTACTCATATCCACACCAACCACTTTGGAAACTCCCGGCTCCTGCATGGTGACGCCATAGAGGGTATCAAGGACTTCCATTGTCCGCCTGTTATGGGTGATGACGATAAATTGGAATCTTTCAGACAGAGCTTCTAGGACGCGATTGTAGCGACCGACGTTGGTTTCGTCGAGAGGCGCATCGACTTCGTCTAGGAAGCAGAATGGTGTTGGTTTTGATTTGAGAAGAGCAAAAATAAGGGCAATGGCTGTTAAGGCTTTTTCACCACCGCTAAATAAGCGCATCGGCTGGCGCTTCTTACCAGGAAGCCGGACCATAATCTCTATGCCGCCATCGAGTGCTTTTTGTTCATTGGTGAGAAGAAGGTGCCCGTCGCCGCCGGGAAATAAGATAGGGAATAGTTCCTGAAATTCCCGATTGAGATTATGAAATGCTGCTAGAAACTTCTCTTCTGAGTTCTCCTCGATTTCATCGATAGCAGATTCCAATAAACTAGCAGAAGCTTCTACTTCATCTTTTTGTTTGGAAATAAAAGATTCTCTTGAGGATATGGTTTCATATTCCTCAATAGCCATCATATTGATCGGACCCATTGTATCTAAGTAGGAACGAATCTTTTGGACGTCTTTCGTGTATTTTTCTTGATGAAAACCTTCTGGCAGTTCTTCGTTGTAGTCCGCAATCTCAATCAAATAGCGTTCTTTGGCCTGTTCCATTGTGGAGGCAACCCCAAGGCTCACCCGCTCTAATTCGATGTTTTTTTCGCCGAGTTCTTTTTGAACTTTATGAAGAAGGGTTCTTTGCTCTTTGATGCGGCTTTCTAAAGTCCTAATTTGCTCTACAAGTCCAGAATTAGCTTCGCGCTTTGAGAGCAACTTGTCTTCTAAGTCTTCGCGTCTTAGAATGAAAGACTCAATGTCTTTTTCTAAGGTTTCCTTCCTGGTGTGAGCTTCCGCCATGTCTTTAGTAAGACGGTCGATCGCTTCTTTTCGTCTCTCAATCTTAATGACAATGCTATCAATTTGAGATTTGAACTGCTCAAAGTTCTCACGCATAGAGCTGGCACGGGCCTTGGCAGTCGCCAGATCCATTTGCTTTTGCCCATATTGTCTTTGAATTTCATTTCTTTCATCTTCCATTCCAGACATGTCGATTTGAAGCTGTTCTTTTTCTGTTTGTGTCTTGGACTTTTGAGAGTCTAGGTTTGAAGACTCCTCTAAAAGCCTCATCTTTTCGGATTTGAGCTTACGGATTCCATCTTCTAAAATAGAATAGTCTTCTCGAACTTGGGTGGAAAACTCTTTTCTACTTTCGGCGTTACGTCGAGTATTTTCCAATTCGCTCATGGCCGCCATCCATTCGTGGTTGGCGACTTGAAGTTTTTGATCCACTTCTTTTAAGAGGATTTGATCATTTTGGGCGTCGGTTTCAATTTCTTGAATCTTAGTTGCAGCAGTAAGGAGTTCTTTTTCTAAATGCTCTAAGTCTTTTTCAAGTTTTTGGATCTCGGCTTTGCGGCCTAAAAGGCCGGCCTTATTTTCAGGGCTTCCTACAATGACGTCAGCGCTTCCTGTCCATATCATTCCATCATGGGTAAATAGAATGGCACCTTTTGGAATCTCAGAAAGATCTTCAGGAAGGCCTGAAGCTAAGATCATCCGCGAAAGTAGGCCGTTTAAATCATCGGTCTCAGACTTCACGTAAATAGAAGCAGGTTCAAAACCTTGCTGCTGTGCCCAAACTCTCGTTGTAGCAGAGTTTTCGTCTGAATCCACGAGGGCGACAGCAAAGCTAGGGGTGTCTTGCTTTTGGCAAGAGTCTCTAAGAGTGTTTAAGGAGTCATGATCGAGCACATAGGCACGCTCTAGAAACTTTTCTAAGCTCCTTAGGCAAGAAGGCGTGAGAGCCTTGGCCTTATCCGTAAAAGAGAGGTGATCGGAAAGTAGCCCAGCTTTATTGCCTAATTCGCCCATGGCGGAGCGTATGGCATCGACCTTTCCGCTTTGCTCTTCACTAAGGGCTCTTAAAACCTCAATGCGAGACTTGACGGTCATTAGCTGATTTTGGGTTTGATCTTTGCTTTTATTTAAATGAGAAAGGTCTTGGATCTTTTTTTGTACCAGGTCTTGAGTTTCTGCTTTTTTACCAGCGATGTCATCGAGGGTGCGTTTTCGGTTGGCAACTTTAATGTTGGCCCCATCAAGAACGATCTTTAATTGACTAAGTTCATTGTCAGCGCTGGAAATTTTCCCTGAAAAGCCAAGAATATTAGCTTCAGATTGGTTAAGGTCACGCTCTGTAGTTTCAAGCTTTAGAGTGTTTCCTACCATAAGCCGGTCAAGATTTCTGAGCTCTTGATCGAGTTCATGAATCTTAGAAGAATAGGTTTTAAACTTTTCTTCATTTTCCGAGACGATTTGATCAAAGTTTTCTATGTAATGATTAAAGCGCGTCTCTTCTTCGACCGCCTTTTCCATAGCTTGTTCTACTGCTGCAAACCGCTGATTGGCTTCGGCAAACACCACCTCTTCTTCACCAAGTTCATGATTGAGTTCGGCAAGTCTTTGATCACCACCACCAAGTAAAAGAAGAGCACTCGCCAGCTGGGCTTCGGATGAAGCCGCTTTTTCACGAATGACGGTAATTTCTTCACTTAAGGCATGAACCTCAGGATCTGCACTCGCGAGATCTTCCTGGACGCCAAGGAGCTGACCTTCAAAGGACGTGATGTTATTTTGGAATTCGATCTCAGAAAAATTACCGGTATCGATGGCTTTTTTAAGGGATTCTAGCTTTTCTCTAAAAAAACGAAAGTTATGTGCAAATAACGCGAGTTCTTTAAGTTTGAGCTCTTCGGACTTTGTTTTATAAGTGGTAGCTTTTTCTACCTGATCTTTGAGAGCTTTTTTCTGGCGATCCAGTTCTTTGAGAATGTCATCAATACGAGAAAGATTGAGCTTCGTATTTTCTAGCTTCTTTTGCGCTTCTGCTTTTCTCTTTTTAAAGACGAGAGTTCCTGCTGCTTCTTCGATGATTTCTCGAAGCTCTTCAGGTTTCGCCTGAAGAATGCGGTCTACCTGTCCCTGTTGGATCATGGAGTAGCTTTTGCCGCCAAGACCTGTATAGGCAAAGAAATCTAAAAGGTCTTTTAAACGGCAAGGTTTTTTGTTGATAAAGTATTCGCGTTCCCCATCGGCATAGATGCGGCGCGTCAGAGAAATCTCCTGTTCATGGCGGAACTCAGGTGGGCAAAAGGGTGAGGCCTCATGATTATCAAAAATCAAGGTCACTTCAGCCATACCGTGTGGTTTGCGCTTTTCTGAGCCATTAAATATGATATCTGTGGCCTTATCGCCACGGAGCATTTTAGCGTTTTGCTCGCCCATGACCCAACGAACCGCGTCAATGGTGTTGCTTTTACCAGAGCCATTGGGTCCGACAATCCCAGTGATATGATTCTTCTCTAGGTTTATGGTCACACGGTCTGCAAAGGATTTAAATCCTGATGCTATAATTTTTTTGAGATACATGGTACCTCGCCTCCGCGGCTGGTTCGCAGGTTATTGCCTATTTACTGGATGCGCTTTCCTTCGGTTATAACACCTGTGCTGGAGATGTCCAACATGATTAAGGTATCTGCAAAAAATGATAGGGTGATTCCTTTACCAGCCGGTGTGACGGCAAAACCTAAAAAAGCATTCCTTGTATCGGTTTTTTCAATTTTGTGATCAGCAGTGGGTTCTGTTGAAGAGGCGCCAAACGTAGATACAGCGCCAATTCGAAAGTAGTTTTGTTTAAAGACAATGCTGTCGCGATAGTCGTTGAAGATCAAAAGAGGAGCACCGCTATTTATAGAGAGATACTGAAACTCCCCTGGATAGGCTCTAAGGTCTTTACCTGCGTGGTAGCCATAAAACCCTTCGAAGGTAAAATTATCTGAGGTTTTAGGGACAACGCCATTTTGGGATCTAGGATCCCCTGATACGGTTACCTTGACAATACCTGCAGCGTCTGGTGTTACGCCCGCATCCCTGTTTCCCCGGTGGGAGAGGTAAAAAACATTGGGATCTGTGGGATCTGCTTCAGCGGACCAAAAATTAGTTCTGTAGTATTTTTGGTCAGCAGTAGGTCCCGTGTTGCCTGCCCTTAAGACATCAAAATAGACATAGCGCATCTCTTTGCTGGCTTCGAGGTCCTTGCTCGACTTCTCTGGAAAGCCAGCCGCTTCGCCGGCTGCTAGGTCATAAACAAGAAACTTATAAGTATTCTTCAAATTGGTTTTTTGTTCTGAAAGTGTTCTTGACCTTTCAAAATCATCAGGCACTTCGTTAGCGCCTTCTATTGCCACATAGTCTTTGCCATAGCTGTATTTATCCGCCTGTTTGGTGTCGTTTAAGGAGGATTCTCCAATATCGCTTACAAAGGCATAAAGGAGGTTTCTTGCGGTATCAATATGCATGGCCCTACGCGTAAATCCGTCAGATCCTCTTATTTTTGAGAGGGTCGAATTGGCCCCATTGAGCTTGCCAGCGTAAATGCTTCCGGAGAGGCAACTTAAGGCAATGTAGTTAGAACGCTCTATGGCATTGTTGGGCGTGCAGTCGAGTTCAAAGGTCTTGACGAGGCTTGGCTCTGTAGGATTGCCAGTGTCATAGATCTCGAGCTTGGCCTTTGTATTCACACCTGTTTCGGGGTCAGCGCTAAAGCCAGCCAAAAGATAGTTGCCAGATTCTGTCGCTTTTAAAAACTGTCCCACCCTCGGAGTAGACAGGGCCTTAATCTTATTTCCTTCGGTGTCGAGGATAAGAATCGAGCCGTCACGGTATTGATGGGAAAAGTTTCCGTTTAGGACGTAAAAATAATTCCCCCCGCCGTGGGCAGCGACTGCGATGGGGCTGGAAATAGCTGTTCCGATGGATTTCTGACTTATCTTAGAGCTACAGCCGATCATGGCCAATGCACTTAAGATTGCGACATACCTCATAATTTATCTCCCCATGGAACATTAATTCCTGCGCGGCTGGCAACAGTTAGCCCGCCCCTTTTGGTGGCTATTGATCAGGAGACTTACAATTACATGAGCCTTGGAAGGAAGAAAGTAGAAAATTTAGTTGTGAGCAGGTTTTTGTGTGGTGTATTCCTTTAATGAAATTTATTTTGTCACAAGCAGTTTTTCGACACTACCGGCTATACTTTGGGTTTGACGGCCTAAACGGCCCAGCAGAAGGAGTTTATTATGGCATCGATCAATAAAGTTATGGTTATGGGCCGACTTGGCCAGGATCCCGATCTTAAGCACACAGCTAGCCAGCAGTCTGTATGCACTTTAAGCGTAGCCACCACCGAATTTAGAACCGGTCAAGACGGAAATCGTCAAGAGTTAACCGAATGGCACAGGGTTGTGGTTTGGGGAAAGCAGGCTGAAAACTGCAAGAAATATCTCACCAAAGGTCGCATGGTATTTGTGGAAGGTCGTATTCAGACGCGTTCTTGGGATGATCAAAGCGGACAAAAGCGCTACTCTACCGAGATCGTCGCGAACAATGTTCAGTTTCTTCCTCAGGGCTCAGGTGCGGGAGCAGGTAACTCTTCCTACAATCAAGGACAGAGCTCATTTGGCGGCTCTACACATGATGACGGCGGCAGTACATTTAATCGCGGTGGCGGCTTCGAGCCCGCATCTTTTGGTTCTTCCTTTGATTCAGGAGCAGGCTTTCCAGCAGCAGAGCCACAGGCTTTTAATCAAAATGGTGGATCTACAGCTTTTGATGATGTTCCCTTTTAAAGCAGCTCTTCAGGTATCTGGCTTTAAATGAGAATGCCGACGTCTACAATTTAAGATGCCCTTATCTTTCGGGAGAGGGCATTTTTTTCTGCCCTTTTTCCCTGAAGAACCGCAAAAAACCAAGTGCTCCCAAATGGAAGAATAGCTCCCAGAGAATCGACGTACAGATCGTCTGGGGTGCGCCACGCTGTGCTATCTATGGATATTTGATTTTAGAAATCGCGAATATTCTGCGGCAATCCTGCGGAAGGTTCGGAATTGGCGCACGGCACAAGTCTCGCTACGAGCGGCTTTGCACAATTTTTTGAGCCCATTGCAAAATGGATTCCGTTTTGGTCACTACATCGCTCGCTTCTTCATGGGTCAGTGTTAACGCACCCTCCTCGTATGTGCGAATAGACGCAAATTCCGAAAGTCCTGCCAGCTCATACCCAAACTCCATATTGGTAGAAGCTGGAATTTTTCCTACCAGCACCCCTAGTTCATGAACCATGGGAACCGGTAGTTCCAAAGCGCATAAAACAGCTTTGAGTGACTTTTCAATGGCCTGTTGCGACAAAAAGAAAATATTTTCAGCCCGACCTGTATCATCCGCAAAGTGCATCAATAGAATTCGCGCACTGCCCAAATCGCCATTGGCAATTTTGAGGAGCTCTTGGGCATATTCCTTCTTAAAAATCCGCTCTTGCTTGGATGGACTCACTCTAAGCTCCTTTGAAAAATTACCTTGCCCTCATCTGCAATAATCTCGCACACACCGCCGGTCCGCACTTTACGTGCAAAATCAGCTTCCACAAACAGGAGAATATCTTGAGGCCAGTCATCGTCTCGCGGCCTAGCAAAAAGGGTTTTGCGGCCTTCAGTCAAAGCATGGACGGATTCAAATAACACAGCAAAATCCACATCGGAATGATCGGCGAGTTCGCCGCGGGCAGCTGAACCAAACAGTATGACGCGTGTTGGTGAACAGCCTGCCAAAATCCACTTAAGCTTAGAATCTACCAGGTCCTTGGCCTCATCAGCAGATAGTTTTTGGGGAGAAAAACGGCTCATAACTTCTCCACTTGTGAGGTTTACAATATACTGTGGTTTTAGGCTTGGGTCAAAGATGTTTGCTTTTGAGGATCGTTCCTTTTTTCCCATTTTAACTTTTGGGATCTCATCAGAAACAAAATCGTTCCAAATCAACTTTATAGCGGCGATCTGTAAGGGCCTAACAGGCGCCATCTCTAATAAGATCCAAAGGTGTGTAGAAGTTGCTATATCTCGAGGCCCCTTGTCGGGTGAATGTCTTGAAATTTCAGAGTCAGGCCAAGTAAAACTTAAACTCAAAATGGACTATAGTGATGGAACCAGCCAACACTCGTCACAACTGGGGATTTTTTAGAAAGGCTAAGGGACCTCATTCCTCCCCCAAAATGCCATTTAGCCAAATGGAGTGGGGTCTTGGCCTCTAACTCACCTTTTCGCAGTAAGATTGTTCTAAAACCCGAAGAAAAGAAGGGCACTCCCGTCAAAAGGAGCAGTCCAGACCGAAGTTCGATCAAAAATTCTAGAAGGAGGCAAGACTAAAACCGCTATTCGACTTTTGAGATCTCTTCAAAAGACAAAGAAAACTTATCTCCCTCTTTACCGAGCTCTTTACCGATGGTCATAGCGCTTTCCGTGAGGTACTCATTTTCACCTACCACTAAATCCAAGACATTAAATAACGAATGAACAGGGTTCCATTTGCCATTCACTAAGACTTTAAGTCCTTTTACCTTAATTTTTCCAGGACCTACATATTTGGGGGCTTCAAAAAGATAACTTTGTGAGCCAGATGGGTCATAAACGGAGACGGCGATTTCTATTTTTCCTTGAGGGACGCCAAGTGTTGAAAGATCAAACTGCAAAACCTCACGTCCTATTTGGGGAGTTTTTAGTTCGGTCTTTAAGAAGTCAACATCTGTAACCACAAGCATATCTAGGTCCAAAGAGGAACCAACTACATTTAGCGAAAGGTTTTGGGGTTTTGCATTGGGAAATGCGTTCGCCGTTCCAGCCGTGAGTGTATTAAGTAGAACCCATTCAAACTTTTTAGCGGTGTTTTTAAGATTAAATGGCAAATTTATGGCTTGAGGGCTGTTCTGGCTATTTTCAAATGTAAACTGAGCGCTAAGTTGGCCTGCATCTGCACGTCTATATCTCGCCCAAATATAAAGGCTACTCACAGCTTCAATTTTTGCTTGATAGGATACCGTTGTTGGCGCAGAAGGAAAGCTTACAAAGCTCAATGAGTCCTCAAACTTGAAAGGCATGCCGTAGGACTCTTTTTCAATAACGATAAAACCTGGAGAAGAAATGACATGTTTATCAGTAGGAACAAGATTTTTAAAGGTCAGCTCGGGACTCATGTTTTTAAGTTCTGTTCCCGGCTTCTTAGGTATTTTAGAAAGGAGAGCTTCGATTTTAGCGCTAATAGCTTCACCGGTTTCATCGCACTTTTCGGGGGCGCCGCAATTATGACGGTCCTGTTTCATTCTCGCAACAAGTCTCGAGAGACTGGCCTTAGTAAAGTCGATTTTGTTGCCATCGAGAATGGCTTTAGCAGATTCATCTGGATTTGAAGACGCAAAAAAGGGCGCTGTCGATTGAGCGTGACATCCCCCACAATTTTGAGTCAGCAAAGGATAGAGATCATTTTTAAATGCAAGATTAAACTGGGAGTCCCAGGAGTCTGCATTTGAAGGTGAAGATGGATTCGTTTTTCTTAAATTCATGAGTGAATTCTTGCCACAAGAAGCCACAAGAGAAAGAACCAAAACTATGAGAAATTTTCTTTTCAATGTAGACTCCTTTCCGCCTATGGCTTTTGGAATTGGCCTATCATAGGACCAAAAGATTTATTCTAAGATTTCTTATAGACCAGATACTCCTGCAACTTTTGACTGATGGCATTGTCCCCAAAAAGGGTCTGCAATTTGCCTTCATCTCCGTTCAGGGCTAGGTAGTTGGCTGTAAATGCTAATGCTAAAGAAGGAGGGCTATTGCTTATGGCATTTACGGAAGCATCGACCGTGCTATCATTTTTATAGGCTCCCACTTGAGGATCTTTGCCATCAACGGTCTTGACTCCCGCGGGGTGATAGCTAATCTGCAGAGCCGCAGATCGCACACCAGAGTCAGCCGTCCAAGCGCCAGAGTCGTCGGAACTAACACCGCCATCGGTTATGATCATGATGGAAACAGGTCTGTTTTGAGTGGCAGCATAGGCAATAATTTGCCCGATAGTAACTCCCGCTTCTCTGTCTTTTGCATCGCCCGTAGTTCTAGTTCCGTCGTGATAGTCGTAGCCATTTTTGAGAATCACACCTACACCGGCGTTTCCGCTGATAACAAGCTTGGAAATGCAAGCCTCAGCACTTCCGTTTCCTCCTCCAAAGATGGTATTGATGTTGGCGTCTTTGGTGGGGTCGAGATTATCAGCACTAAACTCTGTTGCGAGTTTATAGGATTTTTCATAGCGGCAACCACAAATAGCAGCCATTTGTTCCGAAAGAGATCTTCTAGAAATTTTGCATAGAGAGTCGATTCCCATATTTGCGGATGTTCTTAAAATTCGGTTCATAGCATCATCATTTAAGGTAAGTGCAATTTTGTGTCTGTCGACAATAGATCTCACGTCGTTCGGTGAATTGATAACTACGGGAGAAAGTCCAGGCTCACGAAACCCTGTGTTTGACCTTGTGCCACCTGGTTTTCCGACCATTCCAGCCAGTTTTGCAATTTTACCCATAGCTCCCGCGTGCACTAGGTGATGACTTGGCAGGTAGAGATTGGTTTCGAGGTCATCATTTGAGATGGAGCAATATAGGATTCCTTTAACTTTGTCTTTTGTAGCCTGGTCCGTCAAAACCGAGTTGATTCCTGCCAGCATTTGGGAACTTGAGTTCCAAAGCAATCCATACTGCATTGAGGTCGGCGTTGCCGGTCCGCCGATGGTTTGGTAGGAAGGAAGTCTATCTCGTTGCCCTCCGCGACCACCGACAAAGACATTGGCGCCAGCTATATTGCCGCCACCTGCCAATTCGATCACTATAGCAGCCGTGCCACCAGCCGGGCCGCTATCGGTTTCGCAAGCTGCGGCAATGGATTCTTGACCTTGCGCAGTTTGCGAATAGATTGAGCCCAGAAGACTGGGTGCTAAAACCATTGCGCCGCCGGAAATGAGCCCTTGACCTAAAAGGTCCCTCCGAGTCACGGGCTTTCCATGACCTAGGGGGCGGATTGGTAATTGTTTTTTCTCGCTCATATTTGACTCCCATCCTGTTGCATTTTCCAACTTTTCTAAGAACCACTTTCTACTGGACAATTACCGGTGCAGCACCCAAAACAGCAGCACAAAGACCTTGAGTGATGGCCTTTGTCGCCACGGGCGTTTTTTTATCGGTTTTTCGCAGCTCGCTCACCAGGCTATCGAGCTCTTTTTTCATGTTTTCAAAAGGGGGAACTCCTTGACGCGGGCCCATCCAAAACTGAGAATAGAAAGTTTGATAGAGACTCGTCAGTGCCGGCTCCGTAAACGCTTGTTCAGGAATATTATTTAAGTCGAGATCTTTAATAGACCCTTTTGCCGCCGCTTGATCCACATAGACGCCGCAGAATTCCAAAGCTAATTTATTTACAGCAACCATTTGGGCTGCATCAAAAGCGTCGGGTTTGCTTTCTTGGGGGCAGGAACCTTCCACCTTTAAGTAGACAGCATTTACTTCGGGCGAGAGCCGCGAAACCCCAGTGAGCTTTTCCATGGCTCGTAAAATTTGATCACAATTTTTAATGGAAAGCACCGCAGGACTCGTCAAACTCGCCGATGCCGACGGGCCGGTATTAGCTCCGGCATTTTCTGAGTTTTTGCTCTTTCCAGAAATCGAACGTCTGGACTCTTTGTTACCAGGATCGCAACCAATTAGAAAAATCGATATGAAAATTAGGTTTTTAAGTAGCATGAATTACTCTCCCGCCTGGCAGCGTGTGGCCGTTTTTATAAAAAGAGTCTTTAAATTCTGATTGCTCGCTTTGAAATCTGCAGCTAGTTCCGACACAATTTTTTTGTCTGTGTCGTCAGTGGCGTCTTTTAAACAAACCGTTTTAAAGGTTCGCTTAGCCATACAAGTGTTGAATTCTTCAGTCTTGGAAAGCATCTCACCAAAAGAGGCGACGCCATTACCTTTGGTTAGATTTTGTGGCCAGCCAAATTTTGCGTTTTGTCCTTCAATCCAATTGTTCGCCCAGGAGTCATCAGTCGTAAAATATCCATTGATAAAGTACGGATTATTACTGTATTTTTTGACGACGGATCCAGGTGTGTAAACTACCTTTTTGCTTGTCGCATCAAAATCATAGTAGGCCCAGGCTCCTCTAAAGAAGTCTTGCCCAGCGTGGCATCCTTTGCATTTGTTGTTATAGGTGGAGGCGTCACTTCCTGGGTTTCTTTCCACATCTCGCCCCACCATAGTGTCTGGACGTGTTGTGTCCATCATTTGCTCGAGATCAGTACAAAGATAGTTGATCATGGAAAAACGAACGGCACGACGGTTGGTGCCCAGGGAAAGAAAAGCTTCGCCAAAGGCGCGTGTGGTTAAAAGTCCAGACGCTTTTTCCATTTGTGCGTATTCGGACTGCTTTTTCTCCACCAAAACTTCCGCAAGATCAGCGCCGCTATTATCTAAAACTAAATAGTGGTCATTATTTGCTGGAGAATAGGCAGGTAAAGGAATAGTTCCTTTATATTTATTGGGGTCTGCCATATAGATGACGTCAGAATAGAGAAGTTCACCAAACGGCCTGCCGTCTCGGACTCCACCGATTACTGTGGCGCAGTAGTCATTGAGTTTTACATTAATCTTTTGGTCTTTGTTGGTTTGACCGGAGCACCACTGCTTAACAGTGCATTCCAAAAACCCTCGATTTTGAGAAGCCAATTTCGCGGCTCCTTCACTATCCCCTTTTTTAATAAGGTCTGCCATCTGATCTAGTACATCTTTAGAAGGCGCTTCACAGGTAAGTCGATTGTGCAGTCTATAGGCTTGATCTTTTTCATCAGCCAAGACTGGTGCGCTCAGAGTCAAGGCCAGTATAGTCAGTGGAATTTTCATATGAGACTCCGTAAATATCTGTATATTATTTTCGGCAGGTTCGTTCCGAGGCTTTAGGATTCTTTTAAAAATGGAAATTTACGCCGTATTATCAATGCATTGTCTTACATTTGCCTGAGGTGTTTTCTTTTTCTTGTCACAAGTTTGTTCAGCAGTTTTTTTCGCCAGTCATATTTCTTCGACATGCCTCAAGCAGGTCCTAAAATGTTGCGTCGTTTGTCTACTGCCAATATTGATAGTATCGATCAAAAAAATGACGAAATACTAAAATGTACCTGGGGCAAAATTTGACAAAATAGATCCATTTTACTTATTTCCAAATATACCATTGGACCCATTTAAGACCATGTAAAGCGCCGGTGCAAAAAAAGGCGGTTTCTCTTTTTTGTTTTGACTAAAATAGATTTGAAGCTGACTTGATCGCTGGTTTGTGATTGAGCCCAGAGAAACCTAGATATTAAGAGATGAAGTGTTCGAAATAGGAAGAATTCTAGAATTTCATGGGCAGCCTTAGAATTCTTATCGTTACTTTCACCTAGCGAAAATTGGACTGAACATCAATGCTTGCGGCAAATCCATGGACAGTCTTTAGTTTAGTTCATGCTGAGAGATATCTGTTAGACTTAAATGCGAGCTCACTTTGAACTGCAATCAGGAAATCTTTCCACAATAAATTCGGCATGGCTAAACTTAAATTTTGCAGGGATCAAGACAAAAGCGTGTGGAGCATCCATTGCATCTGTAGTTATACAGTTCTCTCCTGGCTTTGTGCGCTTTATTTTAGCTACAAAAGACTTAGGCTTTCCTTTTTTGCTATAACTCTCAATACTTTCCACACTTATAGTATGGCCGCCAGAACGAACGAATTCTTGAATTCCAAAGACCTGATATTTTTTAAAGTCTATCTTCAATGGCAAACGATCCCCTTCAATAAGATCGTTTTCTAGTTTTTTCCACTCTGCCTCTGATGTGATGTTAAAAATGAGGTGATCTTTCCCATTCCCCAATTGATTTTTTAAGTAAATTTTAAGTGGCTCAAATGGGATGGAGGATTTTTTTTCAGCAGCAAAAGCTGATGAGCCAAACATTGTCAAACTGATAAAAATGGAGGCGAAGATGGCATTGAGCATATCAATTTCCAATCATGAAAGATGAGGCATTTTAAAACTTAGGTTACATCCTAGCTCATCTAGATCAACGCAAAAAGTGACATTTTTGAATTGTGAGAAAGGACGCTGATCAGGAACATGTTTTCATGTATGGACTCCAACTTTTTATTTCCAAGCTTTCTGGGGAATTTCGATATGCTTTAAGGTTTTCTTTTATATAAAGTAGTCTGATTACAGAGACTTATATTTTTATAGCCTTTGCCCTGAAGTTTTCCAGTCGAAATTCCGATAGAAAAGCCAGGGATTCAGGAGTTCTGGGCATCACCCTACATATTTGAAAGCCAAATAACGCTGGTTTTAGAGTGCGCGAACCCAAGGGTGGAGATTTTCAGACGTACGATGGGGAGAAGAGTATATGAAGATGTCTATTTTTACGTGTCTAGTAGCGATCGTTGCTTGTAATTCCAACAGCAATTTCAAAGGCGGATCCGCGTCTAAGAAGGCTGCAGTTTCAAATGCAAAGCCTGGGGATCCCTCCGGAGATGCAAATTCTACTGGTGAAGAAAGGATAGGCCAATCAGGCGATGGAGATGCAAAGGCCATTGCTAGCCTTGCAAATCTTTGTAGTAGTGGGGTTATGAAGACGAGGTCTATTGTCGTTAATATTCCCTCTAATTCAGGCGCTAAATGTCCTTTTGGTCAAGGAGATAATTTGGGAGAATCTAATGGAAAAATTACCGCGCGCATAGAAAAAGATTTTCCTTTAGATATACCAAAATCCCATAAGGTTTGCGGTATGAAGGCTGACGCGTCGAACCAGCCGATGCGATATGATGACCATCTTTTTTTAACCTTAAACGGCAATGTCCTATTAGCTTCAACGACCGAGGCGGATAAGTTTTTAACGGGTTCTAATGGTTTCAAGCAGTATGATTGGAACAAAATTAAAGGCCAAGATAGTTCAGATCCTCCCAGTTATTGTGGTCCAGGTTTGACCTGCAAGCTGCCTAGAACGCAGGTTGAAGGTGATTTCAATTTTACTATTTCCCAGGATGCCAGCTCGAAGATTTTTGGCCCATTGTTGGGCTCCGATCTTAAGTTTAGCCTCATTCTGACAGGAGATAACGATCCCTCGTCGGATTGCCAATTGAATACCTCGCTTAAGGTTAATCTAAGCTATTCTTATGTCGAGTAGTCTTTAGGCCGCACATTTTTTTTGATTTCATTTCTTATAGAAAGGCGAAAGTATATTCATCGCCTTTCTTTTTTTCTCGTCTTATTTGAGACCCTAAAGAATTACTTTAAAATATGTTTCTTATCTTTTGTGATAGGATATAATGCAAGTTATTCACATTTTTTTGGGGTTTTTAACATGCGCTCACCTTTACTTTTAAGTCTAATCTTGAGTTTAGGGGGATGCAGTTTGCAAAATCAGGAAAAAAAGTCCTCAGGCACATTTCCGACCATTGATATGAGTATTCCCAGCAATGCCTCCACGGGAGCTATCGCCTTGGCAGGAGATAGCAATGTATTCACAGAACACGGTGAACGCATGGAAAGTATCATTGCCCACGTCAATAAAGTCATGGATCGTCTAAACTCCTCCAAGAATTTGCAAGAAAAAGGCACCTCTTCTTTCGAAGCTGAAAACGGCAAAAAGATCAGCGTTTCCATTGCTGACGGAACCGGTTCTTATAAAAAACAGGCGATTATTTGCACAGAAAGTAAGCCCCATATGTTTATGGAGTGGAACGACTCGGTCGTTCATATAAGAAAAGATTGGAACCAGGATGCTTGGCGCGTCAGTCCCTCCCCATATAAAGCTGAGATGTTATTTGACAGAAGTTCCGGCACCCTTGAGATTTATGGTTACGGGGTTCCGTGGACGATCCCCCCTGAAATAGCCTCTGATACGGCAAACGGTGGCAGCTTTAATGCGGAATACCTCAAAGGCACCTTGAATAGTGACGGTAGTTTTGAACTTCAAGCAGTTAGGGCATGGGATGTGAGCGCTGTGACCAAATTTACGGGCGATGTTTGGTTTAGTGGCAAATTAAATGCCGATGGTTTCGGAACCGGGAAGGCATATAGACGCTGGAATACCGCCCAATGCGGCTTGACTACCTTTGATGAAGCTAGTGCAAACTGGTGTTTAGGCTTAATGATTGCAGCAGACGGAAGTTCGCAAAGAATGGCAGCACTTGGCATCGGCGATACGTATGTGCCTGCAAGTGAGTCTAAGCTTAAAGTTATCGACTTAAGCGACGTCGCGTGTCCCTAGGGAATCGATGAATCGAAGTTCTGCCTTAGCGTTGAAAATGAACGGATTATAGAAATGCCAGAAAGAACATCAGTGCAGACCTTAATAGAGTTCTATAAGTCGTCCAAAAAAGCCGTTTTTAACGGCGGTTTTCTAATACAATATGGTGTGTCTTTAGGGTCTGGAGTTGCTGGCTTTTTAAGTCTAGCCATGCTGGGTCGCGTGCTTCCCAGTGAGGCGATGTATTCTGCGGTAGCTGCTATTTTAGCGACATTTAGCACTTATTTTGTATTTTTTGATTTGGGCTATACCTCGGAATTGATGAGAGATCTCAATACAGCGCCACCAGCAAGACGAGAAGAGGCGGCTTCTCAGGGCTTTTTGTCCCTTCTCTATCTTCGATTCTTGATTTGTCTTTTAGTGATCCCTTTGAGTTTGGTTCAAGGATTTATTTCAGGGGCAGATGGGGATCATGTCGCAGCCTTTGGGATTTTTTCTTTGTCATTTCTATTTTTTGCTTTTTTTTCTACGCTAGATACCGTGTATTTTGCTGAGGCAAAACCGATCCAGGCTGTTTCTACAAAAATGTTGCGACTTGCGGCGAGTCTTACGCTTCCCGTCATCGTATATATTCGGACAGATTTAAACCTCAGCGAACTTTTTTTGGCGTATTTGGCGATTCTAAGTGTTTTTTCGTTAATGGCCTTTGTTTTAAATCGTCATACGATTAAGAAGCTGTTTCATTTGGGCTGGATTCCAAAATCAGAGCCTTTTAAGTCCTTTCTCGTTCGGTGTATGAAGTCATCATTGACTCCTAGTCTAACGATGCTTGGGGCCTTTTTCATCCAAACGGCTCTTTATCGTGGTGAAGGACTGGGAAGCCTCAGTACTTATGTTGCGGGTGTATCCCTGATCTCTCCCATTTCCACCATGATGCAAACACTCTCCAGTTTAGTGCAGCGCGATCTGATACTTTCGGTTACATCAGACCTCAAGCTTGCGAAGTTGCAAGTCTATCGCACTTCTGGCCTTATTGCCCTAGTCGGCTTCCTGGGAATTTTGTCCGTCATAGGTCTCTACAAAATAGGTCTCATAAACTTCTTTTTAAAGCACATAGATGACAACTTTAGCCCCATATTTGCACTTTTAGGTGTTCAAATCACTGTAGCTACTATTTACACTCAGTTTTTCAATGTTTTACAGTTTAGAAAACGATACCGACTTCTCTTTAAAACAGGTGTTCTTCTTAATGGAGTGGGAGTCCCCGTGGTAGCTTATCTGTCTCTCAAAGAAGGCATTATGGGAAGCCTCTATGGTGGGTGTCTGCTGTCCTTGGCTACCCTTATTGTTTATTTTTGGTTATTTAAAAAAGATTTGGCAGAGTAACAGCAGAGTAATAATAGCGGGCCGTTACTTTCCCGTTTTGATATCCCGTTTTGCTTGGAGATGGTTGCTAGATAAAGGCCACTTAAAACAGAAAATTCAAGATTTCGGTTAATCTAGAGAAGTGGTTCCACCTGGTTTTTAGGTCACTTGAAAGTTCTAGAATTTAGTGGTTGAGTTTCCTCTAGGATTCTTGTCGCTGTAGGACAACTAACCAGTTTTGACAAAACATCCCGAAAATTCTGGAAAACAGGCTTTCAAGAAAATAGAATATTTGCAAGAACACTCGGCTACTAGCAAGAGTTGGGGGGAGTCTTTCCAGAGAGTTTTTTGGAAAAATTCCATATCTCTCAGCTTTTAAAACTTTGAATCCTGTGTTTTGAGCCATAGATTCGATGTCATTTTTGTTATAGAGAAATTGATGCTTAAATTTCTTTGGAAAAAACGTTCTTACGACATACTCTATCCAAGAATTTTTATTGGGGAGATGGCAGATAAAGAAAATGCCATTCGCCTTGAGAATGCGGTGCATCTCCCTTAGAGAGGAGGCCTCGCTTCCGCCGGTTTCTCTGACGTGTTCCAGTACCCCGATGCTAAACACAACTTCAAATTCATTTTTTTCAAAGGGCAAATGTACAGGCTCGCTAAAATCGCCTTCGATATAGGTCACATTTGACGGCAATAGTTCTTTGATGTAGCCAGGGGAATTGAATCCGATACTGGTGACCTTTGCATTTTGGGTAGAAAGAAATACGGAAAAATGTCCCGAGCCACAACTCCAGTCAAGAACTGGTTCATTGGTTTTGATGTATCTTTTACAAGCTGAATACACAGAAGCATATTGGGCAATGGTCAGCAAATTTGCCATCTGGAGTTCACTTATATTTTTGCTTCGATAGTGATCCCTGACTTTTTCGCATGTCTCTATTTCAAATTTAGTCAGCATTTTTCCGCCATTTTACCGCTTTTTTCCGCTTTTTTCCGCTTTTTTCCGCTTTTTTCCGCTTTTTTCCGCTTTTTTCCGCT
>JBAXBA010000007.1:0-74231 GCA_037142195.1 Pseudomonadota bacterium
AATTTTATCAGCAGTAATTAAAAAGACGAATCTCTTTTTCGCGGGAATGTGGGAGTCATCATCCAAGCCTGCCTCCATGACAGGCCGCGCGGGCTATGGGTCCCGTGTTGTACCTGCGGTTCTTAAAGCGGACATTTTGACATGGTCAAGTTCACATGAGGCTCGATTTGGAAAGAAAACTCCCTGTCAGAATTTCTTCGTGCCAGGGAGATAAAATACGATCTAAAATCAATAACAAGTTAAATCCCGTTAAGGTGCTAGGACCACAACCCATTCTAAATTGCTCGTCTGTGCAAACATATCAAAACCAATAATTTGTTTAACCTTAAAACCACCACTCGTCAAATCAACTAAGTCACGCGCTAATGTGTCAACTTCGCAAGAAACATAGATCAAAGTGCAATTGCGTTCAGTGGGTAGGTTTGCCAGTGTCTTTCTAGTGATCTCAGCCATTCCCCGTCTTGATGGATTTGCGACGATGAAGCTTGGTGATTTTGACCATTTCGGTAGATCCCACTGAGAGTCTTCCACACGTCCTTCTATAAATTCCACTTTCAGGCCATTACGAGTTGCGTTGGCGCGTGCGTCTATGATGGCCTCTGGAACTTCTTCGATCCCCAAAGTTCGGTAGCCTGCCCTAGCTAACAATAATGCAATTTGCCCACATCCCGAGTAGAGATCCCAAGCGACAGAATCATCTGAAGGCGTTCCAGCATAACGTTCAATAGTGCGGTACAAATTCTCAGTTTGCCAAGGGTTGACCTGAAAGAAGGACAGCGGGCTAACTTCAAACTTTAAGCCACAAAGGGATTCTGAAAGCGAATCAGCTCCTCCAATATGGATCGTCTGTTTGCCAAAAATGACATTTCCAGGCTCGGCATTAATATTAAAGTGCAAACTTGCAAATTTTTCTTCATTTTTTCGAAGAAACTGATGAATTTTTCGCGCTAATGGTTCGTCATGGGCAGTAATAACCAAAGTTATCATGAGTTCACCACTAAAGTGTGACGACCTTATCGCTATATAGCGAAGCCAACCACTTCCATCAGTCTCGTCATAGGGCTTGATATCAAGTGTTGTGATGAGCTCTCGAAACTTTCTGACAAAGTGATTGATATTACCTGTTTGTACTGGGCATCTTTCTAAATTTACTACTTGATGAGTGCCAGGTTGAAAGAGACCTATGTCGACGCCACCATCAGCATTTCGCCTTACGGCTAGTTTTACATGGCTTCTGTAGCCGAGGGGTCTGGAAGATGGAACAACGGCATGTACCTTCGCTTTAGGCGTAAAAGCCGACAATTTGGCTAAACCAGACTCATATTTGGTTTGAAGAGAAGACTCATAGGGAAGATTAATCAAACTACAAGAGCCGCACTCCTTCTTAATCTTACAAGTTTCCTCTAGTGGTCCTTTATTAAGGGCTTGAGATTTGTCGACAAATGTAGATGGGGATTGTAGCCTTTCTTTCGGAAAGGCCTTTCCAGCGCGGGCGTTTTGGGATTTCGCACGAGGCTGGTCCGCGTACGAGGACTCTTGACCCTTTACTGCCCTGCTTCTTGGATTTGATTCTTTCGCCCTCGAAGGAGCGTCTTCTCTTTTTCGGTCATAAGCACTTTTAAAGCTATTTCTTGGCGCGTTTCGACTTTCCATCTTAGAATCAGATTCTCTGGGACTTACAAAATTTTGACGAAAACTGCCTTCTTCTTTGAATTTAGCATCTCTAGCGAAAGGCTTTCTCTTTGGCGCCCCAGCGGGACCCCGGTAGTCTGCAATCGCTTTCCCTCGATGAGTTGACGGGCGTTTATCTTGATCTGAAAAACCCGTGTTTCCAAAACGGTGATCGCCGCGGTCATCTGAAGACTGCCTTGGCTTTGGGTCTTCTCTAAAAGTCTTTTTTGGCACGTAAGGTCTTATGGATTCCATTTTATGATCTTCTCGCTTGCGCGGCGTGGGAGCAGAACCTCTTCTTTGACTTTGAGCTTCGTTTCTCTCGCCTCTTGGCTTGCGGTCTTCTCGAGGCCTATCGCCATAAAATGTGGGTTTTGATTCTCTATCCTTATGAGCCTCGCGGGGACGCCAAGAGGAAGGCGTCTCGCTACGGCTTCTCGTCTCATCTCTTTCTCTAGGGCCGTCTGGAACTCTTTTTTTAAATGACGATCTGGAAGGTTCACCATGCGCAGAAGATTTTTCTTTAGATCCCCAATCCCTAGAGTTAGGTTTTGACTCGAACCTAGAATTTGGTGTCTGCCTTCTTATTCCCTCAGGTCTCTGATCATGAGTGGAGGCTCTCTTCTCGCTATAATTACCAGGTCTACGCGAGGGCGGAGCATTTCGGGTGTCCGGTGACGAGCTTCGTCTTCTAAAATCGACGTCTGATTTGGAATGATCAACTGAGTCCCTCTTCGTTGAAGGACGGTTATTTTTGCGGCCTTCTATATCTTCTTCATCCCCATGGGAGGATTTAGAGTTCGTTCGATTTCTAGGCGAATGCCGTCCCTTGGGCGTCTTGTCTGCCGTCATGTTTCATTCCAAACTTTTCAAAGAGGATAGGTCGCCTAGAACAGCTCTTGAACAACCAGCGGGATGTCTCTAACATTTTTAAATGCCCTGCGGAAGACTTTTACGCCTAATAGGGTCGAGTCACGCTCCCAATGCGCCCACTCTTCAGTTAAAGGTCTGATTATATAAGGAGAATTTGCACTTTTAGATCCTTTGGAAAACATATACCCATCAAATAGGTAGGTGGAAGCGTGTTTAATGCGTCTAAAATCAAAAGGCGCATCCTCTCGATTCTTATCTAGTTCTGAAAAAACTAGAATATCTCCATACTTAAGTTCAGATTTCCCGGGATTAACCTCATAAAATGCGTTTTGAAGCGCCGTCCAAAGCTCATCATGATTGATCATTGCAGAATCATAGCCCTCCTCTCTCTTTGCATTTACAAAGGGAAGCCTCGAGAACTTTTCGCCTTGGAAAGACAGAGCAGCATGAAAGCAATTAGGGCCTTTTACTATATTGAATTGCCCGACATTTTTTTTGGCAAATTCGGGCAGCAAATCCTGGTCGACAAGTATGGACTTACCATCTTTGATCATTTGCTTTAAGGAAAGTCTCTTTTTAATACTAAGGTAGCCATCCGTCTGTTGGATAAGATTGTTAAGTGCTGTAGCAGAGGCTTCAGACTTAGGGGGTGGAATGGTCAGCTGATAATGTTTCGTCGCAAAATAGGCGAGAACTTTTTTAGAGTCAACTAAGGGCAGCACATCTTTACTGATTTCCGCAGTGTAACGCTTTGTCTCTGGGTCGAGAACGAGTTTTTCAACCATTTTCTGCATGAGTTTAGCTTCGGAGCCTTTTAAGGCGATTTTTAAGATTCGAGGCCCGACATTTTTAAGGCTATTTTCAGAAAAATATAAGCCGACTTTTTCTACTGTCTGATCTCTTTGACTCAGATAGATGCGCATGAGGATTTGATCCCAGGTCGGCGTTATCACTTCTAGGTTGGTATCTATAGCTACGCTGTTAAGAGAGTAACGAAGCTCGGTTTGCTTTAGAGTCCAAGGAATAATCGGGCGATCGACTACTACCCCTAAGGAAGTCGATTGATAGAGAAAAATGCCGAAGAGTGTCTTTCGAATCATGGTCACCTCAAATTCTCATTCGGTCAGTGAGCACTTAAGCCAAGAGGTAAAATATGCCTAGGCGTCACCCCTTCTTGAACAGCATAATTAGCGATAGAATGAAAATGGATTGATTTAAGGAGATGAAGCTATGACTACAGTGTTGATCGTGGACACGAACAAATCAAGTGTTGTAATGACTTCTGAGGCCTTTAAAGACAAGGTTCCTGGTATCACAGTGGTTCTAGCTGCAAATGGAAAAGATGCTTTAGAGATGCTCCCAAAAACTAAGCCAGATATTATTGTCACAGATTTCGATCTTCCAGATGCCGATGGAATCACACTTACTAAGCTTATGCGTAAGAGTTTCTCTGGACCAATATTAATTACAGCTCTTCCTGATGCCATTGCTAGTGACGCTATAAAAAATGAACTTCATTGCTATAATGATTCTTGCGCCTGGCTTCCTAAGCCCGTTCGGCTGGATGTCATTGCAGAAAAAATAGAAATGTTCCTGGTAAAAAATCGACGCATAAACAAACGCTACAAATCGAGTCTTGCAGCAACGCTTATAGGCAAAGGTGAAGGTAGAGGGAAGCGAGCTCCCAAGATCGTGGGTAAAATGATCAATCTCGGGGTTGGTGGAGCTATGTTTGAAAGTAAGACCGTATTCAAGGCCAGCAAAGGTGACGAGTTCTCTTTTGCCCTTGACCTCAACCGACCCAGCAATCGACTAGATACTTCAGTTAAACTTAAAGCAACCATTCAATGGCAGACAAAAATGCGGTTGGGACTAAAATTTGTAGGCCTGACAGAGCAGCAAAGAAAGTATTTTGAAGACTTTCTTAAGGATGCCAAAGAGGAAAAAGACCAATATTCGGCAAAGTAGGAATATTTAAGTACCAATAAACTATGCCTTTTTTTAAAATATTTTGGACCCTTACTTCATAACTCCCAGGATTCTTCCGAAAGCTCTGGGGCAGGAGGTAGGCCAACATGTTTGATCGCATCAAAATGGGCGAAAACATTTTTGAACTCATAGAGTTTGCTTTAGCGCGTCATCTTAAAGATGGGTCGACTATTGTGGGCCGCTATGGTGTTAACGTCGCGAAAGTCAGAGAAGTGGTGAGGATGCCTAAAATCAATCCCTTGGCGTCAGGTATTCCAGGAGTGGCTGGTGTATTTGAGCTAAGAGGAGTTCCCATTCCTGCTATTCACTTGAGTCAAATGTTAGGTGACAAAAGCGCAACTATAAACTCTACCGATCAAATCATTGTGGTAGAGTTTTCCAGGCGAAGAGCAGGATTTATTGTCGACCGAACGGAAAAAATACGACGTATTTCTTGGGACCAAGTATTGCCCGTTGGCGCAGAGAAAGCTGCCAATATTAGTGGAATGACCTTGCTTGAAGACAATGAATTTCTATTCATTGTAGACTTAGAAAGGATCGTGCAATTTATTGAAAGTGCAGTCGAAGGCGGCAGTGAAATGAAACCATCATTCGCCCCATTGCCTTTCTCCAGTCCTCAGCCGAGTTTTGCAAATGCAGGTCCGAAATCTTCCAGTGCATCAGAAGCAATATCCTCAAAAGTGGGAATTCTCTTAATTGACGACTCCAAATTCATTTTGGACCATGTTGGTCCTTTGCTTGAAAGGGCAGGGTTTCGCGTGATTACGGCTCGTGATGGCGCAGAAGCCAAATCTATTTTATCGGAATTTGCTAATGGCAACTCTAAGAATGGCCCCATTGATGTCGTCGTAACCGACGTGGAAATGCCAAAAATGGATGGATTGACCTTGACTAAGTGGGTCAAAGAGCATGAGCGCCTCTCTGTATTGCCCGTGATCATACACTCGTCACTTTCTAGCAAAGCAAATGTCGAAGCAGGGTTAAAGCTCGGTATTAATGGCTATGTTGTTAAAAATGACGTCAGAAAGCTCAGTGATCTGATAGCCGAGATTCTAGGTAAAGACTTCAAAACCGGACAATTTTTTAATGCCTCTTGAGTCTAGAAGTTTAGGCGTAGCAACGTTTAAGAGTTTCGTTTTTGTAATTCTAATGGCTCAAATATATAGCCATATTGGCGGATCTGGGAATCCGATAGTGGTCCCATTTTTGGTAAATAGTTTGCTTGCCCTTTGCGTTTTGTTGCATTTTTCAAGCTATGGGTTTCCGTTTTCGTTACTCCCCAAAAGACGGACTTGGCTTTTTGTGCCGCTGTTTTTTTTGTTAGGAGCCTTAGTCCTTGGCCTGTTGAGCTCAGAAAAGGTGCAAATTCCTGATCTTAGGGCGTTTATACTTCCTGTCATGTTGGTGCCTATCGTGGAAGAGATCATCTTTCGAATGGGTCTTTGGTCTTTTTTTGGCCGGATTCCTCCAGGAGCTAAACTCTATCTAACTGCAGCAAGCTTTGCGTGCTTGCATACAAATGGTAGCCAGATTCCCTTAGGTCCGTTTCTGCTGGGGTTAGTGTCTCAGTGGATGCTTTTACAAGGCGCGGGCTTAGTAACAGTGATTTTACTTCATATGGCATCTAATGCCACGATTGTGATATTCTTGACTCTGGATCCTAGATGGCTAGATTGGTTACGGATTTTCTATATTAACAATTAGAGTAGTAGTAAGTTTAGGATGGAAGACGCTGCAAAAAAAGAAGAATTACAGAAGCAATTGATGCAGGTCATTTGTATATGCAAGGGAATTCCCTTGTACAGAGTTTTAAAGGGCCTTGAAAATTCTAAAACTGTGCATGATGTGAATATGAAGACAGGATGCGGGAGTGGCGGCTGCAAGGGCGAAAGATGTGGACCGCGTATAAAGATTTTATTGGCAAAAAAAAATAAAGAAAAACAAGAATAGATTTTAAGAATTTCTTTCTCTTACATGTTTCAAGCCCAGTTGAAGCCGCTTAATTCCTCTAACTCTTCGACGACTTGAAAAGCATTTGGGTGCCGCTCATATTTTCCACTAGACACTTGAATTCCTCTGATGCCGACAGCTCGTGCTAGATCGATATCAGAAGCTTTATCGCCAATGAGAAAGCTTCGCGAAAGATCAATGGAATCAGCCTTCATAGCCTGTTCGATTAGTCCAGTCTTAGGTTTGCGGCAGGAACAATCAACGGCATATTTGGCGACAACTCCATCGGGATGGTGGGGGCAAATATAGAATCTATCTAGTTGAACTCCTGCAGCTAAAGACAACTCGGCCTGAATTTTTTGATGAAATAACAGAACATCGTCTTCACTAAAATACCCACGCGCAACTCCTGACTGGTTCGTAACGACGATGAGCAGAAAATCTAAAGATTTAAGTTTGCTGGCAAGAGCAGGAAAGCCCGCAACGAATGAGAAATCAGATGGTTTATAAACATAACCAAAGTCGTTATTGATAACCCCATCACGATCCAAAAAGACCGCTTTTCTAGATTTCATAATTCTTTGCCAAAATCATAGAGCCAAGTTCTATCCTTATCATTCTTTGCATAAAAGGCTAGACCCCTTAATATCTCCCTTTGGAGTTCAGGTATCTTATAGGTCTCGCTGCCCTCACGGGAAAGTAGTTCCATATGATGGATACGTTCAAGAGTTTTAGTATGAACGTCCATGGGTAGCAGTACTTCTAAGATTTTATATCCAGAGTCGTCGTCAAATTCACTACGGGTGGCCGATAGAAAAATCTTCCCCTTTTCTTTCAATACGACCACATACCGCTGAATCATGACGAGATCCTTATTCCAATAAAGTCAAAGAGTCCAAAGAAAAGGTCTGCTTTCAACAGACCTACACTTCTAAAAATTTAAACAGCGGGGCTTTTTTTCGTTTTTTTAGCCGTAGGCTTAGGGGAAGGAGCTTCGTCAGCAGGGGGTTGTGCAACCACTTTTTCTGATTCCTTTTTGGCCATGGCAAGGGCAATAGGATTGTCTTCCAGATTCACTTTTTCCATGCCTTTGTGGACTTTGTGATAGATTTTTTTCCAAAGCTCAAGGTCTTTTCTGAGCCATGAGTCGAATAGTTTACGTGCGGGACGATTTACTAAGGCTTCACTTAAAAAGAATTTGGCAAACTCTTTTGGCTCACCAGTATTTTGCAATGTGTGGACAAAGTTTGGAAGAATAATCAATTCTGATCCGCGAGCCCTCAGAACTAAGGCACCTTGATAATCGATAATCTCTACTGGAGTCATAATTGTCCTTAAAATATACAGTTGCTATAGACTATGAAAATAGATAGGTTGCGTGAATTCAGCAAGGAAAAAACTACGTAGCTACCCTAGATCTGCACTGGGCATCATCGCCGGCTGTTAGGCCTTCGGCCTCTAGCGCGGCGGCCGCGCGATGGCGGGATCTAAATACGTCAAAAGGATAGGTGGATTCCGGCAGGTGGGGGCTGTAACCCAAAAGCTTTTTTAAATAAAATCCCTTCAAATACCTTTGCATATTTGCCCATGGGATATCCATTGCCGGATCGATTTGAAGATGGGTGCAATCAATCAATAGATTCCATTTGGAATGCCACTGCATAAGGTTGTTGGTCAATTTAGACTTTAAAATTTTTATGTGTTCGGGGGTCTCAATGGCAGATAGCGTGCGAAAACTTAACTCGACCGTATGGGTTTGGAAATGGTTCTCAATGGAAATCTGAGAGCGAAAATCACTCGCCTCAACCTGGGTGTGTTTCCTAATTCCTAATGAATTTTCTGCTTCCTCTCGCGATTCAAATACTGAAAACGGAAGTTCAAGACGAGTCTTACCAAAACCCACGGCCTCTCTTAGAAAGAGACCTTTAAGAAACTTAAACATGATATTTAAAGCTCTTTGGGACTCTTCAGGGAGAGGCATTGGGATGTTAAGTAAGCTCATATCAATAAAAGCTTTGTAGGGAGAGTGCCAAGACTTAAGGGCTAAAGTCCACTGTCGTCTAAACTCAAGAACATCGTCCTTAGAAGAAAGAGTGCTCCCCTCCCCAAAACTTACATATAGAATTTTCAATCGATAGTCAGACTCGAAATTTATATTCATGTTACTTTTTTAGCTCGCTTTCAATTGCCTGCTTCAACTGGATGGCAGAAAATGCTCCATTGTACTTCCGTCCATTGATAAATATGGCAGGAGTTCCTGTAACCCCAGCTTGGTCGCCTTGGGCAATGTCGTCCTTAACCTTGGCTAGCACATCATTGGAAGCTAGACACTGATCCATTTGAGCTTCCGTTAGTCCTGCTCCTTTGCCCCATGCTTTTATATTGGTAAGGGAGATATTACTTTGTTCCGCGAAGGCTTTGTCATGAAACGCCCAAAAATTACCAAACTGACCAGCGCAACGGCCCACGATGGCCGCCTGGCAGGCAAACTTATGGAGGTCTCCCTTCATGGAAGCATTGCATGATTTATCTAGTGGATAATTTTTAAACACGAACAAAATTCTATTGCCAAACTCAGCAGTCACTTCCCGTAGGAGAGGCTCAGCCCTGCCGCAAGCCGGACATTCAAAATCAGAAAATTCCGTAACGGTTACTTTTGCTTCATCGCCGCCTTTGCGGTAGTCCTCACCTAGACCAGAAAAGGCAGACTTCGATACTACGATCGAATTCGTCTTGGCTCCCAAGATCTGACTCTCTAATGCGGCTTCCGAGGCACTATCAACGGCAGGGCTATTTTTAGCTGAAGGCTTGAGAAAGTTGTAGCCAACCAGGGCCATGGCAACAACCATAGCAGCGGTAGTTAAGCCGTTGAATAGCACCTTAATGGTAAGTTCCGGCTTAACCTCAGACTTCTTTTTGAGAACCCAAAAGAGCTGCAAAAAAGTCAGAATATAAACCCCAATACAACTTAAACAAAAGGCCCCAACTCCAAGCCATGCAATTAAGCCTAGAACAATCGAGGAAACGGCGCCTATAACACTTAAGCCGTAGATTCCCGCGATTTGCTCAGATTTGTTCTTACCCGAAAATAGAGCTAACAAGGCTAAAGTAGTCAGGGCTCCGAAAAATCCGATGCCTAACAAAGCAATAGGGAATCCAAAGAGTTCACTATATGCGGAACTCGATACGGCATCGCAAGAAAAGGTCTGATTGATATTGCATATAGCACCGCTAGCGCCCGTTGCCTTAACGGCCAAATGGTTCTTCAAGGAATAGCCAGATAGTCCGATGCCTAATAGGCCGATGACCGTTGAAAATCCCAAAAGCTCGACTTCATGACGTTGTGATTCACCTGCCTGTTGATTCATAATTAGTAAATCCCCCGTTAGAAATCAAATTGGACCTGAATACTAAATTTAAATGCCACTATGCCGCAACTGCCATTTTAAAAAAAATCTTGACAGATCCCTCATTAATATTGGATAAGCAAGCCTCGATTTGGGGGTATAGCTCAGTTGGTAGAGCGCTTGCATGGCATGCAAGAGGTCAGCGGTTCGACTCCGCTTACCTCCACCAAAAAGACAAGTAGTCGAACCCCGATTTTTAAAAAAAGTTGGGGTTTCTTCATTTTTGGCTTTCCCGGCCCCCGGGAGTTGAGACGTGGCCTTAGGCTCCCCCAGCGGGGCTACCTCCGGCGGCAAGGTTTCACCTTTGCTGACCCGATAATAGATCGTGGCTGAATCGGGGTGAACTTCCACCTTAGAAACAACCTTTTTGATAATATCAGCCTTTGCTCCCTCCCCTACTGTATTTAGCCCGCGCTTAAGAGCTGCCAGAAATTCCTCATAACCGGCCAAGTCTACCGGCATGGTGCGATCATCAAGGCTCCGCTCGATTTGGCCTAGTTCAGCGCGCAGCATGTCTTTTGTTTCTTCCAGCTTCTTCAATTGGTTAAAAATCGGCGTTGGGGATACGCCTTTAGGAATTGAAGCTAAATGCTCGGCGAGAGCCTCAGTTTGGGAATCAATTTGCGTCATTTTTGAAATCAGTCGCTCCAAATCCTGCTCGTGGTCTATCTGTCCATGCAGGCGTTTGGCTTCGTCTACGATTCGCTTTGCGCGGAGGGGATCACTGAGTAGACCTACTACCTTTTCCCAGACCAATGGCTCAATAATGTTGGCGAGGACGCGGACAGGCCCGGTGCATTGGTACTTGGCATCATCATTTAACTCTGCACGCACAGCGGTCCATCCGTGCGCGTAGTAGGGAATCTTAAGTTTTCGTCCGTGTGCCGATTTGCCTGGCATCCTGCCCCGGCAGGTACCACAAGCAACAAGTCCCGAAAGTAGAAAGGGAAAGCGAGAATTCATCGCCGTTTTGTTACATCGATGATTTTTTTTGAGAAGAGCCTGTGCTTTATGAAAAGTATCCTCATCGATGATTGGGTCCCAGCATGCTTTTGAGTTTTGCTCAACTCCATTAACACTAAACGTCCGAACTCCAATAAAAGTGGGATTAGTCAAAAGCCTATACATGTTGCCGACGGTAAAATAGCCAAGGCGCGGACTAGAGCCGCCTGCTGCACGCTTCTTTGGAATAGGATACTTCTTTGCATTGAGTTTTTTGCCTGCAGCGGAGACGACTCCCTCTTCAAGAAACGTTTTGAACATATCGCGAACAATAGCTGCTTCCTCTTCAACCACGAGCAGATAGCCCTTTTTATCAGAGTCTAATCTGTAGCCGAGTGGCACAGAACCACCATTGAATAGACCCCGCTCTGCTCTGGCTTGAAAGTTGGCTGATATACGTTCTGATGTTTGGCGGCGCTCAAACTGAGCAATGTTAGCGATTGTGTACATCACCATTTCACCGGCAGCAGAAGTGGTGTCAAACTGCTCCCGGAGACTTAAGAATTCACAGCGATGCTCACGCATCAATTCCCACATGTCTGAGAAATCTTTGATAGAACGCGAAAGCCGCGATAACTCCGTCACCATAACAAGGGTGATTTCGCGGCTAATAATGGCCTTAAGTAATCGCTGTAACTCTGGTCGATTGGTGTCTTTACCAGATTTGGCGCGGTCAACAAAAACCTTTGAAACCTCGCCAAACGGTCTTTCATAATTCTTCAGGTCCACATGGGCGCGCAGCCGCTGTTCTTGGCTTTTGATCGACCCTTCCGGGTTACTTGCCTGTTCTTCAGTCGACACGCGAATATATATGCCGATCTTATGCAGCGGTTGTGTGTCTTTGATGGGTTTTGACTTAAGTAAAGATTTCATGTCGGAACTCCTTATAACAATTGTTGGAGTCCCGGCTGGGTGGAATGGGATAAATCCCTTTTATGAGAAGCGGTCTGGCAAAGAGAAGCATACAGAATTCGCGCGATATCTGCAAGCTGATGATCGCTTTCGGTTGGTTCAATGTGCTCAAGGACCGAGCGGATGTTAGAGATTTCCCAGCGCGGCATAAGTACTCCTTAAAAAAAGGGAATCTGCCCCGGGAAACCGGAGCAGACGCCCAAAGGCTCGGTACGTCAAGCGATAGCTTCGGGGCCGTTGGCAGTAGTCGCTACTTTTGCGGCGACTTTTGGTTTTGTTGTCCTTTTGGGATTCGGCGTTTTTTGAGGACCACCCTTTGCTAAGATTTCCGCCAGACTAACATTCTCTCCCCGCGCCTTCTTCAAGCGTAGTTCATGGATCGCGTCTTTCAAAAACCGTTCTTCATCATAAAATTGCTCCGCGATTGTCTTGATGTCAGCGCTTGGCAATTCGTTGGGATAAGAGCTGATGAGCCATTCAATCATATTGTTTCTGGTTAGCCGGACACCGCGATGTCTATCCGTGATGTGCTTCATCCATGCATCTAGTTTTGAAATAAGCTCAGGAGGCAGCGTTACACGATCCGGATGTCGAATCTTTGACTTTTCTTGCGGGTGCTTTTCCATTAGTTGGTCGTCCATTTTCCAGTGTCCTCAATAATAAATATTCTGTGTCCTTGGATGTAACGGTCACCTTCAATTTTGTCAGGCACCCAAATAGACCTGTAGCGTGGCTCAGAAATCTTTGGATCTTTTGGCTTTTCGGTTCCGTTGGTGGTCGCTTGTCGCAATCCTTCTTTTTGTTGGTAGTCCTTGTGTCCTAGATAGCCGAATGCTGCACCGAGGCCGGCACCAATGACGGCGCCAATCGCAGTTCCTCTAGGACTGTGCTCCGTCGAGAGATTTCCCATGCTGCCGCCAGCTGCAGCTCCCATACTCGCCCCAAGGAGCATGCTATCTCTAGCGGTAGCGCAACCTACGAAGAGGAATGGAATGATAATGAGTGATATAAATAATTTCATATAAGGTCCTTAAAGTGGAATGATGAATGGAGTCGTGTTTGGAATGGGCTCCGTATAGGAGCCTATCGGGAATTGAGTCGATTTCGCAGGGGCGTTAAAGCGCGATTCTCGCTTGGCTTTTTCGTGCATCCAACAGATGCTGGGTCGTCAACGTAGATGAGCTGTTGACCGGCGGTTGACTACCCTCCCGATGCATTAAAAGATGCAGTGTATCCCGAATGGATTTTCCTGATTCAGGGCCAGTACAAAACTTTGCAGACCAACCATGCTTAGTGAATTGATCCGCGGATACGAAATTGTGGATATCGCCGCGATAGGAAACCAACTTCGTGATCTGCTTTTGGATCGATCGCGCTTGCGATTCGAGTTCTACAAGCCAAAGGACCCTAAAAACTGTTTGTTCTTCGCTGTAGTAATCACCAACTGTTTGATAAAATGCCGAGGCTTTCTGGTTCAGCTCTACTTCTACACCCACAGGAAAAATCTTTTCATTGCTAGGAATTCCCCAGTAACCATCGGGGCGGTGTATTTCTGGACTCGGCACCCATGATGGCAGTGATTCTGTCGCGTATCGACGCAGTTGCTGTTCTGAAAACAATTGAACGTTTTCGGGACGATCAATCAGCCACTCGCCGAGATGGAATGCGCTGACAAGTCCGTCGTGACGGGTATGTTCCGAGCCAAAGCCTTCTTCGCGCAAGGCAGGAAGAAATGATCGGATAGCCTCGAAACCTTTTTTTGAAAGGGTCCAATGAAAATTTTGTGCCCTTTCGTCCGATACGCCTTTAATAATTCCTGCTCGCTCTAACCGATTCAGCCGATGATAGGCTACCACGAGCGAAGTCTTAGGGAAGAACTTCAAGTGCAGAGCCCGTGTCGTGACTACTTTCCAACGCCAGAGAAAACCAAGCAAAGGAATATCCCGCTCACTTGATAGTTTCACTTTAATCTTTTGCTTCATTTCGGACACCTCACGCCATTTCAAAAGGAGACGATTCTGGAATTGAATCCTCTTGGTGCATATCAGTGGATTCTTCGCTATGAGTTTTAGAAAGGGAGTCGACGGATTTTCTCAAGGGTGCAAGCAGTGCCTCAGAGGTTTCGATCGTTAGGAAAGGTGTTTGAACTTCAGTCATTTCAATTCCCGATTTCCAAAGGGCACGCCCTGGAATGACTGGAAGATCGGTGGCTCTGCCATTTCCCAGAACTGTCATGCTTGAGGCATCGTTTGACATAGGAAAACAAAGCACTCCAGTTAAGTTGGCCTTGATCTGCGGATCAAGGGCTCGTACATCAGGCCTCTGTGTTGCAATTATTAGATGAACCCCAACTGCGCGTCCTTGCCTTGCAACTTGGCTCATAATGCGTCTAGCTTTTTGAATTTCCGTTGCTGATGCATGGCTACCCGCAAGAAACATTTCGGTCGCCTCATCAATGACAAGGAGCATCCTATTTAGAGACTTAGGCTTCATTTCCTGGGCGTTGGTCCCAGTCTTTTTTGTTGCAAGTGCATCGATGTCTTTGACCTTGTTCTCTTTCAGAATACCCATTCGGTCGTTCATCATTTTTTCAACTCGCTTAAGATCATTGATTGCCGAGGCAACACTAGGGACGACTTTGACTCTTTCCAAGTTTTCAAAAAGCTGGAACTCCAGACCACCTTTAAGATCGATCAGAATAAAATCCATCTTTTCATTCTTGAGATATAGCGTTGTAATCATCTGTCTTAGAAAGGTTGATTTACCGCCACCGGTTTGACCAGCGACTAATAAGTGTGGCGTATCGCGAAGGTTTCCTTTGATATCCTTTGATCTTGTTTTCCCGATTCGAAATTGAATACCTCTAAGGCCGTTAATACCAGCCCATTCGACCGAGGAAGGCATAGGAAACTTAGAGTAGATGATATCAAAGCAACCTTGCCCTCGATCTTCTTTGATTTCGTCGATATACACTTGAAGCCCCGTCTCAAGAGCTGGCTTTGCGGCTTCAAAGTCTTTCTTTGGGAAATTGGCGCTAGTGATACGTAACTTGCGCGTATTCACATCGATTGGGAAGTCTCTAAGAATCCGTGGTGTTCTACCAAGTCGATTCTTAAGACCCGATGTCAGCAAAGCTGTTTCGAGCTTTCGCTCAAATTGATTGAATAGTGTGGCTCGATATGTCGCCCAAGCGACAAATCCAAACGAGATCGCACCAATCGAATAGATGGAAAAGAGAATGGTTCCTCGTGGGTAGAAGAATTCTATTCCCATCCGATGGAACATAAAGCTGTCCCAGCGAAACAGAATAAGCAGCGCCGCCAATAGCCCAACAAACCCGCATGCTGCCCACGGAATGGAATTGCTACGAAAACCAAACCACAGTTCGCGAACTGGCCGCAGCATCAGTCGAGCATTGGTTAGTGCGGCTTGGAGCCTGTCAGGTTGAAACTTGCTAGACATCAGCCGCCTTCCTTTCCGAACAGCACATAGAACGATGTTCCCTCGGGGACTTCGATAACGGGTTTTTCGTTTTTCAGGGACGACATCATCTCGCGGGATTGATCCAATGCAGCACGATTTGTGCCATTTAACATCGCGTTTCGCACTGTGGACTTGTTCACCACTGCTGGACCCTGAACTTCCTTTTCCTGAAGACCTTCAGACAATCCGGAAATGAAGTTGAGACCAATGCTTCCCCCAAGGCGTAAGGCATACTGACCTGCCTTTGATCCCTTTAAGCCTGGAGTTTTATCGCTGCTGTCAGCGGCGTCTGCCTGAATTGCAGCCATTGATCCATCTTTAAAGACGACCTTGTCGAATCGGATGAAAAGCCTTTCCTCAGATGATTGTCCTGTACCGAGCAATACTGCTTCTGGCTCGATAAGTTCTTCGCCATTAACGACAAGGCCATCAGTAAGAATTGCTTTGACAGGCCCGTTGGAAGCGCCAATTGCTAAGGAGGCCATCGCCAAAGCTCCCGGAGTGATAGAAATGTCTCGCGGGCGTTTTAAAAGCTTGGGGCCATTTAGCTTCAATGGCATTCCTTGTGTCCTCAACTTAGGCAGTTGATCCACGTCCTGAGAACCAGAAAGGGCGTCATAAATAGGTAGATTCAAACCGCTACTATCATCAGAAGGAGTAAAGTCATTTGGCAAAGCTACCGCTTTTGTAGCCTCTGATGACTCCTCAGGAGGTCCTCCGACAATAACAGCCACGGCAACAATCCCTAGTACAATGGCAACGATGAGACCGAACTTTCTGGTGCGCGCGAATTCCATGAGACGATCTGACCGACTTTGCAGCCGGTCCTTTAGAATTCTTGGAGTGTCAGTGTTTTTTTCCACGTGCGGTTCCTCCCTGTGGTGCTTCGATGGCATCGCGCACAACGACGATGCTTTGGCCCCCCGATTCTGTTGCCCGGAGATCAAAGGTGAATCGACGCCCAAGCATGTAGACAAAAAGATTTGATCTGGCATTTGTTTTTAGAGGTGAAATCGCCAGGTCATTTTCGACGTACTCAATTCCAAAAGATCCGGTGTTGCCTAAAATTACTTTGGTCGCCTTGGTCGGGAGGCTTAAGACAGTGCCTCTAATCAGAACGGGAATCGCGGCAACCTGAGTATCTTTCAGATAAACCGTTTTCACTTCCTGACCGTAGGCGTTACAACTAGCTATCAAAACAACAAACAGCACGTTAGTCCCTAGGTTTGCAATTTTCATTTGCCAATTTCCTTTCTATCGACGTTGTCAACTTTGCTAAGGAGGAGGCCGTAGGGGTTATCTTCGGTGCGTGTGGTGCGAGACACTAAAACCTCAAGTATGATGGGAAATGCTGATCTAATCTTATCGATGGATACTAGTCGATCAGCATCTACTCGAATGGCATCACCCTTGATGGTTACGGAGTTAACGACCAGTTTTTGACCCATTCCCTTCTTTCTAAGGTCTTCCATTTCGATAGCGCGGGCTTTTAACTGTGGTAACGATAGATAGGCTGATTTTGCATCAATGCCTGTGCCAAAACGCTGAGGAAGCACTTCCTCGACAAAACCTTTAATCTCAACATCTGTGACATTGACCGACACCTTTTTGGCAGATTTGGAAATGCATCCTCGTTCGATGACAAGGGGATCTTTAAGAGCAAGTTTGGCGACTATGGTCGCAGTCGTGACTAACGAAATCGACAGCGCGCCAATTACAAACTTTAAGGTTACGTTTTGGGCTGCGATATCGGCCCATGCAGTTGGAAATCTCATATTACTTTTCCTTCCAGGAAATTTTTAAACCAGAGTCGGTATTCTTGTGCTTGCGATTCTTTAAAGGAGAGCGCACGACACCGCTGCTGTAGTTCTTTGCTTCTTCCCGTTTTGCCTCAAAATGCGCCCGCGCCCGAGCGATAGGCATGGTTGTGATGCGGCGCGCGCCAGTAATTAAAGTCTGAGCTGGAGCCGTCGCTAAAGCGGAAAGGCTTGCTGGACCAGCAGCGCTCGCAATAAGAGCGGTACCCGCGCCGCCACTTAAAGTTCCTGCGAGTCCGGCGACACCCTTATTGATAAGAGCACGTACTACCAATGGTGTGAAAATAACTGACAGTGACAGCATGATAGTATAGGTGAGTATTGTGATGAAATTAGTTTGCTCGTTTACGTTTTCAAAATTGTGGATTGCCGAACTCCACAGGAGTGTGCCGAGGACAGACCATACGATTTTCCAGCCGGAAATCTCAAAAATGGAACGAAATAGGGCGGATGTAGCCGCCGCAGTTTGGGGCAAAATGAAGAACGCAATCAATAGTGGCGAAAAGACATAGAGGACCACCCATGCGTAGGCAATGGCAGCATCGAAAAAATAGACCGTGACATGAAGGATATAGAAGGCCAGGTACGAAATGACGAAAATAAATGAATCCCCAATTGAGGCCCAGGACCACGAAAGAGATTTAAGAGCTGCACCGGCTTTGCCCAAGACTAGTTTGTAGGAATTGAGATCTCCGATGCGATTTGCAAGAGCATCAGCAACATCCGCTACGGCGTTGGCAATTTCTGGATAGCTGATGAGCAGTACCGCTGCAATGAGAGTCCTACCCACCAATTGTGAGAATCCAGGCATCCCTCCAAGGGGAATCTTGAAATACTCGATCACAACTCCGATCAGCAAAAACACAACTGCCAGAGAGAAGAAAATCGATACAAAAATACTGTGAATATTTTGTGCCTCTTGAGTGACCCATGCGTAGTCCATCATAGTTAGAGCCTCGGAAATTTGAATTCGGGTCGCATAGAGGTCATCGCTGCGTTGAGTTTGTCCGATGTGCTGCGAACCTGATCACTATAGACTTTGTCTTTCCGGTTTTGAATTGCCATGGATTGCGCTTGAAGCTTAAGGCCGGTTGCTTGAGCACGAAGAGACTGATTCATCACATGAAGCATGATGCCTAAAGATTGAGCTGTGATCTTTTGCGCTCCCTTTGGAGATGCAACGTTGCTATTGCGCTTGATTTTCTCGCCAATTTGATCGATTTCTCGCGCGTAACCGTAGATCGAATTGTTGAGAGAAATCGCCTCTGCGGCAGTCTGATCGGCGTCTTGTTGAACTTTAAGTTCTGACGAGTCCACTGAGTTTCCATAGACATTCTTCACATACCTAAGGGCATCTTGGGCGCGAAGCAGCTCGCGGTACAAACCAGGGTCAAGGGCAGCACCTACGGAATTAACGAGACCAAGGGCGTCGTTTAAACCACGGTTTACATCCTGCATAAGGCTAAGTGTGTCCTGTCCCGTAGAAAGAAGTTGCCTCAATTGTAGAAGTTGCTGAATGGCATTCGCAAGGATCTGAGTTAGCACAACGACATCGCCGCCAAAAACATCAGCTCGGGATGTTTTTGGCGCTATCATCAGAGAGCAGGCAACGATCCCTGATATTACCCTACTTTTGACGTTCCTAGATTTCATAGTTTTCCCCTTTACCCGGCAGAGGAGACTCCGCGCGGGTATAATTCAGAAAGCTCTTTGAGAATTTCCTGATGAGACTTTTGTGGGTGAATCTCCCGGTAAGCATCGATTGCCGCTAGATCGCGGGGATCGGTGGTTGCAATCCATAGTTCTAGCGGCGCTGCTTCAATAACAGCAAGTGTTCGATTAGCACCCGCAATCAGAAAGGCTTCTGAAAAGACGCCCTTTTTCTGGTGCAGCGAACTAACCAGCGCCACTTCGTTGTCGTTAAGTGCTAGAACCTCTTTGAGCCTGGTCTTGTCACCTTGAGGCTGGAGCAGTACCCACTTGACAGCACAGTTAGGCATAATGGCGCTCGCAATCTTTGACCTGGCAAAGTCGTCAATATCTTGAGAGATTGCGATAGCAGAGGCGTAGTATTTGCGAAAGGTACGGAATACTTCTTCAATGAAAACGAGTCCTGCATCACTTTTTAGGAGCTTCCAGCATTCATCAAAAACTAGAAACTTCATCGTCTTTCTATCGCGCTGGACCTCACGCCAAACTAGGTCTGTGATGATGAATAGACAAATGGCTTGAAGATCAGGATAAGATTCCAATCCCTTTAGGTCGAAGGCTACAACATGAGAGTCAAGCTTGACGTTTGTAGGGCGATCTACAAACCTGCCGTATGGAGTATCGCCACACCAGGAATTTAGAATACGACCATAGCGGACTATCGACGCATCGGGGTGGGCAAGCAATAAGTCCCTCAGTTCACTTAGACGCGGAGATACGCTCTTTTCATAGAGGCGTTGAATAGCCTCTTCGATTTCTGAGCGTTCAAGACGCGGGAGCCGCTCTTGTTCGTCTTCTTTGGTCATCAGTTCAATAAGCCCCAAGAGAAATTTTATCTTTTGACTTGAAGGCACCGTTTCTCCAGGCGCGAGGTCGAAAGGGTTAATGGCGATACCCTCAGTCAGCGACAAGTCCACATATTGGCCCGATAGGTTCTCGCAGAGCTTTTTGTAGGAACCGCCGATGTCTACAAAAAAGACACGCGGATTTTCCTTCAGCATCTGAAGCAAAAGCACGTTAGTGAGGAATGACTTGCCTGCGCCCGATGCGCCGCTGACAAGTTGATTGGCGTTGGTTAGCCCAGGATCGAACGGATCTATTGAGAGTAGATTACCCATTCGCGTTCTAAGTAGTATACGCGGCTCTCGATGCCCTCGCCACGGACCATAAAGAGGCACTAAGTCACAAAGATTTGATGTTTTCATGCGCTTTGATCGATCATTGACTCGTGAGTTAGGCAAAGAAAATTGCGTGAACAAGTCAAAAGCAGCAAGACTTTCTTCGAGCCCTTCGGCTCTTCCCATTTCTCTCATGACAGAAAGCGTTTGCGCGACTTGCATTCGTAAGTGCTCCTCGTCATGGCTACGAAGTAAAACATTCATGCTGCCGTGGAATACCTTTTCACCCTGGGCGATCATTTGTTCCAAAAGGCGTTCAAGATCCGTAAACTTCGCCGTGCTCTCAATGTCCGAGACACCAGACTTTTTGCCGAAAGCCATGGAATAGGCGATTCGCCTCTGGGTTTGAAGGCTTTCTAGCTCCTTCGTTTGATCGGGGACATGAATAGTAAAAAAAAGTCTGGAGTCGAATGGCATCTCTCGAAGTACCGACGCCATGGACGAATAGGATTGATCTGGCAAAAGCTTCAGTGAAATCACACGATGGTGCATCCCGCCAATGGCAAATCCTCGATCTGAAATGCCAACGTCGGAAAATAGGAGAGACGTACGTACCGACTCCGGATCAAAACCTTTTAGCTCAATAGGTCTATTTGGATTCCACTGCTGGTAAATCAGATTCATCATCGCTTCAACAGCGATAATCTTAGGCTCCATACCTAAGGCCATAAGCTGCGTTGTCATCTCCTCTTTTAGTCGTTCCGCATCCGCAAGTTCGCGATGAAACGCCGCTTCATTCATCTCGTTGAAACTTGCTTGTCTTGTGAATATCTTAGGCTTACGGAGACGACTGCCTGACCAAGCGCGCCGGGCTAAGAGAAACAAGGAATGATGGGGCAAACTACCCTCGCCATCCAGTTGCTCGAGTTGCTTGCATCGTTGTTCTGTCATTGAAGCAGCTAACGATTGTTTGTTCGCAACAGACAACTTGCCGTGATTCTCAATAATAAAACTATTCCCACCTTTGATATCCTGTATAAATTGAAGATCCAGACCGCTTGGGAGGCTGTTTAGAAACTGTTTTGTGCGCTCGGAAAAATCGTTGATCATTTCGTCCGATGAACACGAGACGTCTAAGGGTGCAAGCTCAAATCCGAACCCTATGGAACCATCAGCAAAAACTACATTTCCATCTTCAATTCCCCAAATTTGGAGATAGTCAGCGAGTGTCTCACTCATCATCGGGCACCTCTTGCATTTTTGTTTGGTGGCAGTGGCCACTCGGAGGGTTCGTTGAACGCAAAGAGTTGCTTGCGACGGAGCTGGAAGCGCACCAAGTGAATCAAATAATTGTCTGGTTTGCCGCGCTTTCCGATTCTTAAAGTCACAGCTAGAAAGATAGTTGGCAGCCAAACTAAGACCATCTTCATGTCCGTCCGACCAAACATGAAGTTCAGAAGGGAAAGTAAAAAGAAGATTGCGAGCAAGTCAGGAATCTCATAGCCAGCAATCTGCAGTTTTTTGTCGAGGCAGCGGCTAATTTGGGCTGTTTTAAGTGCCATGGAACTCCTTTTGACAGATGATAATCGGCGAGTCCCCTGCCTTGAGGCTGGGGCCCGCCGAAAACTTTCGGCTAGTTGATCATGCCGCGTATGAACGCGATGATGCTGGGTGCGCCAAAACCGATTACGGCGCCCATCATGGCAAGAAAGAGATGCGACCTTGCATTGGCGTTGCCAGTAAAGAAGGAAAATGCGGCAAATACTAACCCTAGAATTCCGGCTAGCGGCAGAATGACGTTGATTAGTTTATTCTGTACTGCCATCAAGCTAGACTCTACGCTACCCAAAGCAAGCGATGAGGCGAAAACCAAACAAACGGTCAAAAACGACAAACCAAATCGTTTACTTGCAATAGACATTTATAGACCTCCACAAAGGCGGAAACATTGGCGGCGTGCTACTCAGAGGTAGATTCGGAGCCGTGATTTTGTGGAACACTACTCAGCCGGAAAAAGGCTCATGAACACCCGACGGTCAATAAGATTAAATCGAATCTCAAGATGCGTCTTTAAATCCATGCGAAGACGGGCAGCCCCTACCGGATTCTGAAACCGAACTCCCTCTTCGTCTCGGAGAATTTTGCTAAAGAGGGTGTAGTTTGGATTTTCTCCAAAGTTTCTATTAAGGAAGTATGTCACCCCCGGAAACATGTGCAGCCTGAGACTATAGAATGACTCATCTCCCTTGCGAATGGCTAGTCCAGCATTTTTTGGAAGCAGTAGCTTTCCAGCTTCAAAGCGGCCAACTAGTAGTTCGTGTTTCAGTTCATTCACGTCATTCATCTTGGGAGCTCCTTAACCATTTAATTTAAGTTCGTCAGATACGTGATCGAACAGTTCTTGATCTCTTTCTCTATTCGCCAGATCATTCCCATTGGCAAACGCTTCGCGACGTTGTTCGGCACGGTGTAGTTCACGGCAATTGACCCGTATTCTTTCAATTAGACTCCGGCAGTTTCCTAACACTTCAACTGGAAACTGGTCCAAAGCTAACAACAAAGGTTTAATTGACATACTGATGCGGCCACTCAAGGCCACGTCAATTTTGCCGATCTGTGCTCGTCTCGACGGCTGCTGATAATCGCGGACAGAGCTCGGTCTATACGCCTTAAAATGCCTTTGCTTCGGTGACTATTCGTGGGCATTTCACCACGAAGTTTGATCAAATCGGCGCGCAATTCTTCGAGCATGTGTGTCACTTACTGACTCCTTCTTGAAGCTAAAACCCAACGTGTCGTGCCCTTTGAACACGCGAATAGTGCTCGCGCTGATACTTAGCCGATTGTGCGTGATCCCACCAGACCGCTTCGTGTGATCTCCAGAGCGAGCGCAGAGCACGGCGAACGGATTTGAGTTTGATTTTCATGGGCCGGTCCTCCTGATACACGCCTTGTTTCGCAGGCTGGATTGCTGCCGACGGGAGGTGGGCATATTAAGCTGTGGATCAAACTCAGGGCAGTAATTGCAGTTCACGCAATAGCAGTGGGTCTTTAGTACTTCGTAGGCCGCCTCCCAACATCGGGGGCATCTGTAAAATGGCATGTTCTTAACCTCCTACTTGTGAGTCTCAGAGTCGATTCTCTACATGTAGGTAGTTGCAAGAGCGTGCCAACGCATAGGATTAGCGCAAATGATAGGAAGTATCTGTATTAATTTGGAATTTTTCTTGGATTAGAGTCTCAATGTGATACTGAGTCTCAGAGAGTATCTATCTTGGAGTCTCAGATTTCTTGGTATTTTTCTCCAAACTCGATAGGCTTGATTTCTCCTCGCACATAAAGTGGATGTCTGGGGTGACCGTGTTTTGTAATTCCTAAGCAGTAAGGTGAGTCCAATAATTTTAATACTGCTTTATTTCTTTCGTTGAGTGCTCCGTTTGTTCCCCAAGCAATCAACACTAGTTTACAACGGGACTGGAGTTTTATAATCCAGTCATTATTTTCTGGCCCGATAGGGTCATTATTTGGGGCTGAATTAAGTTTACTTGGATCTTTTGATCGATATGCAAATAGGTTAGCCATGATTAAGCCGCCATACCCCCAGCTCTTTGAAAAATTGATACATCGACATATAGTTCGGTCGTCTTCTACTTCATCTGCGGTCGAGGGGTTTAGGCCGACGAACATTGCCAAAGGCAAGGCCTCATCCCAAACACGGTAGAGAGCGTATCTATAGACCCTGTCGGCCGAAAAATCAGCTGATTTTTTCATAAATATATGCCAATTGAAGTGACAACTAACATTTTATACTCTTAAGCTTCTTCTAATATGGCAAGCTTAGTTCAAAAAGTCTTCATCTATCTTTTATGGCGGATTCTTTCAATAGGGTTATATAGCGCCTTAGGCATTCCAAACTGTATTTAGCTATCTCTCTCCCAGTCGACTATGCAAAAAAGGATCTCTTTTTCCCGACTTCGACGGTGAAATGAACAAAAATATATAATATCAGCATGTTAAGTTGTTGCTGGGCACTACATTCTAGATTTTGTAAGGTGTGCTGCTTCTTTCTAGGTCAAATGCTGCATATATTTCGAGCTGACTTTTGTCGGTTGCGGAGGGAATGACATAGCGATTCTGGGTTGGCTTGTCGATGATCTTGCTAGCTTCTACTCTGCGGAGTCGATGCCTCATTTCGTCAATACTGATTACTAGTCCCTTTTTCTTGAGTCTATGAACACTGTGCTTAGCCACAGCATAGGTGAGGTAGCAAAGACTTATATGAGAGCGAATTCTACGGGGACTCCAGTGATATATGGGTCTCATTTTTAGACTATGTTTGTTGACGCGGAATGCTTCCTCAATTTGCCAAAGCCCTCGGTAGCGCTCAAGGATCTTTGCAGAATGATCTTCTGAAATATTAGTGATAACACCGTGAAGGCCATCCCAGTTTGCATCATTTTCTACTTTATTGAAGTCGATTTCAGCGGATCCGGACTTAATTTTTAAGTACTTTTTTGTTCCGCTGTTGGAAATGACATCCCCGATTTTGATGTCTTCTTTTCCAGGACTAACTTTCTTTAATAGACGATCCACCAGTCTTTGACGGTCTGAAGCGTCTTTTTTGGCCCGACTGCTGCTGTAGCTTACAACGAGGGTCTACCTTCATTTTCAAAATCTCGAACCAAATGAAATTCATTATTTACACAAGTTGCCTTAAACTCAGAGATTAAGATTTCATCCTTTTTCGCTTTTGAAAAGCTCTTGAGCTTGGCCGCCACAACATACTTGATTTCATGTCTTTCAAGCTCTTCTAAGTTATCCGGTGTAAACATCCCTCGATCAGCAACCAGAGCAATTTGAGAGACTTTAAAGCTTTCTTTCAACTCTTTAACCACGTGAAGAAGGGTGTGTCCTTCAAAAGTATTGCCTGGAAACAACTGATAGGAAATAGGAAGGCCGTCATGCGTTGTCACTGGAGCCTACATGACTTGCGACTGATTAAACTTACAGTCCGTGCTAAATTCAAAGTTTCGAAGCTCATCTCGTTCAATGCTTTCGAAGTACAGAGTAGTGACATCAAAAAACAAAACATCAACTTCTTGGTCAATTATCGCCAAAGTCTTCTGAGCTACCGTTTGTTTGATCTTGCCTTCAATATCTGAAAGTAGATCCATCATTCGATAGATCTTTTTTACTGGGATCTTTATATCAAACTCTTCATTCATAAATCGCGAAGTTGCTCTTTTGCTATCGGGCTCGGCAATGCGAGCAAGTACAGAGGACTGTAAAATATCATTCCACTCTCGGTCTTTTGATGTGCCCTGAACCAATTTATCAAAGCCTAAGTCTTCATAGACCTTGCCGAAAATGTCAGAAATCCCTTCATTAAAGCGCTTTTCTTCTTTTAAATTAAATGGATAGACCATTTCATCCCCTAGAGGTAGTTGCCTCTTGCTTGAAGAGTGGAATTCAGCAGATTCTAAAATAGGTAGAACAGGCTTAGCGGCATTTTTATTTCTACAATCGCCACTTCGCCTATCCTTTTAAACTCAGCAACCTTTTTTTCCGAGTAAGGAGTGCCTATATTTCTAACGATTTTCTGACGAACGCTTTTGCCTTCACGAACAGATTAAACAATCTGCACCTGCCAACGCTTTTCATCTTTTTTCTTTGCTAATACATAAATGCATACATGCATACAAGCTATCGCAGGCCTAAAACAAAGGTCACCCGGGGCAGGACAAAACGCCTGTTTTTGAAAATAAATTTTTACTCTAAAAATTACAGAAAGTTGCCCAGTCTAAATCACTCAAAAGTTGGGTTGGCTGTCGAAGTCAGGAAAATCACCGGAAGATATTAAAGAAGTTTGTGATGCTTATGCAGATATGGGCGGAATCAAGACAGAGCTTTCTGGGGTAAATTGTCCTTAGGGATTTGCGATTTTTTTAGATCAAAAACAAAGCCCTCTGATTAAGAGGGCCTTGCTTTGAAATAAGTTTTAAAATAAATTTAAAAAACAGGTTCGTCATCATTAGCACCCCGACCGATTTTTCGGGATTTTTCCAATTTTTCTTTGTGCTTAACCGAGTAGCGTGTCCAAGGAGAAAGCTCCAAACGGCGTTTAGGGATAGGTTCTCCAGTTCCTTCGCATAGACCAAATTCCCCGTTGCCGATTTTGGCAATGGCGTGTTCAATTTCTGCAAGCTGCTGGTTATCCCTGTCAAGTAGGCGTAACGATAAGTTTTGCTCAACTGTAGCTGCTGCCAAATCAACTTCGTCCATCATTTCGTTGGAATCGAGTTGAATCGTTCCAGCATTAAGAGTGGATTTAGTTTTTTCCAACAATTTATCTTTTTCGTCCACTAAGACTTTCAAGAAAGCTATGAGTTCTTCTTTAGAAAAAAACTCGTTTTCAGCGATATCAAAGTCGGTAGAATCAAATTCTTTTTTGTTACCCAAGGCAAACTCCAAAAATTTTCCCCGGCCCTTACTTGGCCAAGCCAAGGCCAAAACCTTGAGCAAAGTGACCAGGCACTATATCTCTAGGGAAAGGTTATTACAAGTGCCAAAGGGAGACGAAATTAGAGCCCGCATAGAATCACTATTTGGTTTTTATATCAGTTGGTTGCAGCCAATTTTTTTCCTCTAGCGTACATGTTTTTAAGCATTCGTGGCAGGATATCGAGCGCTAAATTATCCCGACTTCGACGGTGAAATGAACAAAAATAAAGTCAGCTCGAAATATATACAGCAATTGAGCTAGAAAGAAGCAGCACACCTTACAAAATCTAAAATGTAGTGCCCCAGCAAAAACTTAACTTACTGATATTATTTATTTTTGTCCATTTCACTGTCGAAGTCGGGAGGTACTTTCCGTCCTTTTTTTCGGCGAGACGATATTTTTTTCCTGATTTGCATACACCCATAACATCATAGTCACTGAATTTGGTTTATGTGCCAGCCGCCCTTGAACCATAGGGAAAAACTGTGTGGCAGCGATAGGTCGTGACTAGCTTTTCTACAAGAAAGCACAGAACTGGATTTGAAGAATAAGATTCATTGTGTTTCATTAGGTCAGCTCCTGACTGTTGATTCGAGATTTCACCAAGCCAAGATCTTTTGCTCGGCGAAAGAAAGTGGCTCTTGAAATACCGAGCAATTTGGCTGCTTCAACGCGACTCCCTCGGGTTTTAATAATTGCCTTTTCGTATCGCTCACGCTCGCTCATTACGATTGAAGCACCATAGCTACCAACAAGTGCTCTCGCCGCTGCGGCGGTGAATATGGTGTTAGCCTCAGGAAGTGTATGATAGATATCCTTCTCGCGAATAACTGCACTGTCACTATTCGCTAAACTCTCAACGACTGCCTTGAGTTGTCGAACATTTCCTGGCCAGGAATATGACTGAAGTAGTCTCATTGCCTCAGGAGTAACCATAGGTCGCTTGGGTTTTGATATCATGCCAAGAAAATAGTGAACTAACTCGGGAATGTCTTCGACCCGCTCGCGCAGGGATGGAATACGAATGATGTCTTTGGCAACGCGGTAATATAAATCCTCGCGAAATTTGCCGCCTTTTACTGCTTCTTCAAGATTTACATGGGTCGCGGCGATACATCGGAAACTTACGTCCTTTTCCTTGTGAGTGCCAACAGGCTGAACTTTGCGTTCTTGTAAAACTCTCAACAATTTAGCTTGTTGCGCAAGTGGTAACTCTCCGATTTCATCGAGAAACACAAAACCACCGCCGGCAGCTTCAAATGCTCCAACTCGATCCCTTTCTGCCCCTGTGAATGCGCCTCTGACATGGCCAAAGAATTCAGACTCGGCCAAGCCATCACTAACCGCTCCACAGTGAATGACGACAAAACGTCTTGCAGGGTCCGCTTCAAAGGCAATACTTTGGGCAACCAGCTCCTTTCCGGTGCCGGTCTCGCCTTGGAGCAGCACATCTTTAGTGCCGCCCTTAATTGCGCGAGCGATGTCACTACGGAGCTTCTGCATTTGGGGTGAGCCCCCAATCAAGGGGGTTTTACTTTTTTGAGTAAGATGCTCTGAAGCACGACGACGAGTCTCTCGATCCTGCAAGGCTCGATCGACAGCCTGCCGAATCTCTTCTACGCTAGACATTTTTGGGACAAACTGGGCAACACCTGCATTAAATATCTCTATTAGCCGCTTGTGATCGGTTTCACCGCTGATTACAATCACATCCGTTTCGCGATCGATAGAGTGTATCTTTCGGAAAATGTCCAAGCCACTCCGTGAATCTCCTTCGAAATTCAAGTCTAATAGAACTACATCATAGAAATGGCTGCTGACAGCTTGGAGCCCTTGATCAATCGTTTCATAGGTATCTACATCGCAGGAGCCTTCCAGAATCATCGGAACTTGCTCTAGCCATGTGGGATCGTCATCAATCACAAGAATTCGTGGTTTTCTGTTCATATTTCACCACCAGGCGGCATGAAGGGACGTCTCCAATAGTGTGGGCTAAGGTTATCCAAAGTAATAGTCATGGCCTTAGTACTATCGCTCCCTTGAGGAACTGCTACCTCGACACCGCCTCCCCAAAACCAAAGCCGTTCTTGGCAGACCCCACAAGGGCTTAAAATATGACACTTCTCTTTGTCATCAAAAGAAATGCAAACAGAAAGCGCAACTTGCTTTCCCTTTTTATAAGCTTCGCAAATTCCACCGGTTTCATGGCATAGAGAAACCGATTCATTGACTGTTTCAGGAGAGGTTGAAATCAATATCTCTCCATCCTTGCAAAGGATGGCGGCAGCGCCTTTCCAGGTGGTGTCGGCAAATCTGCTTTTGACAAATGACTTCGCTTCACTGATCAAATTCTCAATCATATATCACTCCATCTCCCTGAAACCTTTTTGGTAGTCCAAATACAAAATTGGCTCCTCCCAAATCTTTTGACTGCCCTGCTTGGATGTAACCGCCATGCCCGCGAACTATTTTGCCGGTAATATAGAGGCCAAGACCTGCCCCATTCGCTTTGGTCGATCTTGTAGGCTTAAAGAGGGGCTCGATGTCAGCGGGCAGGCCGGGGCCGGAATCTTCTACACAGACCTGGACTAGTCTCTCATCTGTCCTAAGCACTGAAACCCGCACTTCTCGAACGGCTTCTGACTCAATGCTTACAGGAATTGCATCAATACCGTTTCGGATCAGATTGGCTAGTGCCCTTTCTAATTGAACAGGATCGTGAGGAACGTCTATTTTTTCACCACGTAGGCGAAAATCGATATTAACTCCCTTATTTTTTGCCTGGTCGCGATTCGCATCAATGGCCCCTTCAATTGTCTGGCTTAAATTATTAGAAGCTGAGTGAATAGGAATTTCTCTGCTGCCATCGAGTGTAAGTTCAATAATTCGCTTCATTTTTGGAAGGTTAGTTGCACTCGCTCGGTAGAGAGCCTCTAGTCGCTCACTTCTTTTCTCAAGATCGTTTTGCTTTTCCTTCACCAACTCGGTAGCGGTTAGCAAGGAGTGCAGAAATGTCCTGATGTCGTGAACTACACCTTTTGCAAGCATCGCAAAGACAGCCTGCTCGCGTGCATCAAATGACTCTGCAAGGCTTCTTGCTATCTCTTTTAACTCATCGGGCCAATGGTCAGGGATGTTGCTTCTTCGCTCAGCGGCATTGACCAGGGAATTGATTGGTTCAATAACAAATCGCCGCAAAAACATTCGTTGAAGGATAAGTCCAGTTACCAGGGCGAGGAATATAGGAATTGCGCTCCACATGAGCAAGAATAGATTTAGAAACGACCATAGCGGCCTCAATGGCTGTCCTAAAGCGATATACGCCCCTGTATCTGTGTGGGGAACTTTCCGATAGAACTCAATCTTACCAGCTCGCAAATGATAGCAGCTCTCTTCTTTCGGTGCCCCGCATGTAGCCTGGTCGCTTACAATCTGAATTGAATCCAATGTCAATTGTTGCTTAAGAAGCTGAAGTACGGGCTCTAAAGAGCCGTTTTCAGCCAATATAATTTCGGCAGAAGCACGACGCGCAGCGATTATTGATTTCTGCTCTAGATCTGACGCCAGCCGCTCTTTGCTATTTTGGTAGTCAAGCCAGCCAAGCAGGACAAAAACGATTAAACTCGCAACGATGGCGAGAACACCTGGTCCTATCCAGGAAAGAAGGACATAGTCGCGAAGGCGGCGACGATATTTGCGGATTCCTATCACCTATAGACCCCTACTTGTTTTAAGAAATGAAATGTTTCCATTTTCAAGGTTGTAAATACTGGTTCCCCAGGGCGCGGAATAAAGCTTCCGTCCCACTTTCTTGAAGCCAGCAACAAACTCAGTGCTATTTTCTGGCTTAGAGTCGCACAATAGTTGAGCAGTCGAATCAAAGACTCGAAGAATCGCGATGGCAGAGCTGCTGCCGTAAGTGTCTGCCGGGCCAGCTTTCAAAATCTCTTTGCCTATTGAGAAAGTTTTCAAAGAAGCATCAATCGACGGATTTCCCCGAACAGTGAAACCAGCAGTACTTCCGATGTCCTCGCGATTTTGAACAAATCCAAACCTAGAATTGCCCCAGCCATCGCCCCCAACAAAAAAAGCATTGGGTAAAGCAAGATGAATTGCGGAGATTAGATGACTTGTGACGATTGAGTAGTTAGGTAAAAGAACGAATGACGGTTTGTATTTTGAAAGTTCAGCAATGATAGGAGCCATATTCGGAGCATCGCCCACAATAGAAATTTCTCCGGATTTCTTTAAACCTAAAGAAGTAGCTCGCACGTCGAAATGCTTTGCGAAGTCCTTGCATGAAAGGCAGTCCGCGCTGACTATCGAAACATAGGCTTTAGAAGATTTGGGGTTAATACGAATCGCAGCTTCTTCAGCGGCCGTGTGCGCCATTGCCGAGTTGGGTGGTGCTAGGCTAAGATGAAGACTTCCCAAGGTGGATACTTCATCCGAGGAAGCCATAAGACTAACTGACGGCACATTTGGCGCACCTTTAGCAAGTAGCAGATAGTGGTTGCTCCGGCGGGGGCCAACAATCATCCAAGCACCTTCCTTTGTCGATTTTTCGGCGTGCTCTCTTGCCTGAATGGGGTCACTTGCGCCGTAGAACGAAGCTGTTGGCGAGATCTCAAATCCACATGAGCTTAATCTTTGGGCTGTAAGTTCTTTGCCCTTAGCAATCGCAGATTCGTATTCTTGCTGGAATCTTTGAGACGAGGTTGTATCTTTTGGATCCAAGGCTTCTATAAAAACTAGCTTTACTTTCGTAGGAGTTTGCAAATTAGCCAAAGCTCTTTTGCCGAAATAACAGGTGGCTAGAAGGATCAATCCAAGACTTTTAATCATGAAATTTTCCGCCATACGATAGTAGCTTTACCGTAAGACTCCTGCGGAGTGGTGATGGTCAACAGGTCGCCGTTTAGGGAAGCGAAGCGAACCATCTGTTTACCCACTCGGGATGAATTTGAAGCCAAGGTCACCTGATGGCGGATGCAGTTCTCTTCTAGCAAGTAGGTACCGGCGTAAAACAGGATTGAATCAATAAGATCATTTTCGGGGTTCCCGGTGCTGACGATGTCTTTATTGATTGCGACACTGACATGGCCGGTCGCCGAGTAAATTAACAGGCCGCGAGCATTAGTGCCCCACGGACGCTTCCCTTTTTCGGGGCTGTCGATCTCGAACGACTCAAGCTCCCAAGATCCGATTGGATTCAGATTCATTCTATTGCTCCGTATAAAAGTCTCGACACGCTATGTATATTTGATATCTTACACTTGTCAAGTCCCAGTATTTATATGAGATTCAAGTATCGTCTTGAGACTTGAGTCTCATAGCTCTAAACCAGTCAATTACTTCGTGTTTACTTGTCATTGATTGTCGTGGACAATAACTCATAGGCCCTCGCTGGAGATAATGATGGCACCTGAAGAGCGCTGGCTTTCGGGCGAGGAAATTGCTGTGCACATGGGCGTTTCTAAGGAAACTGTCTATCGCTGGCTGGATTGTGGAACGATCCGCGCTCTCACCGCATTGGGAAGCTGTGGGGGTTCAAAACTTCAGAAATGGGCGAGTGGGTCAGGAATGGCGGCGCCGCAGAACCCGCTAGTCGCAGTGAGAAAGGAGGTGGGCGTAAATGGTTCTTAATGAAGCAAAAATTGAAGAGTCTCTCATCGAACGGCTCCAAGATTTGAAATACACCTACCGCCCGGACATACGAGATCGGGAATCACTTGAAAGAAACTTTCTTGAAAAGTTTGAAGCTCTCAATCAAGTCAAACTTTCCAACTCTGAGTTTGAGCGACTCAAAGAAGAGATTGTTACCGCGGATGTCTTTAAGGCAGCCAAGACATTGCGCGAGCGAAATACCTTCATCCGTGAAGACGGCACGCCCCTTCAATATACGCTGGTTAACATTAAGGACTGGTGCAAAAACGAGTTTGAAGTCATTAACCAACTTCGCATCAATACAGCTAATAGCCATCATCGCTACGACGTAGTACTTTTGATCAACGGGGCTCCTATAACTCAGATTGAGCTAAAGACACTTGAAATCAATCCCCGTCGAGCGATGGAGCAGATCGTTGAATATAAAAACGATACGGGCAATGGGTACTCTAACACACTTCTGTGCTTTCTTCAGATTTTCATCGTCAGTAACAAGAACAACACTTATTACTTCGCGAACAATCATAAACAACATTTTGCATTTAACGCAGAAGAACGATTTCTGCCCATCTATCAACTTGCAGATGAAGCGAATAACAAAATCACGCACCTTCATGACTTCGCCGAAAAGTTTCTTTCCAAATGTAAATTGGGCGAACTGATAAGTCGGTACATGGTTCTCGTGGTAAGCGAACAAAAGCTCATGATCATGCGTCCGTACCAAATCTATGCTGTGAAGGCGATCATTGAGTGCATCAAACAGAATCGCGGCAATGGTTACATCTGGCACACGACGGGATCAGGTAAAACTCTAACTTCGTTTAAGACTTCGACCCTCCTAAAAGAGAACAATGACATTCACAAATGCTTGTTCGTTGTGGACCGAAAAGACTTGGACCGCCAAACGCGCGAGGAATTCAATAAATTTCAAGAAGGCTGCGTTGAGCAAAACACCAACACGGGCGCTTTGGTTAAGAGACTTTTATCCGATGATCATGCCGACAAAGTCATCGTCACCACAATTCAGAAGCTTGGAATCGCGCTTAGCGAAAGCAAATGGAAGGATAAACTCGCGTCTTTGAGCGACAAGCGCATGGCAATCATTTTCGATGAATGTCACCGCTCTCAATTTGGCGAAAACCATAAAGCCATTAAGACTTTCTTTCCAAATGCGCAGCTCTTTGGATTTACCGGCACGCCGATCTTCTCAGAAAATGCTAACTACAAGCAGATCGATGGCACTGAGGCTACCTACAGAACAACGCAAGATATTTTCGAAAAAGAACTTCACGCCTATACCATCACCAACGCCATTGATGATCGGAACGTTCTTCGATTTCATATTGATTACTTTAAGCCGGAAATCGAAAGCGAGCTAAAATCAAAACGGAAGATTGAACCGAGCGAGACAGTGACAAAAGAAGCCGTTGTCCGAGCTGTTTTGGAAAAGCACGACAAGGCGACGAACGACCGCAGATTCAACGCGATTCTTGCTACCTCATCCATCAATGACGCCATTGATTACTACAACCTTTTCACTGAGCTGGAAGATGAGAGACGAAAAGTCGATGATTCTTACTTTCCTCTCAATGTGGCCTGTGTATTTTCACCGCCAGCCTACGGCAATCAAGATGTAAGGCAGCTCCAAGAAGATCTACCCCAGGAGAGCCAAGACAATCAGATCGATCCTGATAAGAAGTATGCAGCAATCGCACACATCATGGATGATTACAACGCTCTCTTCGGCACGAATCATCGTGTTGAAGAATTTGACCTCTATTTCCAAGACGTCCAGAAGCGAATCAAAGATCAACGATTTTCAAATCAAGACTACCCTCGCCGGAACAAAATCGACATTGTGATTGTCGTCGATATGTTGCTAACTGGCTTTGACTCCAAGTATCTCAATACTCTCTATGTTGATAAAAATCTAAAATACCACGGCCTAATTCAGGCATTTTCGCGAACAAATCGCGTTCTAAACGACATCAAGCCTTACGGAAACATACTTGACTTCAGGAGCCAGCAATCGGCAGTCGATGGGGCGATTAAACTCTTCTCTGGAAAGAAAGGCGAGCAGGCCAAAGAGATTTGGCTTGTAGAATCAGCGCCAAAAGTGATCAAAAAACTGAACTCGGCAGCAAAATCTTTGGAAGACTTCCTGAAGGAGCAAAACCTGCCATGCTCACCTGACTCCGCACACAAACTAAAAGGCGACGAGGCCAGAGCTGAGTTTTTAAACAAGTTTAAAGAAGTCCAGCGCCTCAAGACTCAGCTTGACCAGTACACAGACCTCACACCAGAGCAAAAGACGACTGTTGAAAAGGCAGTGCCGGAAGAAGAACTGCGCGGATTTCGAGGGGCTTATCTTGAGATTGCCAGAAATTTTAAAGACAAGAGAGGAAAAGACGATTCTGGCGGTGCGATAGAGCAGCTTGATTTTGAATTTGTTCTTTTTAGTTCAGCGATCATTGATTACGACTACATCATGAAACTGATTGCCCAATATTCGCAGGGCAAGTCAAAGCACAAGATGACTCGTGATCAATTGATTGGTCTTCTCGCCGCTAATTCCAACTTCATGGAAGAGCGTGACGATATCATTTCCTATATCAATACGCTCAAGGCGGGAGAAGGCTTGACGGAGGAACAGGTTAGCGAAGGATTCAAGAGGTTCAAAGATCAGAAAACATGGACAGTCATTGCGGGTATCGCCACAAAGCACGGCCTTGATGCGGGCGTGCTGTATGAGTTTGTGGAAAGCATCATAGATCGCATGATTTTTGATGGTGATAAGCTGAGCGATCTAATGGAGCCGTTTGATCTTGGATGGAAAGAGCGCACTGAAAAAGAAGTTGCATTGATGAGAGATTTGATTCCGCTCTTCAAGAGGCTTGCGAATGGACGGGAAATTTCAGGGTTGGCAGCTTATGAGTAGAGAAGCAGGAAAGTTTGCAGCACCAAGACTGAGGTTTCCCGAATTCTCCAATGCGGGGAATTGGCAGGAAAAAAACTTTCAAGATTTGTTCGAGATCGGGAGTGGAAAGGACTACAAGCATTTAAATGTGGGCGACATCCCCGTTTATGGATCTGGCGGCTACATGCTCTCCGTTGATTACTATTTGCACGAAGGTGAGAGTGCTTGCATTGGTCGAAAAGGAACTATCGATAATCCGATTTTTCTTACTGGCAAATTTTGGACTGTAGATACACTTTTCTACACGCACTCCTTTAAGGGGTGCTTGCCAAAATATATCTTTTACATCTTCCAAAGGATTGAATGGCGCAAGCACAATGAGGCGGGCGGAATTCCTAGCTTATCTAAAGAAATCATAAACAAGATTAAAACTTTTGTACCTCCCAAAATTGAGGAGCAGAAAAAAATCACTGACTGCCTTTGCTCCATCGACGAGCTAATCACCGCTCAAAACGATAAAGTCGCCGCGCTCAAAGCTCATAAAAGAGGGATTCTGCAACAACTTTTCCCTCAAGAGGGCGAGGCAATCCCGAGACTGCGGTTTCCTGAGTTCGCGAAAGATGGTGATTGGAGCTTGTATACGCTTGGTGAGATTTCTAGTTATGAAAATGGCAAGGCTCATGAGCAGGATATTACTGATGACGGCAAGTATATTGTGGCTAATTCAAAGTTCATTTCGACTGATGGTGAAGTCAGAAAGTTCACAAACACACCTTTCCTCGTTGCAAACCAGAACGATATCCTGATGGTGTTAAGCGACGTCCCGAATGGACGAGCAATTGCACGATGCTACTACGTTGAAAGAAATGACTATATAACTATCAATCAACGCATTTGTAGAATTATTGCGGAGGAAGTTGAAAGTTATTTTCTGTTCTACGTCCTCAATAGAAATCCTTACTTTTTGAAATACGATGATGGCGTTAAACAAACTAATTTGAGCAAGGGTGATGTTCTAAATTGCCCAGTCTTTGTACCCGCAAGTAAGGATGAACAACGAAAGATTGTGGGCACACTTTCATCTATTGATTCTTTAATTTTGGCGGAAACTGAAAAAGCTGCGTCGCTTGTCGCGCACAAACGAGGTCTTCTCCAACAACTCTTTCCGGTTTTGCAACGCGAATTTCAAGGGGGTGACTAATGTCACTCGACCGAATAGCAGAGGAGGTAAAGAGCATAAATAAGAACATCACTCTGATTTATGCCTTCAATACAACCGGAAAAACACGTCTCTCAATAGCGTATAAAAACCTTACAAAGGACGCGAGTTCTGGTGTTCACGCAGGAGTTTATTACAACGCCTTCAGCGAAGACTTGTTCACCTGGGACAATGACATCGAAAACGATGAAGCCAACATACGATTGCTTGTCAAGAGTAGCAGTCTAAGCAGGCTACACTCTTCATTTACCGAAGAAAATGTCATGAGGAAGCTGGAACAATACAAACCCAGATTTAACTTCTTTTTTGACTATCACGACGATGTTCAGTTGGGAATCAAATCGATTTCATTCCATTTGCCCGAGAGTGAAAATCAAACAATCAAGATATCAAGGGGTGAAGAAAGAATTTTTATCTGGTGCCTTTTCCTAGCTATGTTTGAAGTTGAGGGATGGACTGATGTGCAAAACAGCCATTTTTTTATTGATGACCCAGTTTCAAGTCTCGACCATCACAATATTTTCATTACCGCAGCCACTTTATACCAATTGATCGAGCGCTATTACGAAAAAAGAAAAATCATTATCACTACCCATCACATCGGTCTCTTTTCGATTTTAGCGGATTGGCTCACAAAGGGCGAAAAGAGTGATCGTTACAAACCCGTCACCGCGCTGAGGATTTTGTCTCGGAAAGACGGTACGCTCGCCCTTGAAACCAATAAAAGCGACGTTTTTCTTCACCATCTTCATTTAATCCAGATCCTAAACAATGCGGTTAAAACGGGGTTGGAGTCTTATCACTTCGCGCTTTTAAGGCAGATACTTGAAAACATTTCATCATTTCTTGGCGTTGGCCGCATAAGCTACGTTCTTGAGCAAATTGGGATAGAAAATCCGGGTGAAAATTTGCGAATCGTAAACAACCTCTCCCACGAGAATGTTTACAGATTGAAACCAGTAAGAATGCATCCTGACAACGAGGAACTATTTTTTAACATTTTTATCAAACTGAAAGAGAAGTATCAGTTTGTTACCCATTCGGAGTCTAATTCATGACGAGACAGAAACTCAATCAACTTGGGAAAACACTATGGGATATCGCGGATGATTTGCGCGGAGCAATGAATGCGGACGATTTCCGTGACTATATGCTCTCATTCCTGTTCCTGCGCTATCTCTCGGATAACTACGAAGCAGCGGCTCAAAAAGAGCTGGGGAAGGATTACCCTAAGCCAAAAAACGGTAGCAAGGAAGCTCCGCTGGCAATTTGGCACCAAGAAAATAAGAAAGATGTCGACGCTTTTGAAAAGCAAATGCGCCGCAAGGTTCATTATGTAATCAAACCTGAATATCTCTGGACGAACATCGCAGAACTCGCTCGAACCCAGCACCATGATCTTCTTCAAATACTTGAAAAGGGTTTCAAATATATCGAGAACGAGTCATTTGAGAGCACCTTCCAGGGCTTATTCTCAGAAATAAATCTGAATTCGGACAAGCTCGGTAGGAAATACGACGATCGAAACAAAAAACTCTGTACGATCGTGCAAAAGATTGCTGAGGGCATCTCTAAATTCTCCGCTGATAGCGACACTTTAGGTGACGCGTATGAGTATTTGATCGGGCAATTTGCGGCGGGATCAGGAAAAAAGGCCGGGGAATTCTATACTCCGCAAACTTTGTCCACCATTTTGTCTGAGATTGTTTCCCTGGATAGCCAAGATCCTTCGCGCGGACCTAAGAAAAAACTCGACAAGGTTTTGGACTTTGCTTGCGGTTCAGGTTCCTTGCTCTTAAACGTCAGGCGCCGCACCCAGGAATACAAGGGCAGTATCGGTAAAATATTTGGGCAAGAGAATAATATCACTACTTACAACCTTGCGCGCATGAACATGCTTCTGCATGGACTGAAAGATACTGAGTTCGAAATTCATCATGGTGACTCGCTCTTAAACGACTGGGACTTGTTGAATGAAATGAACCCATCCAAGAAGTTGGAGTGCGATGCAATAGTCGCTAATCCACCGTTTAGCCTCCGGTGGGAACCCACAGATGCTTTGGGTGATGATTTTAGATTCAAAAACTACGGTCTCGCTCCTAAGTCTGCTGCTGATTTTGCGTTCCTCCTACACGGATTTCACTTTCTTTCTGACGAAGGAACCATGGCAATCATCTTACCTCACGGAGTTTTGTTCCGAGGAGGGGCTGAACTAGAGATCCGAAAAAAACTATTGAAGGATAACCACATCGATACGGTTATCGGCCTACCTTCAAACCTGTTCTATTCAACTGGCATCCCTGTTTGCATACTAGTTCTGAAAAAATGCAAAAAATTTGATGACGTTCTCTTCATCAATGCTAGCGAGCATTTCGAAAAGGGCAAGCGCCAAAACTCTTTGCGTGAAGAGGATATTTCAAAGATCGTTGATGCATATAGAGATCGCAAGGAAGAACCTCGATACTCCAGGCGAGTTTCGCTCGATGCAATCGAGAAGAAACACGATTTTAACCTAAACATCTCACGTTATGTAGTAACGGCTAAGCCGGACGAAGATGTCGAACTTTCAGAAGTTCATAAGCAGATTGTGGCCATCAATCAGCGAGCTGAAGAAGCTAGAGCCAAGCACAATGTTTTTTTGAAAGAACTTGGTTTGAGGGAGATTTGATGTATCAGAGACGAGAATCGTACAGCGCGAGGTGTTGGCTAATCATTCATGACTGCATTGCCTCTATCGAGGGACCGACTCGCATTGGAAATAATTAGGCATGCGAGGTAAGATCAGCAGCGCTGCGCAGATTCAGGATATTTAAATTAAAGCTCGCGAAAATTATGTAGAAAAATTGTAAGATGCACGGATTTGTCACACGGCAATTATATAAGCAGGGAAAATAGTTTTGAACCAACATGTAACAGACATTTGCCTAAGGGGTCCAAATGGAATTTTGTCAAAAAGCTCAAGCAAACGCTTTTGGCGACTGGAAGGTACCAGAGAAGCTTAAGTCCGAGTACTGCTATCTGGAACTTAGGGATGCCTTTCGTTATCTTTCTTGTCTGGTAGAAAGTCAAGGTCAAGAAGCTCTCGCTGATAATATCGCAGTTCTCGCAAAAATATGCGAGATGGTTTTATCATTGAGCGATGCTGCCACTCCTTTTAGGGCTTTGGAAACTTTGCAGAATTGTTCAAGCACCGATTCACTTGATGACTTCGTTGATGTTCATTTTGAGGTTCTTGAATCGGCATTGTCCCTCACATCAAACTTTGCAATTTTAGCAAGGATTTTAGATGTTATTTGGACAAGAAAGCAACCGAGTAATAGAAATTATGCAATAGGCGCGATCAAGAACTATGTTGCGTTGGCAGCAGAAATTCGCATTAATCAAACTGATAAGCTTGTTTATGCAAGCAAGTACCTAGAACGATCAATTCAGCTTTGGAAACTAATTAGGTCTGACCCACAAATCCGCAAGAGCATTGAAGATGAAATTGAAATGAGTTTGATGAGCAGCAATTCAGATTCCAGTAGTTTTATCCATTATTATTATTTCAAATTGCTTCCTTCTATAGCGCAGCATTCAGGCCTTGAGAAATGGAAAGTAATCGGAGAAAAGTTTGTTGACGAAAGCATAAAGCAAAAGAATTTTGAGAAAGCACGAGGATACATTGCTACAATTCGCTTGCTTTACAAGAACGGAAAAGACCTTTCTAATGCAGAGCTATTTAGAGGAATGCAAACAGATCTTTTTGTCGACGAGGCAAGAGAGATGCGTCATGCGGGAGGAGAGCCTGTTGCCTTGCAGTATTTTTTTAGCAAAGCAATCGCGGAATGTCGTAATACGAAAGGAAAAAATTCCATTTCTAAGGAACTCCACAAAGAATTGCTGGAGATTCAGAAACTGATTCCTGGACAACTTAAAGGATATCCCATGAATTTTGACTTATCATCGGAGATAGATTATTTGTTTGAAGTCCTTGACAAGCAAAACTTTGGAAGTGTTTTCAAGATTATCGCCAGAGAAGTCAGCCCCGCTTCAAAGATGAAGTTGTTTTCCGAAGCTGAGTGCCAATTGGAAGAATTCAGCATTCAGAGTGGCAAAAGGTCGATGGTAGATGAAAAAGGCAAAATCATTGCGAAAAGATCGGGACGAGGAGCAACACTTCAAGAACTAGCTGCGGCAGTCCGCTCGAGAGCAAGTCAGAACCTTTTAGTGACATTTAGAAAAAAAGGGTTTGTGTTGTTACGGGCGCAATTACAAATTGTTAATCGTTCAGATTTTGACGAGTCGTTGATCGACTCTCTTGTTTGTACAAGCTCATTTGTGCCGGCATCTCGTCGCGAACAGATTAAGCGAGGAATTCTCACTGGTCTGCAAGGAGATTGGATTTCTTGTGTCTCGATTTTAACACCGCAACTTGAAAATTCGTTGCGGCATATCATGCAGAATGCCGGGCACAATATGGCCTGCATCGACCATTTTGGGATTCAGAAAGAAAAAGATTTGAATGATTTCATTGAAACAGAAGAATTTAGAAATTTGGTAGGCGAAGATATGCAGTTTCAGCTTCAAGTCCTTCTATGTGATAGGGCAGGTTTAAATTTGAGAAACAACGTGGCGCATGGGCTGCTTACGGATAATGCAGCACTTTCTGGGACTTCTGCATTCCTTTGGGCACTAACAATATTGCTTTGCGATAATTTTCAAGAAGGCTCCAATGCTGTACCTGCGTCCTTACATAATACGGACGATCCAAACTAAGAGCCGTGCAACTAATCCAGACAATTTAGTTTCAATAAACGAATTTTCCACGAATTGTGAATAATAGTCTCTACTTTGCCAACTTCAATGCATTTCAAATGTCCCAAGGGCCAATCATCTCAGAAGTCTAGAAAATTGCCCATAATAGAACGCAGCCAGGAACATCATGCCACCAATCATCCTTCTATTTTCAATGACTGCAAAGGCCCGTCTGGCAGCGCTATACTATAAATGGGAAAGGCAAATGCAAAATTTAGCCTAAGATATTCGAAAGATTTAAGAAAGAGTTTGAACGCCAATCAAAGTCCATAGAATTCTTGCTCGAAAAGAATCCACATACAGACTGGTAAGTTTTGGCGCTCTGAAAGTGCGGCTCAATTGGAGGAGTTGACCTTATGGAAAAAACATAATATTGCTATTTGAGGCAAAAAATTTGCACATTTAAATTGACACTACCGGCATTCGAGGAAGAGATTTTATGTGTGGACGCAAAACGCAAAGAGGAGCTACCGCGATGAATGCTTGAGTACTACAAGAAGGATGGGTGTTTCATTGTCGAGTTGTTTAGGTGACTTTTCAATATTTATGGAAGATAGGAGGTGAAATCATGGACCCAATAACAACATTGGCCATTTCGAGCGCGATTGGGGGTGCCGCCGGATCTTTTGTTAAAGAAATTTCTACGAACGGTGTGAAGTGGCTCATTGAGTTGGTGACGACTCAGTCTACCGAGATGCAGGAAATTGCTAAAAGGAATATGGAAAACTTTGTGATTCGCCTTGCTCAAAGGGTGGAAAGGCTGGAGAAAGATATTGATCCAAGCCAAGCATTTGTTTTTGAGGATGCTCTGAAACACCCGAGCAGCGCACTTCTCATAAAAGGAGCGATGATTGATGCGGCGGCCACCGAAAATCAGGACAAGCACGAGATTTTGTCTGAGCTGATTGCACAGCGCCTAACGGCCGGTGCTGATGATATGATCGCGTTAGCTGGTGCAGCCGCATGCAATGTTGTGACGTCATTATCCAGTCGCCAAATTAAAGCTTTAGCCGTCCTTGTAACTACTCATGCGGTGCGTCCTCTTGTCCCACCGACGATAAATGACGGCGCTCAAGCTGCCGTCGTAGTCGAAAAATGGTGGTCAGATAATCTAGGTCCCTTACTCGCGAATTCGGATTTTGCGGCAAGTAATAATTTGGACTTCGAACATTTGGCCGCCATGGGGTGTATCCGCATAAGCATCGGATTACAGAATTTTTCTGAAGTTCTGGTTAGTGGAATAGTTCAGCCGAATCCAGCCGCCAATGTAGATTCCTTTAAGGGTAAGGCATGGTTTGACAGCATTAACTCAAAATGGGAGTTACTGGGTCACGCTACTCCAACGTCCATCGGGCAGCTAATCGGTATTTTGCATAGAGACGCTAAGTTGGGGTCTTCTACCAAGATTAACTGGTGACATACTATTTGAAAATCTAGTCCTACATCCCTAGCCGGGCATTCAGCATCTTCAAGCTGACCAGTCCTTTTGGTAAGGACTGACAGGCCTTCTTGGCGGCTTTTTCCATGCAGGCTGCTGAAATTGCTCCAGCCGTTACTAGGACGACCAGACCTTTGAGAATCGCACCATAGAGAGACGTGATACTTCGAATCATGCGTAAACCACCGTTTTTTCTTGCTTTTCATCGATTGCCAGACCGACTACTCGTCTATTTTTTCCACCGAACCAGGCACGTTTCCCCCACTTGAAGGGGTTCGACTACTATAGCGTCACCTCCACCAGTACCTACAATAAACGAACCACGGACCGATTGTGTACCGCTTGGACCGTTTGAAAAAAAGGACTGGTTTGTAGATTTAAAAGGCAAGGCCCCGGGAGATGACTACGGAGCCCGGCAGTAATTCAGGCCATTTTATTCATTCATCATCCAAAATTCGTTTAGTCGATTTTAGATTGTCCGAATTCAGTGCACGGCGAATATTCATCAGGACATTGCTAAATTCGTTTGACCCGGCGCACTGCGCAATATTTAACATGACGATTTATAATTAGATGCTCTGCGACCAGAAACAATGGAATCAACAGAAAGATCTTCATCTAAATCTTCCCAGTGAATTCCCGTGCCGCTACCAAGCAACCTAAAATTTCCGAGCTGCTTTTTTGTAGCTTTAGCAAGGCGAGGATAAAACTCAAGTGGCGTTTTGACTTTGCGCCCATCATCTAAAACGAGACAAATCATATCATCTGTGAAGCTCACTTCAACAGCTACAGACTCTCTATCAATTTTTAATGCCGAAGTAGTCATACAATTCTTTCCTAATTTGATCGCTATTGACTTCCAAAATCGTTCGAGCTTTCTTTAGGTCTTTCGCCTTCATTTTATAGCTCGAGTCTAACGCGATGGGGTTCATCCAAAATTTTGCCAGGCCGTCACCATATTCAATATGCACATGAACCGCTTTTTCCATCAGCACTATAGAAAAAAATGCGAAACCCATCTTTTGTAGGTACTGTCGGCATGACAACTCTTCATCGGATGTTATTATATCCAGAATCACAACTCATTTTAAATTAAATTTCAACTAAAGAGAAACTAAATCGCTATTCGCACGCTATCACTTAACTAGGAGTCCAATATTCTATACAACTCAGCAACCAGCACATATTTAAGCAACTATTTAATCAATTGCGATACTTGAAGCTGGTTCAGAAATGTAAATAGCCATCAAAAATTGAGCACGCAACCAGATTTTGCTTAATTATTGCCGCGCGCCTCTTCAAACCATTTATTAGAATTGTTGATGAAATTTGATTTAAAGGCCCATAGAATTAAAATTGTTGGCGCGGTTGGCAATATCTATTGAGGAACAAGCCAATCATGAAACACAATCGTCGTAATCATGGCGTCAACTTTGATTAATGATTTGATATCAACACATCTTCCTCCTCATGGCGTTTTATAATTCTTGATACAATTCCTTTGGCCCAACGTTTGCCACCTCGGATTAGAATTTTTTGGTCGTTAAGTGTGTTGGCAATGGCTGAGCATCCTTTACCAGTTTGCCAGAGACTTTGAATTTGAAGGACGACTTTATATTCCTTTGGTTCCTTTACAGGCCTTCCCTCCAGGTAGGCGGAGCCATATGGGTCGGCACCATGCGCCAAATCAATTCATTTTATCGCTTGTTTACCGAAAATTCGTTTATTCAGGTCAAAATTATCTGGTTCGGAGCAGTGCGACTTATTTTTAAGGACAACTAGACAGGCGTGTTTGAAGTGGCTCCTTCCTACCATTTTCTCATTTCAACCGTTTCCACTTCTCCCATTCTGACGGCCTTATACGGAATCGTGCAAAGTTTCCGTCGTGCAAAGTATCGACTTCGTTTGTTGTGATTTTGGAGAATTGCTCGACGTCAGAAAGTGTTACGTTATTTTTGAGTGACCAATCCAAAAGGCCTTTCGAATCCAGCGCGCCTCTCACTATCATTCCAACGGCTTGAATAAGCTGCTCACGATAGCGAGCGCGAAACGGATCTGGTTGCCCTATTTGTGTGCGCAAGGCTCGGTACAATAGGGCCGATTTTTCATATGCCCAAACAAAAAGCTCTTCGAGTGGTTCAGTTCTTTGAAATTCATAGACCGCAAGCATGGCATCTACGTATGCATCTTCTGGAACATCCGTAAACGACAATGGATAAAGGTTCGAACGTATAAGGGGAATGTTTGCGACCAAGCGAGATGTACGTTTATTTACATCAATAAATGGTTGCAGGTAAGGCAGATGTACCATTATAAAAAATGCTTGCTCAAAAGGCTCCTTAATTGCCGCAGCCTTTTGAATCAAGACTTCGAAAAGCTCTTCGATGGCCCAACGATTTGACAATGGAATGTAGACAGATCCTCCAATGGCAACTGCTTCTTTACGCAACGCGCCAGAAAGTTCAGGGGGGTCAAGAAGGTTGTCGGAGAGAATTGCATGGATATTTCGAATCGTCATGGCATTCATGCCGGTTTCAAAAGCAGAATCGACAATGAACTCGATAGCCGATTTGTGATTCAGGATCATCTGTGTATCTTGGGCATCTTTCCCTTGTGCAATGATTCCTTTTTCGATGAGCCGCTGCGTGTCCAGAAAAGTATAGGTGTTCCCTTCCAGTCTCGAAGAATTCCACGAAAGTTCGATAAGAAGTCGACTTAGTACTTGTTTTGCATAAGTCCCCGCAGGTGCCTGTTCGTTTGGGCTAATAGCAGTTCCAATGGTATGCAATCGGACAAGATTATTTTTGCTCAGATACGTTGATATATTTGGAATGTAGCTTTCAAGAAATTCACGTATGTAGCCCACAGGAGTTCGTGATGTGATTGTTTGGTGCAGGAGTCCTCTAATTTCTGCGGATGTTTTCGAGAATGAAATGACATTTTGATTTTGGTTTGAAAGTTCCTTTGAAATCTCTGGAGGCGCTAGGCGATCGGTGGACTCTCGAGCTTCAACAAGCAGGTACTCTGTTCTTTTGCCTCTCCCTTCGACCGTGATGCTACCTTGGCTAACAAGAACACTAATATGTCGCAGAAGCGTCGACCGAGTTTCGCCTGGCTTCAAGATAGCGGAAAGAGTGGCTCGGCCACCGCAATTTTTGAGTCTGTCTGCAACATCCCTGAGCGCATTATTTGATATGATTCGACTCATTTATCCCTCATAAAATAACGATTCGAAGCATTATATCATATTTTTAGGTATTTATAGCGCTTCGAAGCAAGAAATAACGCTTCGAAGCGATGTGTCTAGGAAGTCCGCTGGGTAAGAAAGTCAAGCCCGGCAGCAACTCCGAATTGTTTATACATTCATAATCGAAAATTCATTTAGTCAATTTTAGATTGTCCGAATTGGGTGCGCGGCCACCAGTACGAAGTCTAGGCGAACCACGGACCGATTGTGTACCGTCGAGACCGTCCGAAAATATAGATGGGATTGTAGATTTAAAATGCAAGGCCCGGGGAATGACTCCGGAGCCTTTTTGCTTTGGGGCGCTGGCAGAACTGGCTCTACATCTTTGGCAGTCACATAGAGGGTTTTCCGTCCTTGAGGGGGTGTAAACTAAGGATTCAGTAAGGGGCCCTGCGAGCTGCCATGGTATTCTATTGCTTTGCCACTCAATGTTCGTTTAGTAATTGTTTAAATGGTTTGAGTTGACGCATTGCTCCAAGTTTAGAGCATAAGATTTCTCAAGCGCTCTAGTTTTAAATTATAATTCATGGTTTTATACTTTTGAGCATTTTTACTTTTTCAAATTATAGTGGAACATTAGAATTGTATTTCTATTAAAATAGCCATTTAGATTTTCATCGCTGTAATCAACTGCATGAAGAGAGAACTCCAAAGAGATTTACTTAAAAAGGGCTGTTAATAATGAATATGAAGCAATGGAAAACCTATACTATGATGAAGCTTATAGGCTTCTGGCCTCCCTACTTCGGCACTGGAATAAGCGTGTCCCATTTTTCACCAGATTTGACGGAGATAGACGTGGAAATGCGTTTGAGGCCGTGGAATCGAAACTATATGGGGACTCACTTTGGTGGATCAATTTATGCTATGGTAGATCCCTTCTTAATGCTCATGTTGATACATCAGCTTGGTCCCAATTATGTCGTTTGGGATAAATCTGCACTTATAAAATTCAAAAAACCAGGACTTGGAAGAATTTATGCACAATTCAGACTCTCTGTTTCGGAAGTGAATCAAATCAAGAAAAATCTAGAGACGACTCGTAAAATAGAACCCGTTTTCCAGGTCTTAATAAAGAATGACCTGGGAGAGATCGTTTCTGAAGTTGAGAAAGTTCTATACATTAGAAACAAAAACTAAATAAATTAGCACTAGAGAAATTCAACTCTCAAACATAGAACAAACTGCCCCAAAGTTCGCAATAATGAATTCTTACAACAAGGATTTGTGGCAAAGGCATCCCGATCTTTCGATTGCAGTAACTGCGAGTTAGTTGGCCTGTTTTAATTCCTTTTCTAATGCAGACAATAGATACTTGGCATCGGAAGCGCTAATGTTGCACTCAGTCATGTCTTCCATCGTAATAGCCGTTAGCGCCTCTTTTTGAATGACCCATTTTTCACCAAATTTGCGGAGAATGATGTACTTCGGTGAGCTTTGGCGCACATCTCGTTCTTCCCTTCCGTGGAGTGTTGTGATGGATGCAAGCGCCGAATCTCCCTTGTAAACAATTGTATTCCCGTAAGGGTTATAGTTTGCAGATAGGACGAAATAGATGTCTCTTTCAGTGGAATCCGTTTCCCTAAAACCACCCTTTTGCTGGGATTCATCCGCTAAGGCTTGGGACGAACTAGCGCCTTCTCCTTTGTGTAATGGAGAATTGCAGGCGCTTAATACGATTCCCATTAAAATTGTAAAACAAACTCTCTTCATCGAAAATCTCCTCGATATTTGGAATTTAAAGCGATGTCAAAGCGTTTTCAGGAGCTCTCGGTGCGCCTGAATGCCTTGACGAAAACGTTCGACCCATAGTTTTTCCCCCAAGAGAATATCTTCTCCAGCCCACTGAATAGAATGGGGGATGTCTTGACGCGCGAGTGCCCAAACGCCGAGGACTGTGCAACTTCGTCCATTTCCGTCGCCAAAAGGATGAATTGTAATACATCGCCTAACCATTCGCGCTATCGCGGCTATTTTGTCATTTTCGTTCTTGGCAGCAGCTAGCTCGCTAGTAAATTGAACGTTCATTTTTTCCAACATTGCCGATACTTGGATTCCAGATGGATAGTAGATGAATTTTCCGGTAACCATTTTTCCGTAGGCATTTTTAAAAGGGGTCGTGATTTCGTGAACACTCAGATAGCCGTCATTTGCGAGGTCATTGGCGGCACCGAGCTGCTGGGGGGTCAAAGGTACTGAGTGCATCACTTCGTGACCGCTTCCCCGAAATTCGCCACTGATGTTACTGACGAGTTTTTTGTTGATCGTACGGAGTATTGCAAGAAGAGGATATTTCTTTTCGTCGCGAATCGGATCCAACAAATGAGTTCCTCTAGGCATCGGCGCGAGGCCTCCTCGGGCGGGAGATGAGTAGGCTGAAGTGACGGCAGACCCTAACCTTTCGAATGAGTCATCCCCATATTTAAAAATGTCACCAGATATGAAACTTTCTTTACCCATTCCTAAGGGTGAAACAGCCCTCAAGAGCCACTGCTTGTATTTGCTTGCGTTGCTAGAAAAGACTCCACCAGCGACTTGGCTATAGTCTGCTGAGATAGCAATTTTTTGCAGGAGGGCGGCCCTATGAGTCTCATCTACCGATTTCGTGAATTGGGCGGCCAACGGTAGCGAAGCTAATACGTTCTCAGATGTCAGGCCAGATGGGCGAGGTCGTGGGGAAGCTCTAATTATCAAATACGTTGGGCGGAGGTCATTTTTGCCCATGACGACGAGTCTTCTCGGCGCGCCAGCCGTTTCTGGCAGAAGCCTTTTCCCAACTTTGGCAACGGCTTTAATAAGCTTTGCGATCTGCTGCGGACTTGTCAGCCCTATGGCTACGCTTTCACTGCCGTTAGAAGTGTTGTTGGGCACCAACGCAGATGCTTGTTCTCCTAGCTCAGGAGAGCAGGGCTCCACTTCGAGAGCGCTGATCCATTCTCCTAGTTCTGAGTCACTTATGCTAGTTTCGCCATTCCATTCGCCAGAAACTTCATTCTTTAAGCAAACCAAATCGGGAAGTTGATCATAGTTATCGAAGTACCCGACATCATTTGAAGAGATACTTTCCGTTTGTGACGGGTCTAGGTTTGAGTGAGATGCTTTGCATGAAAGCCCAAAGAATATGGTCGCTAATAGCGTGAAGCTCAGCGTTGATGAAAAAAAATGTATGCGAAATTTTGAGAAGACAGGGTTCAAGAGATCTCCAATTTTCTGTATTCTGACTAGATTGAGCTCCGATAAGCTTTAGAATCCATCATCACACAAAATAAGCCCCAGCAAATAGGCAAAATAGGCTTCTTTTGCCAAGGTAGCATTCCTTCGCCCACAATGAGCCTCATGGGAAGGTTTCTGTGGTCTTCCTTTTTAATCATAAGGGTTTTAGCTAGTTGAAAAATTCAAAATCATCATTTGCTACAGACGGCCTTGTAAAATCCTGGAGTGCTTAAAATTCCTTAGAGAATTTCACCTTTGTCCTTAATTATATAGAGTTGGCCTTATGTCCCCTTTACAAAAAAGCTTTTGTGGGTAAAAAGTTTCCCAGTTGGACATCAAAGGTAGTGTATTTACAATAGTAGTTGCAGATCAAATTGGTACTGTGCCATTTTGACGGCTGGCATCGTGTCGAGATGCCATGCTATACCTCAGGTAAGAGGGAACGGCGTCTCAAACTCACGAGGAATAACAAAATCATAGATAGCAAATTATTTCGAGTAACGCTTATGTATCTCATGGGAACAGCAGGATGTGGCGTGGACGGCTTGGATCATACTTCTTCAATTTCTGGAATCGGCCTTAACTCACGCTTGAGTCGAGATCGCGTTGGAGTCAATACTCATCGCCCCATGGGTGACGATGCTCGGTTCCTCTTCGGCAAAGCAAAAGAATTGGGATTGGGCTGGGTTCGCATTGATGTAAGCTGGGACGATATTGAAATTGCAAAAGGGCAATACAACTGGAATCGCTCTGATGAGCCCATCAAAGAAGCAGCTTCTCGGGGCTTAAAAATTCTTGCAAATTTACATGGGACACCTAAGTGGGCCAATAATGGAAACGATTCAGTCGTCATTCCTAATCGTACTGAGGATTGGGAAGACTTTTGTGACAAGGCATCCCGGCGCTACGACGGCGCTTCCGAGGGACTCCCGCGAATCGAGGTGTTTGGCATATGGAATGAGCCGGACGGGAGTGGGCTTAAAGAGAAGCCCAACGATTCAGGGCATAGCAATCCTCAAGTCTATGTGGATCGGATTCTAAAGCCCTGCGCAAATGCTATTCGTCTAGCGCGTCCTGACGCTAAAACTGCTGGACCAGAATTAGCTTCGGAAACAGATTACCTAAAAAAAATAGTTGCATCTGCGGGTCAAAGTCTAGATATCATCACGATACATAAATACAGTGAAGACCCCAATCGCGTCATGTCTCACATGGACAGTGTTCGTTCTATTGTGGAAGGTTCATCTTCTACCAAAGGGAAAGCAATCTGGCTAACAGAAACAGGATGGTCGAAACCATCTAAGTCTAAATGCTGGTTTCCAGTTGTTGACGACAAAACTCAAGCTGCAAAATCAAGATCTCTGCTTAGCCTTATCGAAAGCAAGGGTTGGATTCAAAAAGTCTTTTTCTATGAACTTCGTGATGACGACGGAGAAGGCGCATGCCAATGGGGAATGTTGCGCAGCAATGGGAGTGAAAAACCTTGGTTTGGGGAACTGAAAAGCTATTTGCAAAAACAACCATCCCCGGATCCCGGCCCAGATCATCCTCCTTCGAAAGTCCCCAACGGTTCGTATCGCTCCACTTGCCGAAATGAGCGCATCGCAGATGGCGCCCTATTAGCGGATTGCAAAGACAAGAGAGGCAAATACATCTCTTCCAAGTTAGCTCCCTATCAGCCATGTTCAGACATTCGAAACGATAACGGCAGACTGGTTTGCGTTCCAGTGGGAGAGATACCTTCCTCGCAGCCGCTTCCTCCAATTCCCGACAATCATGAAGGAAGTCCGCCATGGGGGTCGTATCGAAATTCCTGCCATAACGAAGAAATTCGCAATGGAGTCTTGTATGAAAAATGCCAAAATCGGGAAGGGAGTTGGAACGATACCCAGTTGGAATCCTATGGGCAATGCAGGGACATTCTCAATGACAATGGCAATCTCAAATGCAACTGATGCGATTGGAATCTTGGCAATTTAAATTGTAAATTTTAGTTACTATCATAATTAGGAAAAGAATTTGAGCCACTTCTGGAAGGGGTCATAGGAAGCTATAAGTTTTTTTTCACCCATGAAGCCAGGTGGTTATCCGCCTTTTCATCAATGCGTACAAAAATGCTTTGCATGATGCCTGGGTGAAAACTGCTCGCCACACCCCAGATCGTCAATTCATTGCCGATTTTAAACCATAACGGCCACCCGAATCCCCAGGGCAGAGAGCGGGGCCAGTAACTTGAACATCACCCATCATGGACTTTGAATTTGATTTTATATAGAGAAATTTTCCTATTTCCATTTGTGGAAATGTTCCCTCTCCTGCAATTGTAGCTGAAACAGTGGTCATTTCTGAAGCTCGTTCGCCTTGCATCAATTGTCCTTCGGAGACAAACATTTCTGTACACCCATATCCGGAAATGGCGAAAGTTTGCAATCCAGGATTTTGACCCCCAAAAACTTTAGCAATAGGAACAGCAGGAGTCTGGTCAGCTATTTTTATCACAGCCACATCTAACGTCTCATGACGAGCTACCGCGATGATTCGCGTAGAAAGGGTCCAAGGTGAGTGATGTGGAATTTTTTGGGCAATGGTAATCTTTCCTCCTACTTTCCATTCTCCATTAACCACACAATGCCTTGCGGTTACAAATGAGTTAGTAGAAAGTTTAGTTCCAGTACAAGCACCTTCAAAAGACTGCACAAAATCTGCACTAGATGGCGGATTATCATTAGTTTTCTGTCCCAGTAACACAGCTGCTGCATGTCCAGATTCCGCTTTAGCCCCTACCCCGACAGCAAATGGAGTCGACTCTATAGGGCCTGAACCTGGTCGGCAGCCGCACAAGAGGAGGCAAACTAAAAAAAGTCTATTCATTGTAGTCATATTTTAAAGCACTCCTTAATGTTTCGAAATATTCAATCATTGCAGCAACTCAAGATAAACAAGAATTCTTTAGATGGCAAGGTAGTGGATTCAAATCTACTAAACTACTTCCTTGCAGGTAGAACTAATAGTTAATGGGTTGAGCAAGCATGAAAAATCGATATTTTGAAGACAATGAAAAACAGATAACATAAGTTGATCCTTTTGTTTTAGCCGCATTCAAGTTGCAACTTCTTTCATAGCCTCTAAGATCAGCCGAATTAAGTGTTCTTTTGCCATCGGCTTTGGAACAAACGCCTGTGCCCCTGATTGATAGGCTTTCTTTGAGTCCATTTCTGAAATTCGGTTGGAATGTATGCACAGAAAACTCTTTTTTGGATTCAATGCCCGATACTTTCTAACAATTTCATATCCATCAGAGCTCTTTAGGCCAAGGTCAATATCAGTAATAACAAGATCATAGTTACTTGTTGCTAACTCTTTGTCTGCCTCTGTTGAATCAGAAACTTCTTTGACTTCGATCATTTGACTTACGGCACTGCCGAGGTTATCAATGAGATGATTTATGGATGTTCTATATAGGGACTCATCGTCAATCAAAAGAATCTTAATGGGTTTATCTCTCTTTAAGAATAGATCAGTTAGTTTTATTAAATCTTCTGAGCTACTTAATGACGGCTTAATCGTCTCCTGATTCACAGAAAGTCCAGCCATTTTGTCGCAGTACCACTTAGAATTTTGTGGGAGCGATACTTCTTTCTCCGTGGCGGATTCAGCGAGTGGCAATGTCAGAGTAAATTTCACTCCCACGTTGGGGATAGAACTACATGAAATGTCACCACCATGGGCACGAACGATTTTCCGAGTAATTGCTAACCCTAGTCCTGTTCCGCTGTCCTTCCCTTTTGTAAAGAAAGCCTCAAAAATGTGCGGCAGATCTTCTTCAGAAATGGAAGATCCAGCATTAAAGAACTCAATTTGAGCATGGGATTGATTCAAATCAGATTTCAAATCATGATGACTTTGAGTTAGCTCATGGCCCGTAATGAGTATTTTTCCTTTCCAATGCATGGCGTCTGCAGCGTTTGAAATCAAATTAGTGAAAACGCGAATGACTTTGAAGGCATCTACATTTAAAAGTCTTTTCAGCGAGATTTGATATTCAAGATCAATATCTGAATTAACACCATGTGAAAAAACTTGGTTTAAGCTTTGATCTAGCAGAGAACCAAAGTCTACCAGACTTTTGGTGAGTTTTGTATCGGCTCCGACCTCCATAACCTCAGAAAGCATTACATTCACGGTAGCCATGGCTCGATCAATGTCAGGGCCTAGCCGATTCAGTAAAGTTTGTGACGCCTCAAAACTCTTTGCTGATCGTAGTAATTTGATCATGATTTGCATCATAGAAAATGGTTTTCTTATGTCATGAGCAAGCATTTGTGTGGTTTTTGAAATTGCTTCGTAGACTTTGAATTTTTCTTGAAGAAGTATATTCGATTGCAATACGGAAGCGGCGGCCTCAAGTTCGATGAGTTCATAGTAATTTTCAAAATATCTTCTTTTTTTATGAATAAAAATACGTGAGTGTGACTTGCTTCCAGAGGCTACGAGCTTCATCTGGTTTGTAAGGTCACTAATGGGATAAATAGCTGCGCCAATTATCGAGTATATGAAAAATCCGACCAGAAAAGCAATTGAGAGGGATCCTATAATAGAGTATTTCTGAATTAGAGCCAACATTTGGTGTGCATTTTTAAAATACACGCCTAGAGAAATGTATCCGCAAATTCTTTTTTGATTTTCACATTTAATCTCTTTTTTAACCAGAATAATCTCTGAGGGAATAGGCTCGCCTTTCAATTCAATTTTTTCGAACTGCGGTTTGATTCTATTTGTATAATTGGCCTTTCTAGCAATTACTGGCAGATCTTCCCATGGTAGCTTTACTTGGCCAATTTCTGGAGAGTCTAGGCCTTTTGTTCCTAGAACTATTGCGCCATCTGGGTCTGTAATATAGGAGTAGAGTATATTTGGCGATGTTCCAATTAGCTTTTGTCGTTCCTCAAGGTGTAGCCAATTGTTTACTTCATAAAAATAGCTCAGGATGCTAGTAGACTTATCCATGCCTTCCATTAAGTCTGTTAGAAGCGTTTCTCTTTGCATTATGAATGCGATTTGACTTATTCCCATGAATAAGCTGACTGTCAGTAAGAAGGCTACGCCGCCTGAGGCAAGAGCTGTTTTATAGGAGAGCCGCGAACCCATTAATTAGCCTTTAAAGTAATATTGTCGGCAAAAAAAAGACAAGATTTTAGATCGTTTTCTTGACATATTTGGATGGGGCCACCCAAGTGTCGAGGGATAGACTCTTTTCTGCCAAAAATCATATAATAGTCAGGCACTTCTGAAGGCAAAAGAGTCTTTGTTTCGAAAATGGTTTCAATGGAAAGTCCCTTTCCAGAAACATTTATTAATTCTTTCAAGCGTACCTTTGAAAGGTCCATGCGAAATTCGTCGCGGTCATTTAGGTGTTTGCCTGGTGGATGAGCAATTAAAACAAGTGAAGCATTAGTTTTACTTTTAATTTCTGAGAGGTTGATTGTCTTTTGCGTGTTTTCATAGCTAAAAGTCACCAAGGGCTTAGTTGGCCCAATGTGAATTGATTTAATATTCCAAACCCAAACTGCAGAGGTGGTGGAGAACTTTGAGGCAGAGGGGAAAATTGTATGTATTCCCCCCTTTTTTTCAGAGATTTTTTGTTCGTTAAGAATATATGCAAATATTGGTGTTCCACTTTTAAAATCGGAAAATTTAAATTCAGCGAGATATTTATCTGCTCCTATAATTGTAACTTCGTCGGAATCATTGGGGCGGATTTTTGCAGTTTTTAATATTTCCTGTAGATTTACTCCAGACCATTTTTGGGGTGGTTGATTTGCATAGACATCGTCGGGATGTTTGGTCTCTATGTGCTCAGTCGTTAGTTTTGAAAGGTCGATATCCTGATATAGCATTTTTTTATTTTTAAAGTGGCTTACCGTTAGTGATTGCCCGAAAGAGTAGACAGATGAAACAGATACCAGGAGAAAAAGTGCGAATTTCATATGACGTATTCCTAATGGAAGTTTGAACTTATAAAAAAAGAGTAAATGCATTGAGCAGATCCTGCTCATTCAACGTCTCTTGCTTTAAGAGTTTTTGTAGATGCTGGGTAGATCTATTTGACATTTCAACACAGATGCCTTCTATTACTCCCGACTCTCGAATAATTTAGCCCCAACGAGTTTTTAAAAAAGTTTCCATAGTATGAAGATTGTGTGTCTTTACAATAGACATAGGAAATAGGTAAATCAAGCATGATTTACATTATGCTCACGTTAATTGCATGCTCCTATCGCTGCGATCGTGTGTGGTTGAATTCACATTATGAAGTGAAGAATGGCGTTTCAACTAGTGGTGATTTTTTACAAGCTATCTGCCAACCGGGGGACTTTCAATTAGTCAGGTAGAGTAGGAACCTAGAAATTCCAGAACAAGCAACTCTATTTCGTAAACGAATGCCCTAGAGTCGATTTTTGAACCCATGAGATTAACGCTCAGGCTGCGCCTCTCAGGGCTTTCTAGTCCCGTGTTTCAATGACTTCTAATTCTAAAAGTCAGAAGTGTGCCAAAATAGAGAGTAGCCATTTCTTAAGCATAAAGAGCTTAGAATGAATCAAATCACCTTCAAGGAATTGTCTTAAACAGCCTTTCGTTGGTCTGCCACGGTACGAATGACTCTAACGATCTCCTGAACATCGTCATCTGTAGTGCTAGCCCCTAGGCTGATGCGTATAGAGTTTGCGGCTTCAAAGTCAGAAAATCCCATTGATTTTAAAACATGACTAGGTTTGGGAGTGCCAGAGCTACAGGCACTACCCGTAGAAACTGCAATTCCAGCGGCATCTAGTTTGAGCATAAGGATTTCACCTTGTATGCCAGACATGTGGAAATTTACCGTATTTCTAGTGGAGCATGTGGGGTCACCATGTAGGCTGATACCTGATATGGAACTGAGCTCATCCCAAAGTATCTTCCATAGCCGTCCTATGCGTGACAGTGCTTCTGAGTTATCTCGGAGGTCATCAGATCGCAATCCGAGGGAAAAAATACCGGGCATATTCTCTGTTCCGGCGCGTCGTCCTCGTTCTTGTCCCCCGCCAACGATGATGGTACCTAAGCGTACGGACTTCTTCAGATAAAGAGCCGCGATTCCCTTCAAAGCGCCCACTTTGTGACCACTTACCACTGCGGAATCAACTCCTGAGGGCCCCATCCAGCGCATGTCAATTTTGCCAAAAGCTTGAACGGCATCGATATGAATATGGCAAATAGGAGACTTTTTTCTTATCTGGGCGACGATTTCTTGTAAATTTGAGATGACCCCAGTTTCATTATTTACATAAATCAAAGATACAAGAGAGGTTTTATCTGAAATTAATGGTAGGAGTTGCTTGAGGCAAATTTCACCCGAAGCAAGTAGTGGTGCGACTTCCAAGTGAACTTGATTCCTTTTCTTCAAGAGCTCACATGTCGCAAAGACCGAGGGATGCTCACCAGCTGAAACTATAAAATGGCTAACGCTCGCCTTAGAAGCTTCCTGGCAATCAGGAAAAAAATGATGACATGCGATACCTTGCAAAATAAAATTATTAACTTCAGTCGCACCTGACATAAAAATAATTTCAGATGGTTCTGCAGAAAAATGCCAAGCCACTGATTTTCTTGCGGATTCTAATGCAACTTTTGCCCGTCGACCTTGGTAGTGAATACTCGATGGATTTCCATCTTTCTGTAAAATCAATTCAGTAACTTTTGCTAAATGCTCGGGTGTACAGGGAGCCGTTGCATTATAGTCGGCATATATCATCATGTTTCCTTTGATTTGCCAGGTTGCTGGGTCCATTCGGAAATTCTTTCTGGATGCCAATCTTTAAGAGGAATGCGGACTTTTTGGGAGGTTTTGATGTACTTTCTAAACACAGGTAAATGGCCTATTTTCATTCCCCCGGTTAGCCCCGCCACTGCCAAGGCATCACTCATTCTTACCAACGGAACAAAGGACATTTTCTCCAGAACGCTTTCCGGAAGACCATCTAGATCAAACCAATTCGCCGCAGGTAGCATAATTCTATAAACTCCAGCGCGATGGGCGCCAAGTACTTTCTCTTTTATACCACCCACAGGAAGCACATCGCCTCGCAGCGTGATTTCTCCTGTCATCGCTAAGCCCGTAGGCATAGATTTATTAAGCAGCAAACTAGTCAAGGCACAAAGTAGTGCTACGCCAGCGCTGGGACCATCTTTAGGAATACCGCCTTCAGGGAAGTGGATATGAAACTTAGATTCATCGATTTCAGAGAGACTGATACCTAGTTCGTCGCTATGCGCGCCTAACCATGTCAGCACTGCCGACGCAGACTCCTTCATCACCTCACCGAGCCGTCCCGTGAGCTTAAGGCCTCCTCCCTTGAAAGGGTGGCGAATCGTCTCTACATACAATATGTCGCCACCGAAAGGGGTATATGCGAGTCCAATGGAAACTCCTGGGACAAGCTTTTGCACAGGAGCATCGGCCATGACCAGAGGCTTTCCAAGCCATTCAGAAAGATTTTCAGAAGTCAATTCACGCACCATTCCCTTGTTCTCGAGCAAGTGTCGAACCTGCTTTCTGGCAATGGATGAAATGACTTGCTTTAAAAAGCGCACACCAGCTTCTCTTGTGTAGTATCTTATGATCAGCTTTAAGATCGGCAATGAAATACGAAGTTGACTACTTTTTAATCCAAAATCTTCACGAATGCTTGGGATAAGATGAGTTTTAGCAATAGACAGTTTCTCTTCTTCAGAATAACCGCTTAAATTGATAATTTCCATGCGATCTAAAAGTGGAGCAGATAGGTTCTCTAGAGAATTTGCAGTCGCTATAAACGTCACTTTAGAAAGATCGTAGGGGACTCCTATATAATGATCCGTAAAGCTGCGATTTTGTTCTGGGTCTAGAACTTCTAAGAGTGCCGAAGACAAATCCCCTCGATGGCTTGTACCCACTTTATCAATTTCATCCAACAAGAGAATCGCATTGGCTTGCTTTACTTTTTTGAGCGCTTGAATAATACGACCAGGCATAGCACCAATATAAGTTCTACGATGCCCTCTGATTTCAGCTTCGTCATGCACTCCGCCTAATGAAATCCTTGTGAATGGCCTAGACATGGCTTCAGATAACGTTTTTACAAGCGATGTTTTGCCGACTCCAGGAGGACCTACAAAAAGCAAAATCTGTCCAGACTCCTTGGCCTGATGTTTCTTTACAGCCAGATACTCTAAGAGCCTCTCTTTGACATCAAAAAGCCCATAGTGGCCTTTGTCCATTATTTTTCTGGCTTCGATCAAGTCAATTTCACCGTCATCCTTTTTGGATTCCCAAGGGATATCGAGGAGCCATGAGACATAGTTATAGGAAACCATATATTCTGGTGAGCCGGGAGGCATCATTTCCATGCGGTGAAGTTCTTTTTGCATGGCTTCAAAAGTCTCTGCCGGGAAGTTACCCAACTCAGAGCGTTGACGCAAATTTCCAATTTCCCCACGGTCGCCTTCGAGATCGCCGAGCTCTCTCTTAATCGCATGCATCTGTTCTTTAAGAAAGGATCGACGCATGTGGTCATTCATGTCGCCTCTGACTCTCTCGTGAATCGAAAGCGATAAGTCAAGAAGCTCTTTTTCTTTGATGAGTAAAGTGGTGACTCGGGTTATGAGATCTGCCGGATCTACAATTTCAAGAAGGTCCTGCCTCTCGTCCATCGTCAGCGTTAAGTAGGGTATCAATAGATTTGCTAGAACTAGAGGATCATCGGTACTTTGAACTAAAGTTAGGGACTCTTGACTGGCGAGGGGAGAACTTTTGATCAAATCAAAGACTAAAGTTCGAATTAGGCGAATCGATGCTCGTGTCTCTGGCTGCATTTTGATATCTAGAATCGGCAGCCATTCGATGGAAGCCATCGGGCGAGCTCCTTCAAAGTCGATGGAGAGAACTTTAAATCGTCTGCGCCCCTTTAACAGGAGCCCTATCTGGCCATTTGGTAATTTGGTAACACCGGTTATAGTGGCTTCAGTGCCGATGCTGGCTATTCCTGCATCTGGCTCGAAGGGGTTAGGCCCCGGAAATAAAGGGCCTGTACCTCGCGCTAAAACACCAACGCGAAACTTCCCCGGCTCTGAACTTTGCACATCTTCAATGCGAATCCCTTCCATGGAAGGGATCGGTAGGGTTTGATTGGGAAAAAGCACCCCTCCTTCGAGAAAAATGACCCCAAGTAGTGTGCCGTCGGTTTCCTTGGCCATTAGCTTTTCAACTTTCGCCATAGCGTACCTCTTTTTGAGCCGAGAATGGCCTAAGATATACCTATATTAGGCAAATCCCATTGGGTCAAGCAGAGCATTTAGCTTGAACCGTAGCGGCCGCCAAAAGGGCAGTTTTAAGACTTCATGGCAACTAAATAGCTATTTGATATTATGAACTTAGAGTAACTCTTGCGACAAGTCTGGAAACCAATGCCTAGAATGCAAGCGAAGTATTTTCTGACCAAATCAATCACTGCTTAGAAACGAATCAGGTTGGTGTTGTACCTAAAAAAGATCAAAACCCCCTAAAAGTAAGAAAATACGGCCGATAGAGCCTTAAATTTGTTAATTTTCTCAATTTTCAATCATTCAACGACCGTACAGATTGTTTTCGCCGCTTTCCATGGGAGCGGCCGATGCTAGTCTAGATTTTTGAGAACATCATTGAGAACGCGTTTCCTAGCTGCTTTTAGCTGTGAAGATTTGTAGGCCTCATGGGAAGCTGCTCGCGAGACGCGTATTTGCCTAGCCGTCTCAGCGTCGAAAATCTGGATTTCAAACGGAAAGAACACCTTAATTTCCTGCTCTTCACCTATGACTTGATATTGTTTGATTGCGAGATCTACGACTGCCTCCAGGACTTTCTTCCGATCTTCATCAATGCTTGAATCGTTAGTTTTTAAATAATTTGTTATGCTTTGAGTCCACTCCGTCAATGGGTCATTGTAACGTAGAAGGTGCCTACATGTTATTTGTATACTTTTGAAATTGGAGCCAGAATGCGGATTCACAGCTTTGCCTTTGGGTGAAGGTCCATCCGGATCCAGCTTATTGATTTGCTCCACAAAATCCTCTGGAGTCATCAATCCCTTGGCAAGCATATTATCAAGTATTTCTACCTGCTTTCTAAAGGACGCAAGATCGACAAGGCTATTTCTAGCCCGTTGCGGGTTTGCGTTGGGAAATGAAATGAGATTCATTTGTCGCAGCAATTTAATGACCATCATCACTTCTGCGTAGGTTTTGGTTACAATGCGAACGCCTATCAAGTCATAGATATTTTCCGCTACGTTTGCAGGCTTATGAAGTAGTTTTAAAATTACCGATTCTCGACTTTTTCTCAGCTTCCAGTCTACGTTTTCGAGTTCAACGGCATCGCCTTCCCTTCCCAGCCAAATCTTCCCTTCGCTCGTCCTAAACAGAGCTTTCTCAAATCGCTCAATAATCTGCTTTCTAGCGACTTCCAGGCTAACAGGACGATGAATACCATCAATATGAGCGATGGTATGCATTAGGCGTAAAACTGCACAGGACCAGAGTCGTCGACGTTTTGAGCTTGCTTTTCTATCTGATGCCCAGATCAAGAGTTTTAATGGTTCAGTTAAATGAATCAACTCGTCAGGAGGGCGAATCCCCTGCTGCCATTCTTGACGCATGAGTACTCTCTCTAGAAAAAGAAGGGACTCGACAAAAACCGTATAGATAAATTTTGCATGCGCCACAATTTCTATGTCATACCCATAGCCTTTGAGAAACTCTTTTGCTTTTGTTTCGGTTTCGATTTCTAAATGGGGTAAGTCTATAGGAGACCTCCCGCCTAAAAGGACATCCATCATTTCCCAGCGAAATGTCCACCTCTCTACTAACTTTGCCTTATCTCTAAGCTGTTCCATCTCAAATTCCCAAATTCATGATATGATTAATTTGCTAAAGGGGAGTTGCTCATGGGAATTATACCACTATTGTTCTTAACATTACTTGAATTTGCTATGGCTCCCGCGGCGTTTTCTAATGAAGCTCCCAAAAAAGACGAGCATGGCAATGCTGGCGAGCATGGCGGAAAAGCTGAAAGTGGCGGCGAAGCTGCTCAGGACTCATATTCCAAGTTAAAGAGCTTTCCAGGGGGCTATGTTCATAAATGGACGAAGATTCCATCATTAAAAGGGTATGATTTGAGTGGAGGCACGATACTATTAGAGCCAAAACCTGGAAAATTGACGGTCATCCTATTTATGGCCTCTTGGTGCATTCCTTGTCAAGATATGGTAGCGGAAGTGCGCACACTAGATAAAAAATATACCCCCTACGGAGTCAATTTCTATTATGCATTCAGCCATGATATGCAAACTGATGTCAGAGGTTTTGTGCGAGAAAGAAAGATTTCACCTGAGCGAACTTTATCCATTACGGATGAGTCCATGAAAGATTTCCGTGATCCACTTCTGCCGACCCTATTCCTTGCTGACCGCAAAGGCTGGATTATTGATAGATTTAGCTTTCAAGGCGACTCTCGCCCAGATTTGTCAAAGTTCAAGGAGAAGCTTCAAAGCATACTTCTATTTTAGGTTCTTTGGGCGCTTGATTTTACAAAGAAGAGGCGCTCTGTATCATTTCAGAATGCCATTCCGTTCTAAGCTTCACAAAACCGCCATCTTTGTTGGCTCTCGTTTGATTGATACTTGATCCCAATGGAAGTTTACGTTCTCCTGAAATATCGACGGCTTCAAAGTCAATTTTGGTGGAAGCGGAGCCTTTTTTAGATTTGATCATCTTCTCTTGAGTGATTATTTTTTTTCTCGAACCTGCTTTAGATGCAGCAAGAGAGGACTCACTTGCGACAAGTAGTACCATTGCTAAAAAAAAGTAGAGTTTCATATTCCGCATCTCCCGCATTTGGTTTTTCCTATCGGCAGTTCTATCCTTTAGCTTTAAGATTGCTTTTAGTAGTCGTAATTTTGGCAAGTTAGCGATTCCAATTCAGCTTTGCGATGTAACAAGGTAAATGTAACAAGGTAAATTGACGTTAAGTGTCCATCTTTATGGCGATCTTTATCTAAGTTGGCCGATTTCTCAAAAACCCATTCTTTCGATCTGCTAAAGTATGTCCATTTTCAAAGATTAGACCACTCTATAGAACTCAATCAATTGGAATTCCAAACAAAAGCTGCTCAATTAGCATAGCCACATCGCAAGATGCTGAGGCTTGCGATCTAAGAATTTATGAGACTTCAAATGGACTGATTTATATTTCTTGTTTTTTAGGTCTTTGTTTATATTTGTGAGGGAGTATCCCAGATTAGCTTTTTTATTTCTGGGGTTCAAATTTTGCGATTTATTCAATAGACTCATGAAGTCAATGACTTCGGGAATCAAGGGAAAGTTGCATGCTGTTTCTGATCAATTCATAAAGGGAACGGACTCTTAAAAATGCTCTTCTATTGATCTTCATTATCATAGCTAATCTTGCTATCACTGTAGAAACGCCATGTCCTTTGAGTTATGAGTCTTGCCCCATGGCCCAACTCAAAATAGGCCCACATCCATTGGAAAAAGACGAAAACTCGGTTTTTAAATTTCATCAAATAGACAACATGAATGAGAACCCAAATGAACCAGGCAATTGTCCCCGTAAGTCTAAATTTGGGAGCGCTAACGACGGCACGGGAACGGCCAATTGTGGCCATAATTCCTTTGTCCCAGTAGACAAATTCAGGTCTCTTTTTTCCTGCCATTTCACTTCGAATGAGACGAGCGAGGAATTGCCCTTGCTGAGTAGCCACTGGAGCTATTCCTGGTAGGGCTTTTCCGTTATGACTTTCAAAGAAAGCCATGTCACCAATGGCAAATACATTCTTTGCATTCGGTAAGCTCAAATCTCTGCCGACAACGAGGCGTCCCCCAGGACCTTTTGTGGACTTTCCCTTTTCTGCAAGTGAGGATGGCTTTACTCCTGCAGCCCAGATTATCGTTTTACAATTAATCCACGTGTTTCCTGCCATCAAACCATTAGAACTGAGTTTACTTGCTTTCGTATTCTTTAGAACATGGACCCCTAAGTCTTTGAGGTCTCTTTCAGCCCGAATGGAAAGTTCCTCAGGAAAAGCTTCTAAAATCCTTGGACCAGCCTCGATGAGATGTACTGAGGTTTGGCTTAAGTTTGCGTTTCTATATTCCTTTTTAAGCGTCGTTCTAGCCAATTCTGAAATAGCTCCTGCAATTTCAACGCCAGTTGGGCCTCCGCCTACAATTGCGAAAGTGAGATGCGCATTTTGCAAGGCTTTGTCGTCCGTCTTTTCAGCCAATTCAAAAGCTGTTAATACTCGTCTACGAATTTCGATTGCTTGTTCCAAAGTCTTTAATCCGGGTGCTACATGTTCCCATTCGTCGTTGCCAAAATAGGAATGTTTGGCTCCAGTTGCCAAAATTAAATAGTCATAATAGTGCCATCTTTCATCGAAATGCACTCCGATATCTTGAAGATTTACATCGTCAATTTCGGCTAAAAGAACACTTACATTTTTGCTTCGAGAGAAAAATGACCTAATCGGAATTGCAATATCAGAAGGATTTAGGCCTGCCATGGCTACTTGGTAGAGAAGAGGCTGAAAAAGGTGGTGATTTTTGCGATCGATAATGTCGATGTAAACGTCTGGAGATTGAGATAACGCCAATGCAGCGGTTATGCCACCAAAGCCTGCACCCACGATACCAATTCTCACTCGATCTTTTTTGGGGCTAGTCATGTATTTTATCCTTGCGACTATTACGTCGATAGATACTCAATCATTTCCTTGCTAACAATACACCAAAGCGGATATTCAAGGTAGAGTATCTCGATTTCTTTCCCAGTTGTGAGGGCGCTAACTACGCCGATTTAAGTCGAGCTTGAGCGGGCAACGGGCCCTATGAGGTGACCAGGATTTTTGGTGACGTAACTTGCAGTAATTGCATGGATTTTTCCAGAATTATGCAAACTTGCACATTCAGGCTTGCATAACTCTTATGCGGCTGAAGCTGTAAAAAATTTCACAGAAGAGCTGTCATTTTTAGATTGATCTTGAGGTTTCGCGACTTTTCAATCCAAATAGGGATATCTGCGAATATTTTCTCAAGATCTCAGAAGAAGATAGGATTGCAAATCTAAAAGTACCTTTGCCAGAGTCTATTGAGCGGGATCTGAGCAATTCCTGAGATAATGGAATCACTCATTCGGATCTAGAACTGTATTTTTCCTTATAGAATCAGAGAACCTAAAAAACATACCTGACCTGCTAGGAAAGAACTTCTGAATGCAATATAATTGTTAAGAACAAATAAATATGATGAATCTGCGCGAGATTTCGCATCTTTAAAAACAATTTTTGAATTTCAATAGGTTAGGAAGAGACTCCTCATGAAAAAAGCGAACGAGAATGGTTACATTGCTGCCGGGCTTCTGTTTTTAGCTCTCCAGACTGCCTGCCAGCCTTTGAAGCCAAAAAATGACGACAATGAAGTAAAACTATTTGGACTCAGTTTAGGGGAGAGAAATCAACTTGCAGGGGCCGGATGGATCAAAGAACCTCTTCAACTCGACACGGAGTATGTAAGCCCCGATGAGAAAGAAAGGCATGAAGGCTTTGCCAAGATTATTCGGGTTTATCAGAATGAGAGAATTCAAGTAAATCATGGCATTAAACGCGGATTTCACGCCAAGCAGTTGGGATGCACATTAGGCCGTTTTCAAGTATTAGATCAAATCCCGTCCGAATTGCAACAAGGAGTTTTCCTACCTGGAAAGTCCTATGATGTGATGGCGAGATTTTCGTCAGGTTTAGGCACCGTCGAAAAAGATGCTGAACTTGACGTTAAAGGATTGGCCTTAAAGCTCCTAAATATCGATGGCCCGAAGCTCATTCAATCTAAGTTACCAAACGAGAACTTGCCAAATAGTCGATCCGTTGATTTCACAATGACTAATGTTCCGACCTTTGGCACCAAGAATTCTACTGACTTTATGGAGTTTGCAAAAGCAGCCCATGACGGTAATAAAGGCCCATTTCTTTTTAAACACCCTATCGCACTTCAGCGTTTAGCAGGATCTGTAAGTCGAAAAATTGGAGATTTAGGTCTAGAATCCTTTTGGAGCGGTGGGGCTTCTCGCTTAGGACAGAAAACGATGAAGTTTAGGGTTGCCCCTTGTGATGGACGTAAGCAGTATAGTCCGACAAGAAAAGTTACCGAAAACTATTTTAGAGAGTCACTACAGGAGCATTTGAATTCTGAAAGTGTATGCTATGACTTTTACGTTCAGATGCAACTTGACCCTTATAAGCAGCCCATTGAAAATCCTCAAGAATTCTGGAAAGAAAATGAGACTCCATCAATTTTGATGGCTAAGGTAACTTTTGACAAACAAGACTTAGCTCAAAATGATGCTATTTGTGAGAGTATTACTTTTCATCCTTGGAACACGATTGCGGCACACCAGCCACTAGGAGAGGTCAATCGTGCTCGAATGTTTATCTATCACGCTAGTTCTGCCGAGCGCTCCAAAGGTGGAATTCAGTTCGATCCTCCTAATCTCTAATTAAAAAAAAGATTTGCAATTTTCCTGAAGGCTTTTCGGCTGGACTTGATTGAGTCCAGCCCGTTAAATTCAGCCATAAAACTGAAGTTAACACTGTCTTTCCATTCGAGTCTTTAGGCTTGATGGTATGCATTCGATTTCAATAGTTCCTAAATAAAGCGATTTATGCCTTCTTTAGAGATTTATCGCCAAGGTCTTTACAGGCCAGAGTAGGTCTACTCTTCTTTCACGGGCTATCTCAATATTCCCTTTTTTTAAGGAACTTACTTTTATCCAGCATATTTAAATTACAGAAATCAAGAAATGAGTCGACAATACTCCAGCCGAAGAGGTTTGAAAATGAATTAGGATCGACTTGAAACTCTTTGCAGTCAGCAGCGGTCCCTTCTGGATGGGATTGTATCGTCCATATTGGAAATTCAGTATGATAACTTGCTTCATGGGGAATGAAATCGCCTTTTGCCCAGTTTGCAAATCCAGATCCTACTCTGGTTACTTGTTCTGAGTGATAGACAAATACCTCGCCTTTAGTGTTCTTTATGTCTAAACACGGATCAGCTTGCAATTGAATCGTTCTTTTTCCTATCTCCAACTTTTTAGACTCGTGAACGTAGTCCACCTGCCCCCCTAGCATCAAATGCAACAACTGATGACCAAAGCAAATGCCGAATATGGGAATCTTGCGGTCTATAATCTCACTTCGAAGCCAACTCATAAGTTCAGCTTGCCAGGGTCTATGGTCGTGGACGCTTGCATTGCTGCCAAATAACACAACTCCCGCTATCGTCTCAGGAGGGGTTCTAAAGAGTGATCCGCAGCCCGTGAAATTTGGTAGGTGATACGTAAGGGGAATCTTGGAAGATTTTGACATGCGATTGAATGCTTCTGTTTCAGGTAACGATAAGCCTGGGTCAACGACCAAAATTTCATATGGATTTTGCATAGTATCAACCTTTCGTCCGCTTCAAGTTTCAAAATGTAAATTTGTATTTTTTTCTGGAACTTATCTGTCCATCAAGATGACATGCAAATTTCAATGCTATCTTAGAGCGTTAAGTAATTGCGATCCAGTCATATTTGGGCACAGGCTCATCGGATTGAAAAAGAACCTGGGATGCGGGATAATGTTTTAATATAGTAACTTTCGGACTTTGAAGTTTTACTTTAAGAACTCAATCGCCATTAGGCAAGGCAGGAGAATGTGATGATCAAAAGAATCATGTTAGCATCTTTAACTTTAGGGTCCTTATCTGGCTGCTTAATCTCACATGAGTCTCAATTGCAAAATTCATTTGCACCGCTTTCAAGTTCGGACCCGGTCCATTTTGAGAGAGAATTTTTCAAAACAGAAAACAAGACTTTGGAGAGGCGTCTCTCTGAGCTGCCCCTAGAGGGGGCCTTACCCACGGCCTGGTCTGACACGTTTTTGCCCAATCGGTGGGGAGGGGGCGCTGTGAGATGGTATAAAGATACAAAATTAGGAGATATGGATCTTCCTACTTCACGTCCAGATATGTGGACATATAAGTTAAATTCTTTAAATGAGCTCAAAAAACTAAGTCTCGAATCTCTCAAGCTATTGTCACCAGCCGAAAAATTTGACATTCTCATGGGCCGGTATGAGTATCCCCTTACCAACGTCGAGCGTAAAAGAACCGATCCAAATCACCAGATTTGGGAGGGAACCTGTAATGGGTGGTCAACAGCAGCTTTGAAGTTTACAGAACCACCTCCTGTCTCGATTACGAATAAGGATGGCATCGTCGTTCCGTTTGGATCTTCAGATATTAAGTCACTCTTGATGCTTCATCAATTTTTTATTGAGCGATACAACAAATATGCAATTTTGGGAGAGCGTTGTGAAAATATCGCGACGCCTAAAATGGAACTCTATTTTCCAAAGACGCTCTCTGAGGATTCCGTCGATGCTTGCTCCGATTCCAATGCAGGCGCCTTTCACTTGGTTCTTACAAATATGATTGGCCGCTTAAAGAAAGGATTAGTTTTTGACGTAGATCGGGATTCCGAAGTCTGGAATCAGCCCGTTTACCGATATTCATCTCGAGTTATACAGAGAACCCCTACGTCGGCTCTTATCAACACCCGTGTTTGGTATGCTGAAGAGGAAATGCCTAATTGGGAGCCTCTCACGATCAATAAAAAGAATGCTGAGGTAATGGCTACCTACAATTATGAGGTAGAGCTCAATTCAAAAGGCGAGATCACAGGCGGCAAGTGGAAGGACGGGCAGGCTGTCGATTATAAAATGCACCGAACCTACCATCCAGATTTTGTTTGGTTTGCCGACGGGGAAGAGGCGAATTACAAATTAGATACCTTTACGGACAAGCTTAAAAACAAATATAGAATTAACACGCCCATCGACTTTGGAGCTATTGTCGAGCTCTGGGAGCTTTCCGTAGGAAAGAAATTTAATTTTCGAGGAATGGACCGCATTCCAGCTAACCTCTAGGTTCTATTTTGATATGCGGTGCTTTGGCGTTTGATGAGTTTTAGGCGGTCCTACTTAGAGAGAAACCCCAAAAACCCGCCCATTGACAAGAGAAACGGCGCGTTTAAGTTCTGTGATTCAAAAGATATCCTGGAAACGGAAGGTCTCATCCCAATTGCGGATTTTGAAGTGGTCTGTTGAAAGCTCGATTAGGGAGGCTTAGTTTTTAATGAAACCTATTGTCATCTGTTAGTAACTTGTGCATAGTCTTCAACTTTTACAATTGAGTGGAGTCAAGTTGAGATTTCTCTTTTCATTGACGGTTCTGTTAGCCTTGGCCGGCTGCGGTTCAAAGGAGTCCGTAATTGCGCGATTTGCGTTGGAGCCCGTCGGTATTCCAGAAAGCCAATTGGTTGATATTTCTGCCATTTTAGCAGAATTTAATGAACGTTTAGGATCGAACTTAGCCTCTCTGTGCTCTGAGGACTGCACCGGAGTCATGGAGCTTGTGAGCCCCAGAGAAGATGGGATTGTAGGGCTTTGTGAGCCTAGCACTTATATTCGTTCAAAATCTCGATTTTCCATGAGCAAAGGATGGACTCGTCAAAGAAAGAGTGAGCTTCGAGCAGATATAAAAATTTCATCTGATTTAATGAATGAAGGGAACAAAGCTTTTTTGAGGACGATTATATTCCATGAGTTGGGACATGGCTTGCTCCTAGATCACAGTTCCAATGAGCACGATGTGATGTTCGCAGTGGTAAATGGCGAAAAGGATTTTGATAGGTATTTTGAGCAAGTTCGATCGAAACTACAAGAAATCTCTCAGTAGTATCTCAAAGTTTTACAGGTTATCACCCATTGCAATCGCCATGATCGGGATTATAATTTTAGTATAGTAATCCTCGGTTTTTATTCTGGAGATGTCATGGCTTTAGACTCGCGAAGCTACTTTATTACCTTAGATAATGATGCCATGATGAGCTCTCTTTTAGAGCGAGCTATTGGGAAGAAATCAATTTACTTTTCAAGCGCAAAAGATTTGGAAGCTCAAATGGTCGAGCTCGATCCAATAGCTGTTTTTGTCGATGTTCAATTAGGGTCCTATGAAAATGGCTTGGATATTATTCCCAAGCTAAAAGAGCGATGGCCTTTTTCCCCGGTGATTGTCGTTACTGGCGATCGTCAAGATGACGCCGTCTCTAATGCACTTTCCAAGGGAGCTGATGATTTTATTTTTAAGCCAGTCAATCCGAAGGAAGTAGTAGCTAGAATGCAAACCAGAATGGCTGATTTAGCGAAAAGGCAGACAGAGGAAGTTCATACCATTGGCGATCTTATCGTCGATAGAGCCCATAGGAGTATTTTAAACTCTAATAAGCAACAAAGGTTTCTATCCCCTACTGAGATGGGTCTATTGAATTGTTTGCTATCGGCTCAAGGAACTGTTGTGCCAAGAGAGGTTATGAAGCGAAGGTGCTGGGGGCAAATATTTGTCAGTGATAATGCATTAAATCGAAAATTACATGAAGTGCGTCGGATTATTAAAGATCTTTCCACTCAAGTCAATATTCGCACCTTGTATGGGACTGGTTTTATGATTGAGGTCACCCCCCTAGGTGGCGAGGTCACTCCAGACGAGTTCCAAAAGTCTGCTTAGTTTTTCAGATCAAATGGCTAGAAATGAGAAATTTTAAAGCCTTTACAGCATTCCTTCACGTAAATATATTAGAAGTTCTTAAATTACATGCCCAAGTAGACAACCTTCTGATCTATTCGGCAGTGTCTTTTTCCCAAGTGGCTTTAAGACTTCATGGGCATAAACCAGTCTCCAAGATAAAATGACCAGGACGTCTGGGTAAAATGACAAAAAGGATCCGATAGGCTCATCTAATATGCTGGTTTTGGTTCCATTATTGAGACCGTTTCCTGCACTGCCAAGTCCATCCACTAGATATCAAGACAGTGATAGTACTTTTCTAAAACCTTAAGGTTTTTTAAGTGATTTTATCACTCTTACGATCTTAGGAATCGTCTAGTTATTCGATATTTTCCGTTGTAGATAAACTTGGGAAGGTCTTCTTCCTGTCTGCCAGGCGAAAGAAAGGCATCTTTGGTGGTATAATTGACTTCATCTTAAAAGAGAATGGCAGGGGAGATTGGAATGTTTCATCGGCTTTGTCTAGCAAGTTGCCTACTAATCAGCTGTGTTCCTAAGGGTCGGACATCGGCGCCATCATCATCGAAGTTGATGGGAGATTGGCAAAGTATGTGTTTCGCGAGCAGCAAGTTAAATAGCTCCCATCTCGACCAATATGTTATCGAAAGCAAAAACATTACTTGGACTAAAATTGGTTATAAGAGCTCGAACTGCACAGGAGAAAAAGAATATCAATATCGGATTCTCATGTCCTATTTGGAGACATCAGAATCCTTGACCGGGCTCAATCAGTATAAAATCGACTTCACCTATGGAAAGTCCTACTTTACTCCGTATAACGAAAGTGGAATTGAAATTGGAAAAGACATTGATGCCAGCAAGACTTGGGAAGTGAATCATGAGCAAGAAATTGAAAACTCAAACTATAAAGTGGGAAAAGTGGACTACGATATAGCGGCCGTTAGTGCTGATTCCTTGTGCTTAGGAGAGCGGGACGACGCTCATGACAAATCTAGCGCAGAAAACAGGCCCGAACTTATCTCCAAATCCTGTCTCGCTAGAGTGGCTCCGCCTCAATGAAAGTACATAAGTTATCTTTATGATTGATGTTTCTATGGAAGGCCTCTGAGGCGTTACTTAGGCCCAAACGAATTGCACAGGTTTAAGCTAGTTAAACATTGACAAAATGTACTCAGAGGTTGATAGTGATATAACCTTTTTAACGAGTCACTCATGATGAAGCGTATGTTTTGGGCAGCAACTTTTTTAGTCTCTTCCGTTGGATATTCGGTAGATTTGGGTGGTGTTAAAGGTTTTGAGCCAGAGAGGTATTTGGGTACTTGGTATCAAGTACAAAGTACGAATCCTTGGTTTCAAAGGGGTTGTAAATGCACTAAAGCTCAATATTCGGCCGGTTATAGTAATAAGATTGACGTGCTGAATACATGCTACTTGCCTAATGGCACAACTAGGGATGTGGTGGGTACGGCAAAGATAAACAATCCAGATCTACCGAGCCAATTGACAGTCAAATTCTCGCGCTTTACTCCCGATTTCGTGAATTATGTTGTGACTGAAGTAGGTCCCAACTATGAATATTCTGTAGTGGTTTCTCCGGGGAACTCACCGATTTGGATATTGTCACGAGAAAAAACCCTCGATCCTAGCATCATTGCTGGCATTAGGATGCGCCTCGTGCAGGCTGGTGTGAGAATTGGAGACCTTAAGGACTTCAATACTAATGACTGTCCCGGATTGTAGAAGAACAGAAATTAAAAAGGACATCGAAGACAGATAATTTCAAAAGCTATCTGTCTTTAACTTATCCTAAAAACGCACTTTTCCCCATGTCCCAATTTAATCACCATAGCAATTCACCTTAGCTTTCAGGATCTATTGTAACTTGCAAAAAATTTCTGTATACCCAGGCCGCTTTCCTTCTTAAGAAAGACCCTAGCAATTAGGTTTGTGATCGAAATCTAATTAAGAATAAAATATCCAACTCTCAGACGAGATTTCCCCTAACAGCAGGACACAAAATTCTTTTCCTTTCTCCTACCGGCGCTTACCTTGCAGCATCTCTAGCGTTTTGAGAAGTTGCTCCGTTGCAGGCCCCTTTCCTTGAGTTGTCATTCCTAAGGGTTCCTTTTTTGTCATGGAATTTGGGCTTGTTTTGCCTATGGTAGCTCTTTCCACCATGGGTTTAAGTGTAGGGCTGCGTTCAGCCTGAGAAGGCGCAATTTGATCTACTGGCGGGATTTCTAAAATTCGTCCTGCTCCCAATGCGTAAAGTTCTAGAGCGCGCTGTTCAGAATTTACAACAATTAAATGACAGACATGAGGCGATGGATTTTTGGTAAGTTCACTAAGAGTATGAGCTTCTTGCTCTGAATCCTCCAAATGCCACACATTAAAGAATGCCCCATAGAATCCTAACGGCGCTAGAGAAGCTTCCTTTTGCATTTGGTCATACTTTTTGGTGAGATAATGAACGACACTTGTGAGTTCCAAGTGAGCCCCGATATCTTCGATCTTTACAACATCCAACCCTAATTTTGTAAATGATTCATTCCAATCCAGGTCCAATTCGCTAAGCCTATCTCTCAGTCTAGAAAGTAGAATTTCATTGTTTATATTTTGGGTCTTTCGATCTCGTATCTCCAAATCTTCTTTTTCGAATTTAGTTAGGTACCTCATATAGCCCTGGGCTTCGGCGATCATCATCGGCACATTATGGGGAACAGTTTGTTTTTGACTATGGGTGAGTTTTCTCCATTCATGTATCACTTCTACAAGTCTAGAAGCCGCCTTCTTTTTTACCGTCATGACGCGCTCTAGGGATTCGGCTTCGAAAGAAAGGGTCTTCAAACTATAGAAAGTTTCCATGGCCTTAGGAAACGATTCTAAGGTCAAACTCTCTGGGATGCCAGCTTCCTTGGTAAAAACCTGCCATTCTCCTTTAAGCTGATCTAAACGCAGAACATAGGCTTCATATAAGGAGTCTAGTGTCTCGCCAAACGCAAGAATTTTTTTAAGTCTCTCATCGTGTCGGTCTCGCATGGAATCAAGGCACTTGATTAGATTTTGGGTCTGCTCCGCTAGTTCGGACAATCCAGCCTCAGGTAGCTCAAAAGCCATTTCAGGTGGCTTAATGGCATCTTGGACCTTAAAACGGTCGAACCAAGTTAAAGATTTCTTTCGATCTTCTATCCTTACAGAAACAGAAGTTCCCGTCAGCATGAGCGCTAGTGACTTTTGGAGATTTGTGATCAATTCGTAATCTAGTTCTTTGAATTGAGTCCACTGTTCATTTAAAGGTTCGAAGGAACTTTGCAAATGGTTTGATAGTTCGATTTTCTTGTCGGCTAAAATCTTAACGACTCGCCTCGCCACTTGAATTCTGCCAAGTAGAGTAAAACCAGATTTCCAGTTTATCTCTCGTTGAGCAGTCGTAACCCACTCCGAGTCGACTCGCATGTCTGAGATTTGATCTTCGAGGATTTTACGACGTGCATGGATTTCCGAAACAGGAAGCCCGCTGCCCTCAAGTTCATTTAGGAGGGACTGCATTTCCTTTAAAAGCCCAACTTCTTGGCTTCTATCTTGAAACTTATTTTCTTCAATGTTTTCGACTTTGGCGATTTGGGAACGGATTTCCCAAATTCGTGGACTCAGGTCGTTAAGTCTTCTATCAAGAACGGCTATATTGGAAGGGGTCCACTTGGTCCCGAGGGCCTGATTTAGTTTTTGGCTAAGTCTCCTGATTTCTAATGCTACATCACGCACATCTTTTGTTGCCAGATGGTCTCGATGCTCCCGCCTAGCTAAATAGGCATCGTTTTCGTAGCTTACCCGGAAACTCTGAAAAAGCTCATGAAATTCGGCATTAGAGTTATTGATGACGTCCAAACCATCGCGAAGCTCAGCAAGAAGTGTCTCTCGGGCGATGGGGCGTCCATCTTTCTCGCAATTAACGCGATCGGGATTTCTGGTGATCTTATAGCTAGAACCTGCATCATCTGAAAGTTCTACGGTTACCCTCATGAGCCCAGCCATAGGCTGGTCAGTCAAAGCGCATGCCAAGGCTTTGACAAACCATTCTTGCTGGGTTTTTTGCTCACTTGAGGTGATCCAGGTGCGTCTAAGGTTGCCCCGACCGCCTGCAAACCTAAATGATTCTGGTGCAATTCCTGAAGTTCGATGCCAATGAATAGCTGTTACGATCACGGTCAACCTCTTTCCACTTTCGGCAAATAAAGAATTCTTACTCTATTGTACAACGAAGCCTCATTTATTGGGTGTAGGTCATAAATTTTTAAGACTTAGGGGCATTCCAGCGAAAAAATGGGATTGTACCACCTAAAAAAAGTCAATTTTATTGATTTTATAGGCTTTTTCGCCGGCGGATAAGATCAGGCCACCTTGGTTCTGCCATATCGAGCTATCGATCAAATCCTTTGCGGCAACACTTGATTCTTATTTAACTCAATGAAAAGTGGCAGTTTTTGGTGTTTCTTTTGAATTAAACAAAAATCTAGACCTCAGAATTTCTTGTCTTCTTTCAGG
>JBAXBA010000008.1:0-69746 GCA_037142195.1 Pseudomonadota bacterium
CTTGCCAGACAATGCTTTCCTGAGATCTACTTAGTCAAATTTTGCGTAAGATCCGATGGAATGGAGCGGTTTATGACGATTTGGCACAAGTAAATCAGGGTGAGATATGCCAAGGGGATGTGTATTGAGATGAGAAGAAGCAACTTTAGGGCAATAAGAACTGCAACTTATAAAAAAAATTTCAGTTTGAAGAGGGTGCCTCCGATGATCGATTTCACAAATTGACTAACGCCTTTTTGTACACTTAACCGGTTTCAATGGAAAGGATCTATCATGGGAAAGAAGATTTTAATTGTGGATGATTCCAAGACAATTCGCCAGCAAGTTAGCTTTACTTTGGGAAAGGGTGGATTCGAGGTCGTTGAGGCTGAAGATGGCAAGGACGGCATTGAAAAACTGAAAGCCAATACGGATGTTGCACTCATTATCAGTGATGTGAACATGCCCAATATGAATGGCCTTGAAATGATAGAAGCCATTAAAGTTGCAGGTTCATATACCCATATCAATATCATTATGCTTACAACAGAGGGCACTCCTGAACTGATCGAGCGCGCCAAGGCAGCTGGTGCTAAAGGCTGGCTTGTCAAGCCGTTTAAACCAGAGCAGCTTGTTGCAGCTGCAACCAAGCTTGCTGGCTAGACTAATTAAACTTTAAGGATCGTGGAGAGTTCATGTCTGATCAAAATAAAAATATTTTAATCAAAGTTATTAAGCATTCCATTGAGGGTTTTATCGAATCCACTGGAACTTCTAGCTATAAATTCCTAGATTCTCCTGAAGTGCGTAGGGAGGCAGTAGATGTTCATTTTGCTTCGGTCATTGGATTTAGCAGTAGCTTCTTTAAGGGATCGCTAGTCGCAATTTGTGAGTCTGATTTCTTGGATAAGACTCATCCCAACCACCAAATGGGCATGCCCGTAGGTCCCGATGAGATTGCTGATTGGAGTGGCGAGATTTCTAATCAGCTCCTGGGAAGGGTAAAGAATATTCTTTCCGCCAATGACGTGAAGTTTGATATGGGCACCCCTACAACGGTAAGCGGTAAAACCATGCAGCTTTCAGAGCCCAAAGAAGGGATTCTGCTTAAGTTGACGTTTGCAGGTGAACATGGGCCGCTTGATGTTTTCTTTCAGGCCGTGATGGATAAGAATCTCATCATAAAAGAAATCGACTTAGATAAACAGTCTGATGCATCTGCAGCTGAGGGCGATTCCATACTGTTCTAGTGTGGCTTCGTTTCATTTGATTTAGTATAAAGGGGAAATAAAGTTGAAAAATTTTAACTTCAATCGCATTAGCTTAAAGCTACTCGCTGTGTGTCTTTTGTTTTCCATGCCGATCGCTTATTTGCTATATTCTGTGGTCGACGCAAGAAAAAAAGATATAGATTTTGCGACTTGGGAAATCAAAGGAAACAGTCTTCAACGCCCATTGGAAAACATGCTTCGTCAGGCGTCCTACCATCGTTGGATATCGCAACGCATTCTGCAAGGGGAAACTAATCTTGAAGGCAAAATAACTGCCATTGAGAACGCAGGTGATAAAGAGTTGAAAAACATAGCGAAATCATTGGACCTAGTAGGCGAAGATTTACAATTTACATCAGAAGGCTTGGGTAAAAGAAAGCGTGAAGAATTCACGGGAGATAAACTAGCAGAAAAATGGGAAAATCTCAAAGCTGATAAGGAAGGTCACTCTCTTGAAGAATCTGATAAAGCTCATTTAGAAATTATTAATCATATTAAGACCATGATCGTACATGCTGGGGATACCTCAAATCTGATCCTTGACCCGGATCTCGACAGCTATTACCTTATGGATGTAACACTTCTGGCTCTTCCTTCCATTCAAGATCGCCTTCAAAATATCGCTTCGTTTGTCGAACGAATGTATAAACAAGGCAGCATGAGCCAAGACGAACGAATCCAAGCCAGTGTCTTTTCAGCATACCTCAAAGAAGTTGATTTGGACCGAATCAATGCCAGTTCCCAGACCTCACTCAATGAAGATCAAAACTTTTACGGTGTGAGCGAATCCCTGCAAAAGAATCTTGCTGAGGGAATGAAAACAAATACAGCCGCCATTGAACCTGTAGTTGCACTAGTAAAACAATTTTCTGCTATCAAAGACTTTCGATCTTTTGATATTCGCAATTTCAGGGTAGTTCATACAGCCGCTATGGAGTCGACATATAAGTTCCACGATATGGCATTTAATGAGTTAGACAAACTTCTTCAGGTTAGAACGGCAACTTTTCGAGCGCAGATTCAGCAGAACTTGTGGGGAGCAGCAGCCTTCCTAGCCATTTCTTCGCTTCTAGCCTTCTTTATGGTAAGAAGTATTGTCATGAGGGTAAGGCATTTCATGACCGTAACGAAGAGGATTTCTGATGGCGATCTCCATGCCAGAGTGAAAATGTCAAGCAGAGACGAAATCGGCGAACTTGCTCGCTCGTTCGATGGGATGACGAGTCACATTCAGACCCTTAACGCCGATATCGAAGCCAAAAATGAAGAGTTGAAGGGGATCAATCAAAATCTAGAGGGTATCGTCGCTGAAAGAACGGCTACGATCAAAACCATTCTTGATAATGTTAAGTTTGGATTCTTACTCGTAGATAAGTCTCTCAATGTTCAGGAAGGCTATAGCCATAGCTGCGTTGATCTGCTAGGTTCTCATTTAAATGCTGGAATGCCGTTTGTAAATGCGGTAGGCCTTGGTCATACGAGAAATGCAAATCTCGTTCAAGAATTTTTAAAGCAAGCCTTTGATGACTTTCTTCCAGAGGAAATGACCCTGCACCAGATTCCTCATCGAGTTCAAATTGGCGAGAAAATCCTTTCGCTTATCGCGACATTAGTAAGAGGACCGCATCACGAAGTGTCATCTATCTTATTTACGATTGTGGATAGCACTAACTTGGAAAAAGTTGAAAAAGAAAATGAGCGCCATAAGGTCTTGGTAAGGCTTCTTAAGGAAGTCGATTCCTTTAAGGATTTCCTCGAAGACACCAGACGTCGTCTAGAGCAATCAAGACAAGCTATTGCTTCACAGGACGACGGCAAGCTTCGCGCAGAGCTTCATACCCTCAAAGGGAATTCTGCCGCATTTGATTTGGTGGACATTGCAAAACTGATTCACGATATTGAAGATATAAAGGATATTTCTCTTCCCGATATTGACCGAATTGAAGCTTTTTTTGTCGGGTTTTTAGATCACAATTTCGACGTTCTTGGTGTTTCTTGGAGAGATGACTCTCGTGATCTTTATGCTGTAAGCCGGACCGATCTTGACTCTATTGTCGAACGAGTTCAGATATCTCTAGGTGCGGATCATTTGGCGACGGAAGAACTTGCACAGTGGGCGAATTCGGTTCAATACAAACCAGCTCGAACTTTAGTTGGGGCCTTGCCTGAGTATGGCGAACGGTTGGCGACTCGCCTGGGCAAAAGCTGTAAGATTCGATTGGAGGGAGGCGAGGTTCGCATGGATCCAGAAATCATGCGTCCCATCATTCAGTCGTTAGTTCACTTGGTTCGTAACTCCATTGACCATGGCATTGAATTCCCCCATGAGCGTCATGGTAAGCCAGAAGAAGGGACGATTTCTATTTCCTGCTTAGATACCTCCTCCCATTGGAAGGTCGTCATTCGTGACGATGGAAAAGGAATTAATGTCCAAGCGGTTGTGGCAAAAGCTTTGAATAATGGCCTGATTACAGAGCGGGATGTCCTGAAGATGAGTGAAAATGAAAAATGTCGTCTCATTTTCTTAGCGGGACTTTCAACAGCCGATCACGTTTCTGATATTTCAGGACGTGGTGTGGGAATGAATGCTATAGAAGCCTCTGTTAAAGATGCAGATGGATTATTAGAAATCACATCGGAAAAAGGCAAGGGTGCGGTAGTTACTCTATCTGTACCAAAAGATCGTAACGCATTGAAGAAATCTGGTAAGGCAGCATAATGCCATCTGAATTTAGGCTTGGTTAAGGTGAGATTCAAGGTGCGAGTCCCATAGGCATGATCTTTAAATCTGTTGGTTAAGAAACCCAGGAAAAAGACCGCTCTCAATTTGTAAAACTCTTTGGGCTTACCAGTACCCCGCAAGGGTATTGGTAAGCCCAAAAAATCTAATGACTAAAATGAGATCTAACTTTTTGACTTGCATGTCCTTTTTCTTGGAAAAAAGGGCTCCAATCCCACAGAAAAGCAAAAAAAGAAGTTCTGCTTTTTAGGGCAGAACATCTCTTATTAAAAAAGTACTTTTAAAAACGAAAAAGAAATCCACGGGCCTCATGATGAGAGGATATGGATTAAGCTTTTTTCGCCCAGCCTGTACACCATCCTGCGGATGTGACCAAGCCGCCAGTAATCATGGAGCATTTGCCTGCTTCTTTTCCTTCAACTTTACCTACTTTTGTGTAAAGGGCGCAGTTGCCGCAATGCTGGTCTTTGGCAGGAGTGCCTGGCTTATCAGCTCTTGGAGCTTTAGTGGCATCTCGATTGTATTTTAAAGCCTGAGCAACAGGATCTGTTTCTGCAACGAGCTTAGCAGCTCCTTGGGCAAATAGAGAGTTAGCTACAGTTAGCAGAGGAGCAGCAAGAGCGGTTCTTAGTATCAATTGACGTCTAGTAAGCATGAGTTCTCCTAATCAAAGATCTGATTGCTAATATTGTAGCTGATCTCGGGGCCGCTCTCAATCATTTTGCCTGCTTTATTGCCGTATTGGGGAGTTGTTTTTAGGATTTATTGCAAGAAAAGGGCGAGTGGCCCGTAAAAAAAGTCTTGTTGATAATAAGTCTCATTGCCGGGTCTTCGGTGACTTCCATTTGAAACTCAAAGTTTTGGCATTAAAGGTCAGACTTGATTCCATAACTCGAGGGAAGCAGAGGGATCTCCGGTGGGTGCTTCAATGCTGGTTGTTTTGCGGAGAGCGGTATCTGGAGCAGTAATGGCTGCTCCAGGGAGCTAGTTTCCTAGCGTGCCAAGCCAACTTTGGACCTTCTGCTGGTCGTCGCTACCTGAGCTCTGAGAAAGGGCCGTAGCAACACTTGATATCTTTGAGGCAACCTTGGCTTCATTGGTTTCGGATTGAGCAGTAATCGAGGCAGCAGCTTGAGCAGCAGATACTATTTGGGAAAGAATGAGTGTCGCCGTAGCGAGGTCTAGGGAGGCAATTTCAGAGGCGTCTAGTATGTTATTGCCGTTTGTGTCGGCGACTTTTAGAGATAGAGAGGTCGCTGCCAGTTGAAAGAGAGTAAGTTTTAGAGTGTCTTCTCTAATGTAGAAGCTTGACATGGCGACTAAGGCTGCAGTTGCCTTCTGAGCAGAAAGCACGGAGGCTGCGTTGGCCGCTGGTAAAATGGGCCACATGGCGATAAAAATATTGCTGGACTGCCCAGAGGAATCTGAGAGTGATTTTGACTTGAGCATGAGCTCGATAGGGTCTAGTCCGGAAGCTTGAGCCTCTGCAGAAGCCAGAAGAGACGCAAAAGTTGCTTGCTTAGCAGTGGTGACAAAGGGAGCAAGGGCATCTGAAGCGCCTGTGATTGAGGCGGCATCCAGTGCGTTGTAAGTGTTCGAAAAGTCAGGGCCAAGCTCGTTCAGCATGAGAGACTTAGCTTTTTCTGGCTGCCCCTCTTCGAGATATTTTGCGGCTCGGTCTGCAGGATCGAGCTTTTGAGGGAAAAGGTTAAATACGCTGCTTTGGCTCCCACAAGCGCTTAAGAGTAATAGAACCGAGAGTTTTCGAAGATTTTTTTTCATGAGTTATACTCCCCCTAAAATCCGGCTGATAGACGCAAAAAGAATCTTGTATCCGGTCGCTCGCCCACCTTTGATCCCACTTCTTCTGTGTACCGACCAAAATCCATTCTTAAAATCCTAATGTCCGCAAAAATCCCAAAAGTGGGATATCCTTGATTGAGTCCTGCAGAAAATCCAATAAAGTCTTTAAGTGAGATCTCACTGCCTAAATGCACTCTCTTAAAAGTGGGGGATCCATAAGCATTGGTGATATCAAGCCAATCGCCCAGAACTCTCATTTTCGAATCTTTTGTGCCAGGCTCAAAGGCAAAACCGGCATTTATCGTACGCTTTCCATCTTTCAAGGCGCGATCTTCTTTTTTCAGGGTGGTTGCTTTACTGGGGATATAGGCCGTGGCCAAAGCATCCTTTACGGTCAGCCCCAGGGAGGTATTCATTTTGTCACCGAGTTTAAAGGCATAGCCAAGATCAATGGGGATACCACGGCCCGCCATAACATAGCGCCCCGCATCATCGCCACTAAGGCCTTTCAAGTTTTCACCGTCAGTGGCGTTGACTTCCACATCCACCTGATTTTTGGTTTCATAGCGAGCGGTCATGCCGACGCTGTGATCTTTTGCAAAGTCTTGAGCAACCGTAAAGGCGAGCCCAGCAGACGTAACGGAGTCAATGGCGACGGATTCAAGCCCCCTAGAACTAGCAGATTTAAAAATCATGGCTTGGTTTGAAGAAGTTAAATAAGTGGATATGGCGGCTCGCCTTAAAATCAAACTTGGGCCAAGGACATGGGCTCCTATATGCTGGGGAACGCCAATAGATTTGCGAAGTGTATCTATTGAGTCAGATTCTTGGAGAGAAATTTCCCTAATAGCATCCCTGGTGGCCATGGATAGATCTAGTCCGATGGAGCCCAATATAAGCTTCTTATAAATTCCCGTTCCAAATCCAATAAGGGCTGGATTGTAAAAAGGGGCATCTTCATCTCGCGAGGAAGCGATGCCTGTGTCGCCGCGCCCAAGGGCAGCAGGAGACCTGTAGCGATTGTATTCAAACTCAGACCCATAGGTAACGGCAGCAGTTAGGCTCACAAGGAGAATTCCAATAATCTTTACCATTTTTGCCTCTCTGTTCTAGGTCTTTCACCTATGTATATCCCTTCGGCAGATGGTCCTAAAAGTTTAAGGTAGCATGGGTTTGGAGGGCTCTTAAGCCATGAGCGGGTGGGTAATATTGCCTATTTTGGGGGCTTTCTTCTCAAACTTCTGAGGAGTTACGGCGAGGTGGATTGTCACTAGAAAACCCAGCTTTTTGAGTTTTTTCCACTTACATAGGTTTATGATCCTTGCGCCATTCTCTGAGTTCGTTCTCTGAGCTCGTTCTCTGAGCTCGTTCTCTGAGCTCGTTCTCTGAGCCTGTTCTTAAGGGAATTCTAGAGACTCTAAAATCATAGCTAGAAAATTGGTTCGGCATTTTTTCGGATCGGACAGAGCTCGAATGCAAGATCCTCGCTTTCAGCAAGCGTCACAACTTTATCTGCTGATTTGCTCTCTTTCAAAGGAATGGACGATGGAAATGGTTTAGCTCTCTACATGCTAGAGCTTGGCCATAGAGGCTCTCAGGTGGCCATAGAGGCTCTCAGGTGGCCAGAGGAGCGTGGTAAATTTGTCTCTAGGAAAGAGTGAAGAAGTTCAAGGTTTTTGCCCGCTAAGGAACCGTACTTAGTTCGCTTAGGGGCAAAAATAGGGATTTATGCGATCTCATTTTTCATGGCCAGAACTCACGACAAGTAATGAAATTCTTTGAAAGAAAACATTTGCCGGAGTTTTGGGGTCCATTCTAGTTCTAGGCGTTACTTGCAACTGTAGTGAATGAGAATCTAGTTCGCCAATTTAACCAGGCACTTATGGCCATTGCGCTTTGCTGCTTGTACCAATACATCTTTTTGCCACTTTTCTACGGATTCATAGCTTCTTGTGCCCTTCCTGCCGCCTTCTATTTGAATATCAAACAAATCAGGTCCGCATGCGATTTGAAAATTGATGCTTCTTAACTCGCTAGCTCGAGCAAAATTATTGGCGATATCTTCACAGCGCTTGACATTTTCTGCGCCCACTTCCCCAATAGAACATTGCATTTCATCGCCTTCTCTTAAAAGAGAAGTGTGACTTATGGAGGAGGCCGTTAAAGTCTCTGAATTTGAATCTTCACGATTCTGTTTACAACCGCCTAAATATGCGCCCACACAAATGATAGAAATCCACTTAAGCATCTAAAACTCCAAAATGAATAAAGAAAGTTATACACAATTTTAACCTCTTCATAGAAAAGCACAAAGTTTTATTTGAGAGAGAGTCATAAGTATCGCAGGACTATATGGTAATATATTACAGATGTCGCATGTGGGAAGATTCTTCTCGCCAAAAGACCTATGGTCCACTATAGCAACCTAAATAGGATCATTTAATCTTCGCTGGGAGTGGTTTAGAGCCGTGAAGAAGCCTTACCAATATGTCTTAATATGTTTTCCCACACTTATCTGTGCCCTGGCCCCATCCATTAACTTGCTAGGACTGCTTTTTTAAATGAGACCCCCTTCGTAAAGTAGCGCTTTAATATCGAGATGTCTTATAAATGGAGGTGGTAATGAAATTTATAATAAGTTTGTTAGGAATCATTTTATTCTCTTGTACCACCAGAAAGACAAGCTCAAATAATGGAGAACTTGCGATCAAGGTGGTTGAGCAAAACTCGACAGAAGACATTAAGTCTCGAATCATCAAAAGAAATGTTTCAAAAGCCTCCGGTTTAGATCCAGAAAGTGAGAAAACGTGCTCATTCATAATTGTAAATACTGTGGCATCACCGCCTGTAAGACACAATCTAGAGGCTTCTTTTAGTTCGGGACAGGTGTTTAAGCAGGATCTTAGCCAAAAAGCTTTAAAAGATGAGGGAAACCGGATTGTGTTTCTCGAGCCAGAAGCCAAAATTGGTTTTGGGCTGCGCTTTGAAATGGAGTATGCAGAAGATGCCTCTATTTCCGCCATTAGGCTTTTTAAAGATAAGGTTTTAGAAGAGGAATGCGAGTTTAGAAATTTAACGGAAAAGCCAGTTTCCGATAGTTATTTAATTGGCAGCCAAAGTTGGGAGAGCGTTTTCAGTGAAGAGGCAGGTGTGGATGGATATTTCTGTAAAATCAAGCCAGAAAACAATCTGTGCGGACCAGAAGTTTGTAAAGACTGGCTGCAGATTGAAAGCGTAGGTTCGGTGCGAGCCGAGGGATATGTATGCTCGTATGATCCAGAGCAGAAGGTCACTCCTTATGTAGGGGCAGAGAAGCACTGTCAAACCTGGGTCCCTTTAAGAAATGTCCCTTTAGGAATCGAAGGGTATTTTTGTAAGACCCTTCGTCCTTAACAGGGCTAAAGCCAAGCAATGGCTCGTTTGCATTTAGGCAGTAGGTTCCTATTTCAGGGGCATGAAAGATCCTGAAATAGGAAGTTTTTTCAAATTGTGTAATCTAGGGGGTGTCGTAGTAAGTCCTTTCTAAGGTCCGCTGCTAGATCACTCATCGTCCCTAAATCGGCTTGGGCTAAAGATTGCAAGTAACTTGCGACTCTAAATATAATTGCAGAAATATCTCCCGCTCCAAAATATTCGGAAGTGCACTGCAATACCAAAGTATTCCAATCTGTTCCTCGGATCCATTCCCGAATGATATATCCTGCAGATGGATTAAACTCGCGAATGGCAGGGTAGGGTCGTCTTGGGTGAGCTGGGTCATAGACGTCTGGAAATAAATCCATGGGGTAAAGCTCTTCAAGGCTCTTTTCGACTTTTTTAGCGTCCTTCGGGTAACGATAATTTCTAGGTACAGGTATTTCCTTAAACCTCGCAAGGCACATGCCCGCGGCTAATTCTGCAAATTCTGCGAGATTATTTTCCGTAAATTCCCCATCCACTAAACACCTGGTGAGATAAAGACCGCCATTGTGAGGGAAAAAACGAGCGATATTTCCAAAAGGAGTCAGCTTTTCTTCACCATCAAGTGCACCTATGCGATGCAGATGCAAATGCAAGCTGGCTAAGTCCGAAGTCATTCTAGCTTTGAGATAGCTGTGGCACGAGGGTTTTAAACTGCAGTCGTCACAAGGAGAGGGTAATTTAAACTGCCATTCCGCAATGGCGTGCATGGGAGAGGAGCACGGGGTTGGAACCCCAAGCTTTTTGACGAGGATATCTTTAGTGACTAGGGATAAATCCACGCTGGAATCGCCGAATCTTAAAAAACTCTTTCGGTAAAATGCCTCAATCCCTTTTATGGAGTATCCTCGACCGATGAGGCCTAAAAACGTCGCAGGGTCATTTTTAAGTCTCGACTCAATTCTCTCGCGTTTGGGCTGGCCCAATTTTCGGTAACTCATCACATCTGGCCATAAGGAATAGCCCACTGCATCTTTTCCCCGACGCCCAGCTCTTCCGAGCATCTGAAGGACTTCTGAAGACGCGTAGGACGTAAAACCAGCTTCGCCCGGTCGATCAAAATCTGAAATTAAGGCTGAGCGTACAGAAAAATTGATTCCAAGGGAAAGGCCCATGGTCGCCGTGCAGTATCTCAGAAGGCCTTCTTTGACCAGGCCTTCAACAGCAACTCTCACCGGGGGTTGAAGCCCCGAGTGGTGATAGGCAACCCCATAACTTTGAATCATCTTTCTCAGGGTTTGATCCATGTAGTTTAGGGATTTATAATCCTCTTGGAACTTTTGGAGCTTTAGGGCGATTTTTTGGGCATGGTCTGCTTCTAAAAAGCCGCTTTCATCGCAGATTTTTTTCGCCATTTCTTCGCAAGCCAGTCGCCTTCCCGCATAAACCATACAAGGGATTAACTCCAAGGTAACCAACTCTTTGAGACGTTCGGCAATCTTTTCTTGCTTGAGTGGCTTCGCGTTTTTAGGTGGGGGTCCTGAGGAGATTACCTCTGAAGGGAGCTCAGATGCTAGTATCCAATGACCGCCGTACCAAACAAGGTCAGTTAAAGGAACGGGGCGATGCTCCACTTGAATGAGTTTTGTGGGGCGGTCTTGTAACTTTCCTATCCAGGCGCCAAACTCATTTGCATTTGAAAGTGAAGCCGATAGTAAGAGAACTTGGCAGTTTTGTGGTGTCAAGATAATCGCCTCTTCCCAGGCGCTGCCGCGACTTGAGTCGCTTATATAATGATACTCATCAAATATGACGAGACTTCTTCCTAAATCGGGTTCAATGCCAAGAAGAGAATTTCGGTATGATTCCAACGTCGCGACGACAATGGGGGCATCTAAATTGTCTTTTACGTCACCCGTAGAAATGCCCACATTGGATTCGCCAAAAATCGCCCTAAATTCCCTCAGTTTGTCATTAGACAACGACTTTACAGGACACGTATAGCAAGCTCTAAAATTCCCGCTTGCGATATTGTAAGCAAAAAAAGCTTCGACGACACGCGTTTTTCCTGCAGTAGTAGGCGCATCGACGACGACGTTGCCGCCCTCCAAAAGGATATCGACAGCTTCCCGTTGCCAGTTGTCAAGTTCATCAAAGGGGTTTTTAGGGGGGACGTAAGGCGTTGCCGCAATTTCCAAGGCCTTCCCTTTCCAATCCTGCAAAGCGCGGTGTGTGGCGGAAACAGCAGCCTTCATAAATGAGGAGTCGTGGCTATGTTGCTCTAATTCAGGATCTGCTTGCTCTTTGCCGGCAGATCTTGGATAGGATTTTTGTCTCTGAAAAGTGTTTTTATTTTCAGATTTAGATTTTTCCCGATCTTGCTGCTCAACTCTTGGCGACTTGCGAGAAGGTAGGGGCTCATCATTAGGAGACTTTCTTTGAGATTTGGAATGCCCAGAGGGGGTGGGGTGATGACCAATCATCGAGGATTTCTTTCCGCTGGGCGCCGCTGCTCTATCTTTTTTTGATCCCCGATGCCCATTCGCCATAATTGCTCCCACTGCAAATCAAAATTATATCCATCCTTGGAAGTCTTGAGGATATTACTAGCTCCCAACTCCATTCCTAAGTTCATTGCTGCCAAGAAAATAGAAGTTTCTACTCAAAGATGATGGATCCTCTCAGGATAGCGTTTTTTTTCCCATCCGTCTGGATCTTTCTAAAGAGTTTACTCGAATTTTTCATGTTTTTGGCCTAGGATTGGTTTTTATCGGATGACATGCCTGGATCGTAAGAGTCCCTTGCGGGTATTGGGACTCATATCTGGGTCCTTACTTGTTTTTGAAGTGATCTTGCCTTGTCGGCTAACAGGAGATTTTTAGATGGTTGTTGAATGCCCCAAATGTCATTCCACGCTGGGATACGAAGATGGCGAATTTATGATTTGTCCGGAATGTTCCCACGAGTGGCCTAAATTAGCAGCAGGTTCGGCGGTCCCTGATTCAGAAGATTCCTTCGTCGTTAAAGATGCCTATGGAGCCGTTTTGAATCCGGGTGATTCTATTACAGTTATTAAAGACCTTAAAGTTAAAGGCTCTTCATTGGTCGTTAAAGTTGGCACCAAAGCTAAAAATATAAAACTGATCCAAGGGGATCATAATATTGATTGTAAGCTTGACGGCATTGGGCAAATGCAGCTCAAATCGGAATTTGTTAAAAAAGCTTAAACGGGCCCAAGTGGTTTCTCTATCTACGGATATTCGAGAAGTTTGTTAGGTTTTTAGCCATACGGGTTAGCATAACTGTCGTAATAATGGCAGAAACGGCCACCACATATCCAACCCTATCAAAGCCTTTGATGGAACCGTCAGCTTGAATCGTGACGATTAAACCGGAAAAAGCGGCCCCGATACCGCCAGATATTTGCTGCATAGATGAGCTTATAGCCATGTAAGCCCCCCTGGAATCAGGGGCTGGAACTGCGGAATTTATGGCTTGAGAAGCGATAATCCGCGCCGTGATTCCCACAAATAACAGTCCATTAGTAACCATCAAGACATAAATGGGCACTTTGGAAAGATGGGTGAACACCAGTACCATCGTAATTGTGATGACCGTGCCTATCTGATTCAATTTGATTTTACCAATTTTGTCTGACCACTTTCCTAAAAGTGGACCTGAAATCATCGCCGCAGTTCCGGTAGCTAAATAAACAAGTGGCAAACGTTCTAGACTGATTCCGACGTTATTGACAATAAAAGCACTTGAAAATGGCATGATCATGTAGCCCCCGAGGGCCAACAGGGCTACCGCAGAAAATCCTTTCAAGTGAACCGGATTGCGTATGGTCGCTAAAAGGTGGTGAAATGCATTGTTGTCTTTTTGCAATTTCAAATGCTCATCGATGGGCTTAAGATATAAAAAAATGAAAATTCCTACTAGAGCCGCAATTCCTACAATCAAAACAAAGGGAGCATGCCAGCCAAAATGATTGGCTAAGGTAAGACCTAAAGGAACGCCAAAAACTTGACTAGAAGCAAAGGCTGTTTGAACATAACCAATCACCTGGCCGCGTTTTTGAACGGGAAATAAATCCGTGCTAATGGACAGTACTACGGAGCTGATCACTCCACCAAATATTCCTGTTAGAATCCTAGCCGTAACGAGATAGGCATAGCTTGTGGAAAGTGCGCAAAATAATGTACTTAAAGTAAAGCCGATGTAAAAAAAGAGAAGTATCTTTTTTCTATCAAACTTATCGGTAAAGCCTGCAGCTAAAATGCCAGAAGCCGCCGCGGCGAATGCGTAGGAGGACACCACGAGACCAAATTGAGAGGTGTCTATATGAAGAGCCGGCATTAAAATGGCGCCGACCGGAGATAAAACCATAAAATCTAATACCACAGTAAATTGCAAAAATATCAAAATTGCAATGACGCCTTTTTGATAGGGAGTGAGTACAATTTCATCCTGTGAAGGAGGTATAGCATCGGCGCGAGTCATAAATATCCTTAATTGCAGATGCCTTGAATTATACAATATTTCCAATAAAAAATGGATTTAAAATAGATTTGCTACCAAATGAGCATTGCAGACTAAGATCAAACACACAATGCAGAGGAAAACCTCTGCATTGTGTTCAAAAAAAAACAGTAAGATCGATTAGCTGATGTGCAGGAGCTCACGATACTTGGGGAGAGGCCAAAGAGCATCATCAATGCACTCTTCAAGTTCACTTGCTAGAGCTCTCGCTTGAGCCATAGCTGGAACGGCCTTGTCTGCAAGGAATGTAGCAGCCTTGGACTCATCGTGGGTGCCTTTAGCGACTTCCATAACTTTGCCTAAAGCCGAAATCTCAACCAAGAGTCTATCTGTCTTTGAAACCAATGTTTTATAGGATTCCAGTTGAACAGAGGGATAGCTTCCCGTGATTTCTTTTGCAGACTTAAGGGCAGTGGAAAGTAGAATTTGCTGTTCGATTGCTGCTGGGTAAACTTGACTTAATAGAAGCTCATTCATGGTTTCGAGCTCAATGAGACGAATCTTATTATAGCGCTCAATAAACACGTTGTAGCGTGCTTCTGTTTCGCCTTCAGTCATAACCTTATGATCAGCAAACATTTTCATGACACTTGGCTTTAAAAGTGCGGCTAAGGCAGCGGGGGTTGTTCGGTTATGGGCGAGGCCCCTCTTTTCTGCTTCTTGATGCCATTCTTTAGAATATCCGTCCCCGTCAAATTGAATGGCTTTCGAGCTTTTAAAGGTCTCGGCAATTACGGCAAGAACCGTTTTGTGATCCGGCTTTGCAGAAAGCGAGCGAAGTCGTTCATTCATTTGGCGAAGGGATTCGGCTACGGCGGTATTTAGAAAATAGGTCGGATCGCTTACGGATTGGCTGGCGCCGCAAGCCCTGAACTCAAACTTATTTCCAGTAAAGGCGAACGGCGAGGTGCGGTTACGGTCTGTATTGTCTTTGGCGATTTCAGGCACTTTTGCCAAGTCCATATCGATCGTTTTTGCTCGATCAGATAGATTTCCCGTCGAATTAGAGGCAATTTTTTCGACTACTTCAGAAAGCGCGTCGCCTAAAAATGCGGAAATGATAGCAGGGGGGGCTTCATTGGCACCCATGCGGAACTCATTTCCAGCAGGTGCTACGGAAGCTCTTAATAGTTCTGCATTATCATGGACTGCTTTTAGAGTTGCGGCTAAAAAGTACAGAAATCGGATGTTTTCGTGAGGTTTGTCACCTGGATTTAAAAGGTTGACGCCTTCAGCTGTAGCAAGCGACCAATTGACGTGCTTTCCTGAGCCGTTGACACCATCAAAAGGCTTTTCATGGAAAAGAGCTTGGAGCCGGTGTCTTTTCGCTACATTTTTAATCACTTCCATCACGATTTGATTGTGATCTGAGGCTAGGTTTGCAAATTCAAAAATGGGAGCACATTCGTATTGTGCAGGAGCAACTTCATTATGTCTGGTCTTGAGGGGGACCCCCAACTTATAACATTCGTGCTCAACTTCCATCATGAAATTAAGGATTCTAGGTTTGATGGAGCCAAAATAATGGTCTTCAAGCTGCTGTCCTTTGGGGGGATGAGCGCCAATAAGGGCTCGACCGCATTGGACGAGGTCTGGGCGCAGGGCCCAAAGGGATTCGTCCACGAGAAAATATTCTTGCTCAGGTCCACACGTGACCGTTACATAGTCCGTTTTATCACCAATTAACTTTAAAGCATCTTTCGCCTGCTCATTGAGCGCATGAATGGAGCGCAAAAGGGGAGTTTTCTTATCAAGGGCTTCACCGGAGTAACTCACAAAAAGCGATGGAATGCATAAGGTAACTCCATTGGTTGTTTCTACAAGAAACATGGGAGAGGAAGCGTCCCAAATGGTATAGCCGCGAGCTTCGAAGGTCGCTCTTCGTCCACCACTTGGAAATGAAGAGGCGTCCGGCTCTTGCTGAATGAGAAGTTTTCCGTTGAAAATTTCAATCGCGGAACCATCTTTATCAAAAGAAAAGAAGGAGTCATGTTTTTCGGCTGTAGAACCTGTTTGAGGCTGAAACCAATGGGTAAAGTGAGATGCTCCGCGGCTTATAGCCCACTCTTTAACAGCCAAGGCGACTTTATTGGCGGTTTCTAAAGTAAGTTTAGAACCTGATACGGCGTACTCTTGCAAAAGTTTTACGTCTTCCGTAGGAAGGGCTTTTTTCATTTGCTGAAAGCCGAACACATTGCAGCCAAAGTATTCTGATACTCGAGTTGCGACTCCATTTCCGTCCATGGGGCGGGTAAAGGTTCTGATCCCTCTTTCATTTGCTGAGGAAAGAGCTCTAAAACGCGGTTCTGCACGACCTGAAACTGACATCTTTTTCTCCTAATCTGGTATTAAAGTTGGGAACACCAGTGATTACAAAAATAAGCCCATGTCCCGGCCTAGTTGATGAGCTTAAAAGCTTGAAACCAGAACGGAACTTACGACCTATGATGACCACACAGCTTTATATCCAAGTATTGTTTTTGCTGCAAGTTCAAACTGTTAAGTCTAACTTGGAGGGGCGAACTTCATACATGACAAGGCATTCAAGGCGTGAACGATTCGGTAGCGGCAGAGCTCCAGGGGCCCTGCGGTACTGATTACTAAATCCGCATGCTTTTGCTTTTCCGCATCAGAAAGCTGAGCATTTAGGCTCAGCTTAGCCCTCTGATCGTTCATGCCGTCTCTCAATTTGATGCGTTGGTACCTCATGAATGTCGGACAGACTATCAGCCAAGTGGCTAGGAATTGATTTTGGCGATGAGCCTCTATAATTACAGGCGCTTCATAGAACCAAAACCGAGGTTGATGGAGGATGCCTGTTTCTTCGAGCGCTCGAGCCAGTTCTGCTACGATCAATGGCTGGGTTATGGACTCGAGGCGTTTTTTTTTCTCCCCGTCAGCAAACGTTAAGTCCTTAAGTTTTTTGCGATCAATCTCCCTGTTTTCATCCAAAATGCCGGGACCAAAAGCTTCTATGATTTTCTGGTAGCCCCGATGGCTTTTGACAAAAATAAGGCGTGACAATTGATCGGCTTGAACTACTGTATAGCCAAGCTCTTCGAGGAGTTGAATCAATGTTGACTTGCCAGCCCCGATTCCACCAGTTATGGCAACTCCCCAATGTTTGCAAGCGTGTTCAGCGGTTAAAAATTCCATGAGACCCCTAACGAGAGACCTTTTTCATAGGGAAGAATCTGCCAGTAATGGGTGCTTTCCACATCTTTCAGAGAAGCGATATTTTCCGTTTGATTCATGGGTTCCAATGCTGCCGAAGTTGCGGGGCCGTATACAAGACTTTCTGCGAAGCTAAGCACCCACAAAGCCCCAAATCCCCCTAATCCAATGTAGCTTTTGAGTCGGGCATCATCCACAAATTTCTTGACGGTTGCTCGGTAAGCTTCTGTATCGGCCTGATAGGCTTCTGGGTTGGTTTGACCTGCTCCGTCAGCTTCCCGTCTTGTAATCTCAGCTTGTCCACTCTTCGCTGCGTTATCAGCGTCGGAATTAGATTTATACCACATATAAAGTGCGCCGCCTTGACCAGCAGCAAATAGGGTGCCTAGAAGAGGCTTGTTTCCTGCAAATTGCGGGACACCGAAGGGAAGCAAGGAGAGGCCAAAGGGAATCTCTTTCTTCACTTTCTTCTTCTTTTTGGGTGATGATGAATCGAAAGTTCTCTTATAGCTGGAGGGACTCGAAGGCGAATCTGAAAATGGATTGGGCGCTGGCTCTATGGCGGGAGACGGGGGGGCAGCATAGGGATCGTAGGCTGCAGCTGGCGCAGCACCTGCCCCCGAATAGATGGGAACCACTGTGACAATGGGAGTGCTTGGATAGCTTGAAGGAGGCGGATACTGCTGGCCACCAAGAGGAGGATAGCCGTTCATGTAGGGCGATGGTCCATAGGGTTGGGAATACGGTTGCGGGTACTGCTGAGGATATGTCGTCGGAAACTGCTGAGCATAGGGTTGTGGTGCATACTGTTGAGGGTAGGGCTGAGGATATTGTTGCTGTATAAAAGGCTGTTGCATTTGAGGGGAAGGAGAAGCATTTTGAGAGCCCCCGGGAGATCCATTAGGACTTCTCGCGGCGCTTGCCTGGTTTCGCGACGACGGAAATTGTGACGAAGGATTCATCTGTCTCACCGGAAGAGTCCCTACGGGTTGGTAGGAGGTCCCGAGGTTGTCCCGAGCCCCTTGAGCGAGAGGTGGATCCTCGCCCAAAATGTCAACTTTTCGGCCGTTCTGCTTGGGCTGTTGCTTGCCTTTAGAAGTCGAAGACAAGTTGTTTTTCGGCATTTTGCTTTGAGACATATGAGCTTTTGGTCGTGGACTTGGTGCTGCCGCTTTAGGTGGATTGACAGGACGCAAATTTACCGAAGCTTTAGCGGTTGTTCCCTCGGCAACATTTAGGACACTCTTTGCCGGAAAATAGCCGACGGCCGTAACTTCAAACATAACCTTACCTGCCTTGACTTGAATCAGGTCTCGGGACGAACCTGCTAAGATTCCGTCGATGGAAACAGTTGCGGATTTTACATTGCTGAGAACTTGAATGAAAGTACCTTTTTTCTGTGGGGAAATAGATTGCCTTTGAAGTCCCCCACTATTCTGAGCTGGCGCGCCTAGGGGCTTCGCGGCCATTTGGGAAGTTCCCCTGGAGCCCGCTCTGCTTGGTGCTGGCGCCAAATGAGTGGGAATCGAAGGTGTTTGGCGCGCCTTACCAGAAGGCTTTGCGCTCGAGGAAGCTATTTGACCGGACGGCTTAATAGATTGAAAAAAACCAATAACAGAAGCGTCAAATACTTCGCCTGCGCCGATGCTTTGGGAAGGATTGTACCTCTTTGCTTCGGCGAAATATTTTCTAGCCTCATCTTTACTTCCGAGGGAGTAAGCTACGACGCCAGAAACTTTAAACGCTTCAGATTTCTGTTGTGGGCTTGTCGCTGCTTTTAGTGCCTTTGCCGACTCCACCTTAGCGGCAAGGAGATCGCCGGATTTAAATTTTTGCCATGCCCTATCCGTGCCGGCTCCTTCTGCCATTTCCGTAAAAATCAACCCGACTATCATTCCTAAGAGGATGATGCGTTGTTTTAAGAAATGAAAGAAAGCAACGTTCATTACTCAAATTCCGCGTTAAAGGTTATCGATCCATCCGCATCATAGGGGCTTGGAAGGATTATGGTTCGCTCAAGCGTCTTGCCTTTATAGACTGCTTTCACAACATAGCTTCCAGCAGGAAGCGACAGTGTTTTTTTAGAATTTGAAAGATTCACACTTTCCCTAAGATGTATAGAGGAAACCTGTATGAGAACTTGGGGTGAGCTTGTAGTTAATGTGAGCTTATACAAAGGTGCCGGCTCCTTCTCTTTTTCAAGCTTAAGACTGAGAAGTTTGGTCGTTCGCCCCCCTTCCAACTTGGCCATACCGAGAGCGGACTTAAAACCTTCTTTGACAACTTTAACTTCATACCCTCCTGCTGGAAGCAAGATGGACTTTTCATGGCCTGATATGAGACCGTAGTCTATGCCATTTAAAAAGAGACGTCCTTCGCTTGTGGAGCTTATACTTAACGTGCCTTTTTCAAGGGCTTTAGGGCCCGGAGTCCCTTTTTTAGGAAGGCTCTGATCTGGTGGATTTAAGGTTTCTCTGGGTGGATTCGTCTGATTAGGGCGAGGTCTAGGTTCCGTTGCTGTTGGCTCGTTGATTTTGCTGTCTGTGGGCTTTGATTCAGGGGGTAAAGCTTTAGCTCGAGGCACTTTCTTCACCTTTATTTTTGTAGGCGGCGCAACGATGGGAGGTGTCTCGCGAAGTGGTGGCTTCTGCGAGAGTGAGGTTTCCCTGTAGTCAGATCCAGTATTTGGCTTCGTTTGCGGTTTCGTTTTTTGCTTAGGGTCTTCGTTTGGTGAGTCCTCAGAAGGAACTTTGGGTGCACTGGTTGCAGTTGGTGTTGAAGTTGGCGTTGAAGTCTTGTTGGAATTAGGTTTTGGTGAGCCTTCCTTTACCGGTCTATTCCCTTTAACGTCCACGATTCCTCTGATTCCCCAAGGCTGTATTTTGTCTAGGGAGAGCCACAATATTGGAATCAATAGAGCTATTAAGATTCCCATAAGAATCATGCCAAACTTTGTACCAGAAGATGATTCCTTCTTGAGAGCATAGGCAGAAGGAGTAGCCTTCGGTATATTTTTATAATGAGGCCTTTCGACTTTTAGAGGATAGGGCCCTCTGTCATTTGGAACTGTCTCAGATGGCTTTGAACTTGAGGGTTTTGGAGCATCTATCTTCTTAGGCTCGGTAGTCTTTTCGCCCGATGGAGATATTGCGCTTTCATTTAGACGCCGCAATTTTTCTTGATAGACTTTGGGTTGCCTAAATAGCTGTTCCATTTCAACGCGAGAGTCGCCAAAGCCGGCAGACTTCAATATCTGTTCCAACTTTTCTTCTACATCCATAGCATTCAAATACCTGGAACTTGGTTTCTTCTCTAAACCTTTTAAGATGAATTCATTAATTGATGGCATAATTTCAGGACAAATATCTTTAGGCGGCATGGGATCATCTTCGATGATTTTGGTGATGATCTCCGCGGCATGACTGCCCTTGAAAGGGACACTTCCTGTTACAAGCTCATAGTAGAGAACACAAAGGGAATACAAATCCGAGGAACTTGTTACAGCGGATCCTCGAATTTGTTCGGGAGACATATAGCTCGGAGACCCCATAAAAGTACCGGTTTGGGTCATGTCTCCCGTTGCCATGTCTTTTGCGATTCCAAAGTCCATGAGCTTAATTCTGCCGCTCTTGGTGATCATGATGTTCGAGGGTTTAATGTCACGGTGAATGATTCCGTGGCTATGGGACTCATGTAAAGCGATTGATATTTCCCGAACGATGCAAGTCGCTATATAAGGATTTATACGGCGATTTTCAAAGTCTTTAAGGTATCGTGACAAATCTACGCCATCGATTAACTCTGTGACAACCCAAAGTTCTTTTGAAGACTCACCGGAGAAGTCATAGATTTCTAAAATATTTGCATGGCGAAGTTTTGAAACAGAATGAGCCTCTTTAATGAACCTCTTCCTTAGATCTCTGCTGTTTTGCATGTGTTCGTGGAGAATTTTAACGGCGACTCTTCGATACAGTTTTCTGTCTTGCGCCTCATAGACACTAGCCATACCGCCTTCGCCAATTTTTCGAAGACATTCATATCGATTTTCGATGAGGTGCTTTTTCATTACGTACCTGTCAAGTAATGCTCGACTTATCGGAAAAACCCTCAAATGCATGAACTATTCCGCTAAATTGTCGGAGTACCAAAAAATTTTCTGGTTTGATGAAATAGAAAATAAAAACGATGAAGGCGGCATTGTCAGATACATACAAATAAGCAATTAGAGCAAGTCGGTTTGACTTGCTCTAATATTTGCAAATGGTAATGTTTAAAGGGTGGCTGAATTAAGTCCTAAAGGGAGATCTTAGCTGCCGACTGGGAAAAAGTTTCGCTTAAATTGATCATGCGAATAAGAGGTGCAAAACTTCTATCGCCACGATTAAGTTCATTGCTGATTTTTTGAAGGCGGACCTCAAGCTCACTGAGTGCCAATGCAGATGGAGACGAGGAATAGCCATTCGCAAGTAGTGATAATGCTTTAGCGCTGGCTTCCATATTTTTAAGATTTGTTTGCCCCATATAGCGATATTCCACGCCGTCGACTATTACTTTAGCAACGCTGTAAGGATGGTTAAAGAAGTCTTCCTTTAATGCTAGAGTCTGAACCATTCCAGTTACGCTTTTAAACTCCACACGAGTTCCTGCTGAGAGCATAATTTTATCTAGAAAAATGGTGGCCAATTTTCTATCTAAATTAAGGTCCGTCTCTGCGACGGCAAAGCCCCGTGGGACGACAGCCGCTAGTGACTTTTCCCCAGTAGTGGGACGCTTTGCAAGTATCCTTTCAGCGGCAGAAATAAAGCCATTTAAAGACGTTCCAATAACGATGTCGCTATCTGCTTTTCTTAAGGGAACAATTTCATTTTCAAATTTAGAAACATCTATGGAAAGGTTTTCTAACAGGCTTGGAATGGAACCCCCGTGGATTCTTTTAAACTCATCCCACCAGGGTTCTGTATTCTGAATAGATTGACCAAATCCTAGGTTTAAGATTTCAGGTAATAGTTCTAGACGTTTCTTCTCATTTAAAGACTGACTAGCTCTAGAGTAGGAATCTAGGAAGCTCAGCCAAAGTTTGCCTTGTTCGATGCCTAGGTTTTTAATCAGAGCTAAGGAACTCGTAACATCTTCAGGCAATCCAGAAAGCTGAAGCTTTCTTATAGGTTTGGCAACATTGAATTGAATAGATTGTTTGATTTCTTTTCCGAAGTCATAGCGCTGGCATTGGCTGAGTGGGTCGACCGTGTCTTCATCGGTACAAAATTGAGTCGGCTTATCCACGGTTATTTTTGAAAGATCGCCGTTATAGGCGACCGCCAATGCGATCAAATCATAGACTCCGAGTCCAGGATTTTCTACATATCCATCGGTTGTCTCTAGGGCTTTCGCGTGCTCAACAATTTCAAAGCCATACAGCACATAGTCCATAATGGAGTCAGTATTCTCTAAAGTTTTTACAGGAGTCTGGATCTTCGCCGGTGACTGAGATGCAATAAAGTTATGTCTTAGGCCGAAAGTGTGACCTAGTTCGTGAATGATTACAGCGCGTACCATACTTTTAGCGGCAAGTTCAGGGCTGATTTGCGCCAAGCCTTCAGGTATGGGGCCACCAAGGTCTGAAAATGTCGTTTGAATATCCTGAATGCAATCAATTCCTGATTTCGGTCTCTCGGCGCCAGTTGATAGGTTTTGAGAGGCTTTGAAATCTAAGCTATCTACAGCTTCATAGGGACTTTGTGAGTTAGAAGACGAGCGACGGTCTCCCGTTAATGCCGCTCCGGAATTCTGGCTTATGACGCCTAAATCGGCGAGGATTTTTTCACATTTTTGATTAGCTGCTTCCAGCACTTCAGGTGATGTGTAGAGTTTTGAACCTTTTTCCCCAATTATAGTCGTTTGAAGGACTTGATAGCGGCAGCCTGCCATAGCCCACATAGCGCCCGTCATAAAAACGTCTGCGGACTTTACGATTCCTGTAAACGGATGAGCCGCTGCAGTTGCCCATGCAGAGCCAATGGTGCCATCGTTATTCCACTCAATAACACTAATTCTTGGATCTGCGGCTTCGATAACCGTAAATTCTGGGTGCTTGGCTTTAAATTCATCGGCCGTATAAGCCACAATTCCAGCGTTTGGAATGCTCATGGCCTCAAAAGCACGTGCGTAGCTATTCACAGCAGATTTTACAACATCGACCATAGATTTAGGAGTGTCTTCAGAAAGAACAAATTCTATGGGTTTTGAAGTGTCATAACGCCTGACCGCTTGAAAAGGTTCTTGCGTGGATCCGTTAGGAGTTCCGAGAATATCATCTGTTAAAAAGTAGGGAGTCATATCGGAACGCCCGCTCACATCGTCCACGGCGCCAGAAGAGAACATTTTCTTCCGAGCCTCTTCTAGCTTCAATGTTGAAGATGATGGGTCCACTTCGGTGGTAGGAGAAAATCCTAGGTAGAAAACGTGGCCATTTGAAGTGACAACCGTTTCCTCACCACTCTTTTGCGAATTGACCACACGCATATTGTAACGAATGGCAAGATCCGTTGTTCCGGTGAGACAGTTGAATTTAGCTAAACTTTCAGAGCTGCATTTGGCAAGTGCTGGCGTAGTGGCCCGAATGGACGTGGTGTCCCAATTTCCGGATTCTCCGAGAAGATTGCTAACAAATCTTTTGTCGTCAGGGGAGGAAAAGTCTATTTGAAGTTTAGTCTTTGCTGGATTGACTTTCTGAATCGGAAAGCTTGTGATGATCAAATCAGGGTAGTGAGAATGGTTAGACACGCCTTCAGGGCGCTCAAGCACATAAAGACGGCCAGCATTAATTTCAAAACGTACTAATTTCCCTTGAAGTGCATTGAAAGTTTGCCGAGTCAGGTTTCCATCATGTGCTGAAATAGAAAGAGAAAAACTTTGATTGAGAAGCCAGTCTTTATCGATTATGACAAGATCTGAGTCAAAATCAGCATCTTGCACCTGTGTCACATCCTGAAATGCTAAAGGCTTTTCTTCGCCATGGACTACTTTAGGCTTGGATTTTTTGGAACATCCATAACTTGAAATAACTAAGCCCAGAGCTACTGCATAAACTTTCACCGTCGACATATTTCCTCCTGAGGTGCAACCAGGGAGAGGAAATACCAAACAAGACCGGCCGATGTCATTAAAAAAGAATTTTTTAAGGATTTAGGCAGCTTGGATCAGAACCCACGGGGGTATTTGAACCTGGAGGATGTGCGATAAGTATCAGAAAATAAGAGATAATTGTGAAATTTGGGTTTTTTGGGGTTGAGCTTAGTTTCCTACAGTTGGCGAGTCCACTCGAGAAGAACATCTCTGCCCAAAATAGAAGACTGTTTCAAGTTTAAAAAAGCGGATTCTTTAAGGTCTGCGCTAAGGTTCTCGCCGACTCGGTGGGAGCCCCCCAAAAAGAGGGGAGCCATAAAGACATGGCCGCCAACAGCATGATTCTGCTTAATTAATTGAGTTAGCAGTCGTGGCCCACCTTCTACAAGAATGCTGCCAAGGGGTTTTTTAAGGAAGTTTTGAAGAGCTGGAGGGTTAAGGGCGGCATCCCAATTTAAGGGATCCTGTCTATCAAGTGTCCGTACCAAATGGCCTTTTTCTTCGACTAATTCCGTAAAGGGGTTTCTGGAATTTGTCGTTAACAAAATGCTTTTTGCTCCCGCGCAGAAGGTCTTTTCTAAAATAGCTTGACTTACGGAGGCGGGTAATGAGTTGGAAAGAGCTCCGCCTGGGTCATAAATAAGCCTGACGGGTTGCTTGTCAGGAGTTGCCAGGGGGTGACGTGAAAGAAGGGATGGAACATCAGCTATAACGGTTCGGGCGCCAACCAATATGGCGTCGTATCGCAATCGCAGATATTGGGTATAGAGTCGAGACTCCTCGCAGCTAATCCATTGACTCTTTCCCGTATGATGAGCCAAGGCTCCGTCGATGGACTGGGCCCATTTCAATACCCGCGGTATTTTTTTTGTCGTTATCTGGTGGGCGAAGCACATATTCAGAGCTCTTGCTTCAGCCTCTAGAACGCCAACTTCCACCTGAACGCCCGTCCTTTCAAGGGCCTCAAGACCTGTTCTCTGGACGAGGGGATTGGGGTCCCGCATAGCGATCACCATCCTTTTGATGCCAAGCGGGAGGATCGCTTCAATGCAAGGAGGCTGTTTACCTTGATGAGTGCAAGGCTCCAAAGTGACATACATGGTTGCGTCTTTGGCAGAAGCTTTGTCTATTTTGGAAAGTGCCTTTGCCTCAGCATGCAAGCCGCCATAAGATTCTGTAAATCCTCTGGCAAGCTCTTCTCCATTTTTAACAATAATGCATCCCACCGAGGGATTGGGAGACGCCCCTGGAAAGCCGTTCATCGCCTCAAGTAGGGCCTCTGCCATCCAATAGGCATCGGACTGGAGAGCGAAGGGATTGGCCCATGCCCTATTCAGGGCGATGTCTTTCCAGCCGACCAAGCTAAAGCTCGGATGCAAAAGGCTATTGGGCGTCATGGGGAAGAGCTTCATAATAGGACGTAAACTTCTTGTTAGGATTATAGTAGCGGAGATTAGACACGCGACTGGTGTACATACAAGCAAAACTCGACATTTGATTGGCAAAGCGAGATCTTTCCAGTCCCACTTTCATCAGCTCTCCCCACGTGGGATGGATCAAGGCTTCTCGGTCTTTGATCGACTTAGAGATGAGGGCGTCTACATCCTCAACTTTATGTTTTGATTCTTTCAGTTCTTCTCTAAGCTTGTCGTTTTCTTTTTGTAAATGCTGAGCTTTTTTGGAGTCACCCTTTTCTTCCGCCTTGTCGCGGTGCCTCGAATTGGATTTCATAATGGAGACTATCTTTTGAATTTCCGACTCATACAACTCTCTTTGTTCCATTAACAAATGGATTTCTTTCAGGCTTGATTTTTGTTCATCCACTTTTGAGAGTTCCCGCTCAAGCTCTTCAATTATGAGCAGTGTTCGCCAATTCAGGCGGTCTTTGGACTGCATGATATCGCCAAAAATATGGTCGCCTACATAGAGGATCTCATCACCACCAAATCCTGTGATTCCTTGGAAGAGTCGGGCTGAGCCGCCATGGTACACGGCATTTTTTTGAAGGGCTCCTTCATGATGTTTGAAAAGGCCTGATTCGGTCATGACCTCAAAAAAAGGCTGCATTCCCATAAAAAATCCTGGTTTCCCCGCTCCTACAATAACCCAATCAAAATAGTCGCGCCAACTTGGCAAGTCTTCAATTTGATTGTCTAGCAAATAAGTCATAATATTTTGGGTGTAGGCCCAGTTCGAATTAGTTAATAAGAAAAGCGACTTGCCTGTATCTTTGAGGTTAAGTAAGGTTTTTGCTAGATATTTATCCTTTAAAATAAAGGTCTCAGGTGATTCGAGGACCTTATTTTTAATGGTTCCATCACGGTGGGAAAGATCAATAAAATAGCGCAAATCAGAATATACTTCGGTGTAGGTTTTAAGAATTTCTCCTGGATGGCGCTCCATATATTCCACGATTTCCATAAATATTTGAACTTCAGAAAGAGCAAATAACGTATCGACAGAAAGAAAACTTTCGGCTTTAAAGCTATCACGATTGTAATGAGTATAACGCTCAGCTTTGGTTAACTTTCGGTGTCCATGGTAAGCGATTTTTACATATTTGTGGCCGTCTACTTTAAGAACATTGCCGCGCTCTCTATCCACCAATAGACCACGAATTAAGAAACTAGGATCAAACTTGAGATTTAATAAAGCTTCTGGATACCCAGCAGCGAAAAACTTCTTTAAGGTTTCATGAAATGCGAGCTCCTCAAAACGTTCGCTGTTATACATACAAAGTGTATGGTCCATATCAAAGCCAATAGCTTTTATCGATTCCATATTTAGCGAGCGATTGACGAAAACCTTTTGCCATTGTTTCGGGGAGCGAATTTCACCGTCTTTATTTGCCATTTCCATCCTCGCTGATGAGCTGAATTCCAATTTGGTGACGTATCCTGCCATTTATATTGACGAACTTACGGTTGTAGACAATTTTGCCAGACACATTTTGTCTTCCGCCTTCCATGATGAGAGCAATTGCAGGAAGCTCTCTACCGGGTTTCAAAAGATCAGAATTCCAAGCTGTCATCAGAGACAAGCCCGTTTTGGAAACGTCTAAAATTCGTTTTCGTATTTTTGAGCGACCATCTATCGGGTTTATGAATTCACACCAAGCTTCTTCGTGGGAAAGTGGAATTCTTTCTTCGGATCGACTTTCTGAGGTTTCTTCGATATTGCTGTAATTAAAAACAATGTTTACACCATCACTTGAGATATGGTCTGCCGATAGCCTAAAGCTTCCCGTCGTCAAGAAGTGGCCTTCAGCACCTACATATGCCGATATATATTCCAATGGGACTGTATTTTGTAAAATGAGATACCCATCACTTACACTCAGAATTCTTGTAACAAAGGAAGTGTCTACTCCTATAGCCGCAAGCATAACCTGGCCTTTTGTCTCTAAGATGGAATCTAAATGTTCTCTAACTTTCAAAAGTCTCTCACTTTCTTTGGGTCAAATCTTTTAGATTTAAGGTAAATGCGGTTTGTCTAACGAATAGCTCTCTCCAAGCCGCGATCTGCAAATCTTTCAATGTATTTTAGCACCTTATTCATAGAAGGAAAAGCAAGTGAAACACCGCCAAAAAAAGAGTTTTTCTCGAATTGATTTTCTTTCTGACTCGGATTTTGATTAGAAACTCGTCTGTAGGCGAAGAATACTCGATTGAATTGCGTATATCCCCATGAAGCTTGGGCAGAAAACATGAGACCGTTGTCTTTTCTCGCACAAAACTGTGGGAGGGTTTCTGTGCCAGTATTGTCCGTAACTCCCGTAGACCTGCAGGAATTGGACTTCACGATATTTTCAATGTAGGTGTCAACATAAATGCCAGCGCTGCCCGCGATTTCAAAGGTAGGGAAAAGTGTGTGGCTAAAAGTTAGCATTCCCCCATTTCGTGAGTTGTCCAAATACGGGTCATTGTAAATGAGTTCGTAATGAAAGCCGTCGAGTCGAAGATTGGCTTTAATATTTGGGAAATTTATCGATGCGGAGACGCCGAGGCTTAAAGGTAGACTGGAAATTTCAAAGCTATAAGTTTTATAAGAGATCTCTTCAAACTCATAATTAATGAATTTTTCAAAGTACCAAAATGCTACAATTCTGACATTTTGAGATGGGGCAAACCCGATCCATGGGGTGACAAGGGTTTCATCGGAAAGCGGCAGAGACTCGTCAATTCCAGAGGACTCGGGACCTGCAAGGGATGATCCCACCTTGGAATAGGTTCTAGAGGTGTAAAGACCTGCAGTAAGGGACTTAGAAATATCAAACTTTAAGTCTAGATAGAACTGATGATCTCTTTGCATGAGATCAGTTCTAAAGGGCTGCCAAGCAAAGTCAGTGGGGTCCTTTTGATAGGTGTCGAGTCGCTCACTGGTTGTCATCCAGACTTGATCATAGGAGTATCCGGCAATAAAGCTGGTAGCTCCTTGCTTAATGGGTCCGATTCCAGCTGCCGTCTTTAAATTGAGATAGGCGTCTTGATCCGCTAGGGAAACAAGTACACTCTTGCCATTTTCCTCTTTGGGGGCCTGAAAGGAATAAGTATTTACGCCACCACTAAAACCTAGATACCAAAAGTGAGGGCGGCTCATGAGTGAAAGGGGAGAGTACTTAAAAAGTGCAGCGTCAAGATTTGGCTTTTCATATCCTACTAAGTCGCGGTCATAGACTTCATCATCCAGGCTAGTCTTGACGAGTATCATTTTTGAGAAAAAGCTTCCCCTCGGAAATTTTACAAAGTAGTTTTTTAAACGGAGTTTGGCCTCTTCGGTATTTTGATCATGATAAGAAAGCATCACAAGCTCCACTAAGGCAGCTTCCGTCCACTGATTCTTCGAAAAAGACAGCTTTTCAAAATAGCGCTCTGCAAATACTTTATTCCCGAGAGCCTGATAACATAGACCCTGATAGAAATGATTTGTAGCGCGAGAAGCAGCCTTGTCTTGGGCGTACTTTAAATACTTTAGGGATTGCCTCGCTTGTCCTGTATGGTAGTAAGCAACACCTAAGATGCTCCATGCGTTGAAGTCCTTGGGGTTCTTCCTCAGATGACCTCTTATGATCTTTATGGCTTGGTCGTATTTTTTAGATGACAAAGCTGCGCTAGCTTCGCTGGGAATTTCCGCAAAGCAAGGTTTTGCGCACAACAGCACACAAATGAGGCAGATCGCCCGGTAGCAATATTTAAAATTAATAGACATCTCCTAAAGTATAAAATCTTTAGAGGAAATAACATAGTAATTTATTCTTAAGGGCCTGCAAGATTTTATATCGGTGGGATATAATGGGTATCTGGGGGGATTGGGCATGTCCCATGGAGAAAGAAACTGGTTAGGTTTGCATTTGGCTGGTGTGAATACAGCTAAGTCTGCTGTGGTATCTTTCGCCATTAGAGCTGGTATTCCAGAAGTAGTGCGTATGGTGGATAGAGTGGGCCCCCTAGGGAAAGTCACAGCCGACGAAAGACTTCTTGAGATTATTTCCCAGTGTCATCCTTCAGATGCTATTTTTGTCGATACACCTTTAAGCTCTCCACCTTGTGTGAGCTGTATTGAAACCGTTTGTCATGGGGCTATGTCCTGCAGCGATATCAGGGTCGCCTATATTTCAGCCTTAGCCCAAAAAGCGGGTGCTCGGCGCCGTCCCGTAGATCCACAAGCTCACAGAGTTTGGGATGTGCTTCAAATGCAGGACAGGAAATTTGTGGATCCCACCTATACCTCAAATCATGCACCTTTGGTTATTAGAGCACAGGTTCTTGAAAAGCGACTTCGGGTTAAGTATCCTCATTTGCGATTTAAGGAAACCCATATCTCTATGGCGCTTATGCGCATGGCTGGCCTATTAAAACTGTCGGTAGGCGAGTTGAAACAATTTAGAAAATTTGAAAATGGACTGCAGATTCGTCAAAAAATAGTTACTTCTATGCTTGAAAATCGCTTAGCAAAGATGTCGCCGAGTCAATTCGAAAACGTGTCTCATTCCCTGGAAGCTTTTTTAGCGTTTATCTCTGCATGGCTTTGTGTGCAAGACTATTTGGAGCTGCTTCAGCCAGCTCCTCGCCAGTATCGCGCTGTCGAGTCGTGGGTATGGCTTCCAAAGTAGAGTTCCGATTTTTTGCTCAGCCTGTTTCTCTAGTTTCTGCCGTTTCTCTAGTTTCTGCCGTTTCTCTAGTTTGTGGCAGTGAAGTATTTGATTTCAATTTTGGACCCTAAGGGCGGATTGTAGAAGGAAGGAAATGAAACCGAATTTTGGTCAGCTATATAGGTCCAATATTTGGGGTTTAATTTATCTCCATCGACATAGATTTCAACGGTATTTTTTATGACATTGCTATCAATAAGTTTGATTTGACTGATTTGTGTTTTAATATTGCCGGCGATTTTCTTTAGTAAAGTATCCCACTTTTTCGAGCATATGGATTCGATGTTGCCTCCCGTTGCTTTAGCAGCAGCAATATATTGAGTGCCTTCTTCGGCAGGGCTTCCATAGGGGCTGGAACAAAGAACACCTTTATCATCTCGCGTGCCTGTTATTGCGTTGACGGAGAAATTTCCAGGTCCTTTGACTGCGTTCATATCACGAATAAAATCGAGGTGGTCATAGCGCCAGTTCGTAAGGCCCTCCGCAACATAATTGATATTCGAGGATTTATCAAAAAGTCCCAGTCCAATGCCGTCATCCTCTTCGTCGGAGACTACAATTATAGAAAGAAAGGCATCTTTTCTGATGAAGGGCTCATTGAGGCCTGAAAGTGACTTTTTTACTGCTAGGTTAGCTGCACTAAGACCGTGCTCAAATCCAGATCCCTCAACACCCATAGATCGAGCATAGGAAGTAAACTTAGACAATACATCAGGATCCGTTCCTTTAAGGACTGTTCTGCCTTTGTCGCCGACAAACGAACCGCGTAATCGGGTTTTGGTACTGCCTCCACTATCGGCCGGACACTCTGGGGTGATTTTTTGAGAACCATCACTTAAGGATTCACAGACATCTGTCGACGTCAATGCTGTTTGAAAGCGTATATTAAGACTTTGTAGGCCCGCTACGAACTCTTGAAATCCTTCGGCAAGTAACGCCTGTTCCTCGGCCATGGAATTTGAAGTATCGACTACCCAGAGAAGGTCGACTTCTCTTTGGGATTTCACTGTGGAGACGGTTAAGCCAGCCTTTGAATTTGGCGGTAGATGGTTGACTGTATCTGGGGTTGGGTCGTCAGAATCTTGTTCTGAGTTGGGTTTGACTTCTTCGGCTTTATCAGTGATGACAGCTCGATTCGCATCGGCTCCTTGATCATTAGGGGTAATTCCTGGTGGGTAATACAGTTTGCTGGAGCCGGAAAATTTGGGTTCGGAAACTTGTCCACATGCAGCTGCCAGACCAAGAATGCCAGAGAGTGCAATCGTGGCTGAGCTAGCGGAAGAAATACAAGAGACGCCTTTTTTAGAAGTCATAACCTACCTCTTTTCTCTAGTTGGGAGGTGCTCGATTGACACCGTCCAATGTTGATCTCTCGGAGGGCCTTTGATATTTTTAGGGATAGGATTTCACAGGGCAGATTGGTAGTAAGATCAGCGACATGCGGTCGAATGAAATCTTTCATTAAATATTACCAAAATATTCCCCATTAAAAGTCAAGGTACATTACGGGCTATTTTTTACTAAAAAACACAATGTTCTTAGAATGTTACTGTAATTGTTTCCCGGTCTGAAAATCATGTTCTTCGGTGTCTGACCCGATTCCGCAGAAGTTTTTCAAAGCTCTTGGAGTGCTGGAAGCTCGCAGATATCAGAAATAGATGATTTCTTTGGAGCGAAGGCTCGGAAGGTGTATGGGATAGAAAGACTTAACTTTTTAAGGGTGTTTTAGGTATGTAATTTAAGTTCTCGTTTTTAATAAATAAAAATAGATTTTTGGTGCCTGAGATAAATCCCTATAGAGGCTCGTGTTTAAGGGAAATAAATAGTTACCGAACTAGGATTTGGAGGCACGTCATGCGGGTTGTTTTCTACGGAGCGAGTGATCGAGGTCGGGTTCGAAAAATGAACCAGGACTCTATCATTTTTAGCGAGAAGCTCGGGTATGGAGTCGTGGCTGATGGTATTGGTGGTAGACCTGGTGGCGATAAAGCCAGTGAGATCGTAACGCGAACGATCAGCCGTGTTATGGCGGAACCCCATGAAATACGCTATGGAGAAGTGACAGCGTATATGACTTCGCTTGTAGATAAAGTAAATCGCGAAGTGAAACAATTTGGTACAGACAATCCCCAGTGGCATGGCCTTGGGTCCACCATGGAGTTCCTATTCTTTTCTGGGGGAGAACTTTTTCTAGCGCATGTTGGAGATTCCCGCACTTACATGGTGAGCGGGGGAGACATTTTTCTTATCACAGTAGATCACAATGTCGCGACTTTTCAGCAGAGGGGACTCGTGAAACATCGGCTTAATTCTGGGGTTTCCGGGTCAGCATTGACTAGGGCTGTGGGACTTTTGCCGACAGTAGATGTTGATGTCTATTCGAAGAAGCTTGTCGGGGGGGAAATTTTTGTAACTGCTAGTGATGGATTATTTGACATGATTTCAGATAGCAAAATTTTGCAAATAGTTGTGGATGCCAAGGGGCAACTAGAAGGAGTTTCTGAGAAGCTTATTGCAGAAGCAAACAAAAATGGTGGCCGCGACAATATAACGGTTTTGCTGTCGCAGGTCTTCCCATGAGCCGCTATTTGATTCGAAAACAAAGCTATAGAATCCTTGGCCCAATGACGCTTCAGGAATTAAAGGGAGCTTTGGCCGGCTTGGAGGTTACTCTTTCTGATGAGATATCTGCTAGCTTGAAACCATGGGTGTTTCTTGATGATAGCCAAGCTTTAAAAGGTTGTTATCCTGAGGTGGTTGACATTGTGGGAGGAGGAGAAGATTTTCCTCTTGTATCTGAAAGCAGAAATCTAACAGGTAAAGTGAAGCGGCAAGAATTATCTAAAAATTCCAAGCGTTATCCCGACAGCAAAAAAAGAAAATTTGTTTTTTTTGCGACTTCAGTATTTGCGCTGATTGCCTTGTTGGCAATAGGAGGGTTCGCCTTCGATTACCTTCAAAATAGCAAGAAAGTGGTTCCCCCTTTGCCGCCTAGCAAAACAGGGAATGGTTCCAGTCTCTACAAGGAGATCTTTGTTAGATTTGGAAGTGATTGGCAATCGGCATCTGATTTTGTTTTGAAAAATCAAACTGAGATACTGAGCGTACTCGCTAATGAGCCTGCCTATGGAGACAAGCTCATGCCCTATATACGGCTTCAAGCATTTGTTTCAGGAGGAGGCTTCTATGAAGGGGTCGACTCCAAACTGCTTTACGGCAGTCATGACTCCACAAATTGTCGTGTGAGTGATTTTAGAAAACTTTGGAAGACTTCAGAAAGCTCCTGGAAGAAAGTTTCTAAGCCAGAAGCTTGGATGAAGATATTGATGACGCATAAAAACTGGCTACAAAGTCGGTGGACTGAGGGTTGGATTTTGCCTAAGACATTTGAGGGAGCCTGTCTGTTTCTAGCTGAAGACGCCTTTATCAGCTTGTATGGAACGGAGCCGCTTACCGGGGAAGGCGAAGCCGTGAGAAGGCGCTTGACCAGGCTCACCGGACTGCAGTTGGGCGAGGATTTACCTGCGAATATAAAATCAAACCATCCCCTTGATATTTTGTCTTGTCTTGAAGACGCAAAAATGGAGAAAGAAATTGGCGACTGTTTGAAGCGCAATAAAGACAAAGAGTGGCGCAATGTCTTTCAAACTGCAGCTGATATCAATCGAATTCATAGAGGTGAACTTCCTAAAGAAGAACTCGGTAAATTTTTTCCTATCACTCAACTTGATTTAGGCCCAGAGCGAACCATTGCTAGCGAGCTTAAATCTGGCAAATCTCTTAGTGACTCTGTTAAAATAGCGCAGGATCAGTTTCCTCAGTTTGTAAAAGACTAGGACTAATCTTGCTTAAGATCGAGATCTTTTCTAAGATCTTCGAGCTTCATTCTGGTCGTCTGAAGGCGTTCCCTCATGACTTTAATAAGTTCATATCCTCGCTCTACTTCAAAGACCATGCGGTCCAGATCGATGTTGCCAGAAGACAGGCCCTTGACTATGTCTTCAACATCTTCAAGCATTTTACCGTACGTTTGACTTTCCATGTTTAACTTCCTTTCGATGAATCTATTTTTTATGGGAAATGAATGGCTTTGATTTATCAATAATTTCTTTTATTTCAAGTCGCAATAAACTGTGTTTTAAGCGAGCATTGAGCTCATCACCAGGTTTAAGCTGGCTGGAATCAACTATGGTATGTAGCGAAGATTCCAGCCTCGTCCAGCCCTTTTCAATCCAGGGAGAGGGATCTTTTGCATTTAAGGCGGATTCAAGACTTTGAATCTCATTTGTAATGCGTTGCATATTGGTGGCGACGGATTGATCTAGTTTAGCTCCCCATGATGTACATGTTAGGTCTATTTGCCCCAGCCTATGAGTCATGGACTTTTCAAGTTTAACTAAAGCATCATCAACTCGAAATTTACCGCGATGGATTTGTTCAAAAGAGGTATGAATCAGTCCCGATTGAGCTCTTAACATTCTTTCATTTTCCCGATCAAGCCTTGCTCTCACTGCCATTTCGAGTCGCTCAGGCAATTGAGTCAACAGTACGTGGGCTTGATGGGCACGGTGTTCTAATAGTCCTGCAAGTTGATGCGTCAATTGACCCATCCGTTCACGCATGGTTCTCATACATGCAAGTAAAATCTCAGCAGCCGCTGTGGGTGTCTTTGCTCTCAAATAGGCAATCTCTTCAGCGACACAAAGGTCATCTTGGTGGCCTATAGCAGCAATGACAGGGACTGGGCAAGATGCTATGGCGTAGGCCACTTCACGGGAGTCAAACCATCGCAGATCTGCCAACGACCCTCCTCCGCGCGTTAAAACAATGAGGTCGACATTCCTAGTTTGTAATTCTTTAAAAATGGCAGGCAACTTGCGGGGCACATCCTCTCCCTGCATGGGAGCTGACATAAAAACAATTTCACCGGGAAATTTGCCTTCCATAAGCTGGTGAACAAAGTCTCCTAACGCACGAGAACCGCTAGCCGAAATGAGCCCGACTCTGAGCGGAAAACTAGGAAAGGGCTGTTGCTTATTGGCCACGTCAAGGCCTTTGGCGCGCAGCTCTCGGAGGAGCTTTTCTCTATTTAGGGCCAAGTCACCTTTAGTAAATTCTAAATCAATATCTTGTACCGAGAGGCTTAGTGATGCTCGTCCCTTATAGACGCTGATAGACGCTAAGACTTTTATTTTTAATCCATCTTTGAGGATTTCCATCAGCGGATCTCTGCCGTACTTCTTTATTAAGGAAGCTAAAGTGTTCCCCCAGATGGAGGCAGAAATCGTCGTCGAATGAGCTTCATTGGCACCGGCAACGCCTTCTGCAAGATGGAAGTAAGCTGCTTGAGCCTTAAAGCTGAGATTTTGAACTTCACCTTGGATCCAAATCAGGCCTGGAAATCCCAAGGCAACTACACTGGCTGCCTTCTCGAGGACCTCAGAGACGGTGTAAGCGCTTTTGTCAGAGTTTACATTGAGCTTAGCGATAGGAGTCTTGCGGATGGGCATGGACAAGGGAATTAAAAAAGAATCTTCTTCCATCGAGTTATTTTCAGGTTGGTCCGATTTCAAGTCGCTAGGATCGCTGATACTAGCCCCGCCCAATGACTCACATAGTTCTTTTGTCTGGGTCCAGATGTCGTCTCGAAATTTAGTCTGCCATAGTTTGAGTTGAGGATTAAAAACGGCACCTAGGCGCTTTATAGCCTCCCGATGGGGATAGGTGTTGCCGAGAATCAAAATCTGATCCCCTTGTTTTTTACAGTGAACGCTCAAGTTGTGGCCTCCTTTTGAGGAGCTAATATGGATTTTATGCCGACAAATGCAAAGGATTCATTGCCAAGAAGGGTTTTTTTATGCAAAATACGCCTTTGATTAATTAATATACAGGAACACTCATGGCCGATATATCCCTAGAAAAACTTGTAGACTATGTCATCCGCGCTGTTAAGCGACATCCTTGGCATGGTATCCCGCCCACTCCAAACAAAGATGTGAGTTTTGCGACAGTTAATGCCTTTATTGAAATCGTGCCGTCCGACACAGTTAAATATGAGATTGACAAAGAGTCTGGCTATTTGTCCATAGACAGGCCTCATAAGTTGTCCAATATGATGCCTTGCCTTTATGGATTTGTACCTCAGACGTTTTGCGATGAAAATGTCGCCGCAAAGTCAAGATCAGTTTTAGGTAATGCTTCTATTGTAGGTGACGGAGATCCCTTAGATATCTGTGTTTTAACCGAAAGACAGATTACCCACGGTGATATTTTGGTGCAAGCCCACGTCATTGGTGGATTTCGCATGTTAGATGGCGGCGAGGCTGATGACAAAATTATTGCGGTACTCAAAGACGATCATGTCTTTGGGGGATTTACTGATGTCAAAGACCTTCCTGAGTCTGTAGTCGCGCGCCTCAGGCACTATTTTTTGACTTATAAAGAAGTTCCTAACGGGACTTCCAAGCCCAAGGTGGAAATCACTCACACCTATGGCAGAACAGAGGCTATAGAGGTTTGTAAACTTGCCTTTAAGGATTACCAAGCCAAGTATGGTGTCAACGAAATAGGGAATTAGGCGCTGGCTTCAGCTGGAAGCCCAGACCTATAGTCTGGGATAGACAAAATAAGGAGATTTGTCTTTAGGTTGTTTTCCATCGGGCATTGGTTAAGATTTAGCCTTCGGAGTTAATTTACATCCTGGTTTTCGCGGCTTATCTATCATTCCAGGAATATGCTTTTACACGGACGCCAGGAAGGCGTCTTTGTTTTTTGGGGAGCTGGCCGTGAATGGGAAAAACACCTTAAGTCACGTCTTTTGGGCTTTCGTGTCTGATCCTTTAAAAAACGAGCTCTTTTGGACTTAGTGATATCATATATCTCTTGAGAGCATTCTTTTCGGGATGATAGGAAGGATCCTTAGGCTGCAAACGTCTCTTAGGTTTTGTTAGCTAAAATCAAGGGATTTGGCCTAGAGATTGTTGACAAGAAGAATAAGGGCAGTGTTTTTTCCTTCGGACTTAAATTGTTTCGTAGTATTGGCGACTTATCTATTCTCCATAAATAGGCTTCTACACTTACGCTAACAACACGTCTTTGTTTTAGCAGGGATTTCAGTTCCGCTAACAAGTAAAATACCTCAGTTGGTATCTTCTGTGCTTTCGTTTTTGATCCTTTAGAAAGCTAGCTCTTTGGGACTTAAGGAGAGCACTTATTTCTAGAGCCTGTTTCTCTGCGTTATAAGAAGGATCTAATTTTCTACATATGTCTTTTTTGAACTGGGGTGATTTCTGAGAAAGATCATTCGAGCCTGAGTACTGTTTGATTAACAGATTGTTTTCTGGGGTGTTTCTCTGATTCGGTGTTCGATGATCACTCCTGAAAATCCAATCCTTTCTAGGCTAACCTTTGTCTTTTGGACTGACACAGTGTTGCGAAAGGACCTTCAATCACGAGTAGAGGAATTCAGTTGCAACGTGTAAGCCAACTATTGCGCTAATGTAGTGGCCTGATATTACAGTTATTTAGGCTTAAGGCCGCACACTAAATTTCTCTTGTGTAAACCGCCTTAGACACATTGTAGACGTTTCAACTTCTTCAGCGCTTTTCTGGGGATTTTTAAAACCCAGGTTCGCTCACAATCTTATTTAAAAAGTTCAATTCTAATTAGGAATCATACCCACGTACTTTTTGACACAAACCTATTTTTTAATGATAAAGTCAAGCCGTGAGCTGAAGAATTGCTCGTCAAATGTGCTTTGTGAGGGTTTCTCTTTGATTGAAAAATTTTTAGAAATATCTTCAGAGCCTATGGTTGTTTTTGACCGCAACGGTGAAGTGTGTTGTAGGAATTCTGCTTCCAAGAAGTGGATGTCTTCTGAAAGAGATGAGTCGTTTCTGCGCGCATCACTTCAAAATTGGGCGCTTCATTCAAGTAAAGAAAAATCTATAATTGTTAGCCTCTACGATGCGTCTCAGGCATGCACCATACTTCCCGTGGACTATAGAGGTGAACCGTGCTTTTTACTTAAAGCACCAAAGATGGAAGAATTAGAAGCACAAAATGCGAAATTTAAGCAAGCATTAATTGAGTTTAAATACGCCATGGATCAGTCGGTCATTATTGGCATTACGGATTCTAAAGGAACGATTACTTTCGTGAATGATTTGTTTTGCTCGATTTCTGGGTATAGACAAGAAGAGTTACTGGGACAGAATCATAGAGTCTTAAACTCTAATAACCATCAGAAACAATTCTTTAATGAGATGTGGTCGACCATAAGCCGAGGTAAAGTCTGGCGAGGAAATATCAGAAACCGCGCTAAATCGGGACAGCATTACTGGGTGGCTACAACCATTGTCCCTACCTTGGATTCCACGGGTCGACCTGAACGTTATATATCCATTCGCTATGATATCACGGAGAGTGTTTTGGCTGAAGAAGCGCTGCATGAGGAACGCGCTAAGTTAGCTTATACAGAAAGAATGGTAAGTCTTGGTGAACTAGCTGCAGGGATCGCCCATGAAATCGGAAATCCGCTCGCCTCTATTCATTCTTGGCTTGAAGTTTTAACTTCGGCCCTTAAAGCTGGGACCCTGGAAGAAATCGATATTGTTTCCACAGCAGAGTCCGTGATGAAAAAAAGTGAACGGATGTCAAAAATTTTGCGTTCCATGCTGACTTTTGCTCGTGATGGCTCTCGCGATCCATGTTCTATGGTCAATATAGCTCAATTAGTGGAAGACGTGATTGACTATACATCCTATACTTTAAACAAGAATATGATTTCCGTTCGTTTTGAGCAAGCTCATCAGTTTTTACCCTACTATTGTCGAGAAACAGAGATTTCCCAGGTCTTGGTGAATTTGATTATTAACGCCTGTGATGCTGTATGCAAACTTGACGAGCGCTGGATTGAAATAAAAATTGAAGTTTTAGATTCTCAATTTGTGATTTCCGTTACAGATAGTGGAAGTAGCATCTCTCCTGATATGGTGAATCAAATTATGCAGCCTTTCTTTACGACAAAAGGTCCAGGAAAAGGCACCGGTCTTGGTCTTAATATTGCACAATCCATTGTAGCTGGGCATGGTGGGCGCCTGGAACTAGATCCTGCATCGCCCCACACAAAATTTGATATTGTTCTGCCTCTAAAGAAAGAGTCAGATAAAGAGTAAAAGGGAGAAGATATCAGCGATTAAGCCAGCTTCAACAGATTGCAGGAATGGTCCGTAGCCATTTCTTATGGCTTGTCAGACTCTCCGTTCGAGAGATTCCTAAACATATGAAGCTTTTTAGAACAAAGGGCTTCAGGTTTTGCAGCCTAAAGCCCTTTGTTCGTTTTAAGGGTTCTATTTTTTGATGAGTTTTTTAAGCTCGCTTAGCTTTTTTAAGTCAGCGCTAGGAACATAAACTCCTAAGGATCCGGAGTTTTGATAGTAGATGTTTGATTCTAGAGAGGTATAGGCGTTTTGGGCGAAAAGAGAATCTGGCGCAGTATGTATGGCCTTCTCAAGGAAGAAATTGGCCTTTGACACCTGCAAGGGTCTATTAATGGAGAGCTCTGAAATTCCGAGAAGATAATAGGCTTCTGCTTGGTCTGATGAAGACAATTTATTATGTGACAAGATAAACTGTAAGTGTTTCGCTCCTAGGATATTTGCAACTACTCCTGCCGAGTCTAAAGGAAATGAACTTAGGGTTTTGCCTTTAGAAATGAGTTTTTCGGTGTCTGCAACTGAGTTGATGTCCTCTGGTCGATAGTCTTTTAAAAGAGCAATCCACTTGCCTATGTTCATGCGAAGAGAGAACGGCACGCTAGGATCGAATCCAAGGAGATCTAGAGTCTTGATGACTCGCGCCACATCGGATTTTACCTTAAGGGCTACGATCATATAGTCGACGATATACCCTTCCATTAATACCGGAGACTGCATAGAAAATTCCTTTGGACTAAGTGCCTGTTCATAGAGATCTAACGCTTCCGAAAACTCTCTAATAGCTGTCTTGAGCTCAGCAAGTTCTATTGTGGAAAGGCCCTTTTGATTTACTTTAGTAAATAATTTGGGCTGGCTAGAGTCATTTGTTGCCGCTTCGCGAGTATGACATGAGATGCAGTTTGTAGAAAGATTTCTGAAAATAAACTGAGCTTCTCGACTTCGTCCTGCCTGCCAAGCGGTGTTCATGTCTTTAATGTCTTGTTTAAAATTGGATCCAATATAATCAAATTCGATGTCTTTGGTGTGGGCTACTAATTCGTCTGATATCTTGTCTAGTTTTTTTAATCCGCGCTCGATAGTGGCTGAATTTTCTTTAGCTGAAAACTTTTGAATGGAAACGCTCAACGGAAGGATTTCCGAAAATACGCCGTAAACCTCTCCCATAAGGGATTTTGTGGAAGGGGTCTGGGGAGCCTTCTTGGATTTTTCCGAGGCGCTTTTTTTCTGAGTCGAGGGCCCTGTCTTTTCGCCGGACTTTGTGGGAGGTTGGTCAGCTGCGTGAGTGAGGGCTGAATTCAATATCAAAAAAACGGAAGCGACTGCAATCAAGTAATTCATTTTAAACTCCCCTGGGTTTTTGTTTTATATATAGCCATTTTTCTTGGCTTTATACTTTAAGTCGTCTCTGAACTCTGGATGAGCAATGGATATTAAGGCAGTGACTCTTTCAGCGACAGATCTTCCGCGTAGTCTTGCAACACCGTACTCAGTAACGATGGTATCGACGTCATTTCGAGATATAGAAACCTTGGCACCTGGATTGAGTTCAAAAACAATTTTAGAATGGTCGCGACTTTTAGAATTCATAGCGATGATTCCCTGGCCGCCTTCTGCTCTCTGGGCGCCTAAGTGGGTGTCGGCGGCGCCACCTACGCCGCTAACCTCTTGGTGTCCAATGGATTCCGATACTACTTGTCCCGTGATGTCGATTTCAATAGCTGTATTGATCGAGGTCATGAGGTGATTGCGACCAATGCGGTAAGGATCGTTAACTACGGAGGCAGGGTGCAGCTCAACGAGGGGGTTTCCTGACAGAAAGTTATAAAGTTTTTGGGTGCCATAAGCAAAGGCGCCGACCATTTTACCGGGCCAAAGAGTCTTATGGGCCCCCGTGATGACTCCTTTTTCCACGAGTTCCATCATCGTATCATTGATCATTTCTGTATGGATACCTAGGTCATTCTTTGCGTAAAGGGCTTCACCAAGAGCGTCCGGAATAGAGCCGATGCCTAGCTGTAAAGTCGCACCATCGGGAATGAGATCTGCGACGAGTTCACCAATTTTGCGATCATTTACGGTTAACACGGGGCGTGTTAGGGTCGGAAGTTCCGCTGGATTCCATATGAAGAAATCCACATCATGAAGGGAAACCGTCGTGGCGCCATAGGTCATAGGCACGTGGGGGTTGACTTCTAAAATCACAATCTTTGCTACTCTGAGGGCTTCGCATTCATAGCAGGCACCTGTACCTAAGCTCACGAAGCCTCTATTATCTGGAAGTGAGCAGCTTCCCCAGAAAATATCAATCGACCCCCGGCTTTTCAGGTTTTGAATCCATTGAGACAAATGTTGAGGAACATAATGCAAGGTGTTGTGACCTTGGTGGGCTCGAACGGCAGGCGTCAAGAACATGATAGAGGAATGAATATGGCCCTCTAAACTCTCCTCGGTAAAAACATCATAGGGCTTCGAGGGGTTGGCGCAATAGAGTTCAATTTGACTCAGCGACTTCGCTCTAGAAGCGATTTGCCCTAAAAAGCCCTGGGGCTCAGCGGCTGCCATCGATGACACAATGCGGTCGTTTGATTTTACAAGCGCTAATGCGGAAGGGATGTCGATGAGTTTGGAGCCTAAGATTTCAGAAATTTCAACAGGAATGGTCACGGGTATCCTCAATTAAGTAAGCCATATTTATCAAGTCTATAGCGCAGGGTGTGTCTTGTGATTCCCAGCAACTTGGAAGCTTTGGTTTGATTGTTTCTGGCACGGTCTAAGGCTTGAAGAAGCAGGCTTCTCTCAATCTCTTCTAAAGAGACACCAGAATCTGGGAGGATCATATTTGTGGCTTCCAAGTCGGATCCTTTTTTTGAAGGAATGGCGTTCTCCATTATACTAGGATGGGTTGGGGGTGCAATTCCATTGTTTTTTTGATGTAGAGCTTCTTCTAGCAGCAAGTGTTTAGGGCTAAGAAGGTCTGGCTCAAACAAAACCAGGGCTCTCTTAATCGCATTCTTGAGCTCTCGAATATTTCCAGGCCAACTATGGGCCTCTAAAAACCTAAAGGTCTCTGAGGAAATGAGTGGCTTTTTGATTTCTAGTTCCTTGGCAACTTGCTCGACTAAATGCTCCGTCAAATAAGGGATGTCTGAAATGCGCTCTGCAAGGCTGGGGACTTTGATGTTGATTACATTAAGGCGGTAGTAGAGATCCGTTCGAAATTGTTCATTTCCTATTTCGCTAAGCAAATTGCGATTGGTGGCCGCAACGATTCTTGCGGGAAGTTCTATGTCTTTGGTTCCTCCTAGGCGCTTAAATCTTTTGTATTCTAGTACGCGAAGCAATTTAGCTTGAATCTTTAGGGGCATTTCTCCGATTTCATCAAGAAATATAGTGCCAGATTTTGCAATTTCAAGGAGTCCTAATTTTCGCTCTCTTGCATCTGTAAAGGCTCCCTTCTCATAGCCAAAAAGCTCACTCTCGAGCAAGTTCTCCGGGATGCTGGCGCAGTTGATTTCCACGAAAGGTTGATTGGCCCTGGAAGACCAAGTGTGGAGTGCTCTTGCCGCGAGCTCTTTTCCCGTTCCACTCGGACCTGTGATGAGAACCGTATCTACTTTACTCGTGGCAATGCGCTGCAATTGGAGGACCAGTTCTTTCATGCAGGGATGTTCGCCAATGATTTTAAACTCGCCTAAATCGCGTTCTCTGCCTTGGAAGCTAGAAACTTTTTGTCTAAGACTGGACACTTCACCGGCACGCTGTACGGCGGCAATTAAATTTTTGAAATCAAACGGTTTCTGTAAGTAGTCAAACGCCCCCAGTCGTAAGGCGGAGATGGCGGAGTTCACGGCGCTGTGCGCAGTAATTAAAATGACAGGGACCTCAGGCCGCTCTTTTTTCCAGGTAGTCAAAAGATCAAGCCCATTCCCATCGGGGAGACGAAGATCGGATATGACGAGGTCGGGACCAAAGGTTCTGAAACGATCGAGGGCGTCCCGGCAGTTTCCTGCGCGAATTACTTCGGCGCCTTTGGATTTTAGTTCGGTTTCAATGCTCCATGCCAAGATGTCTTCATCATCGACAATCAAAATTTTGAGTCCCATTAGGAATTTGATGGAATTGTGATCACTGGGATGGTCAGACATGCTTGGGATCTCCGGAAAAAATAATAAGTACCGATCTAAGCAATCTAGATGCCAATACAATTGATCCGTATTTTCAGAGTATTGGAAAAGAGGCCAAAGCGTCGGAGTGCTATATTGCTCCATATGCGTTATATGGCACAATTGGAAAAAGCGCAATTATCTCCTTTTTGGGGCGACATTACGGTAAGAATTTGCTGCAATTGCTGGGGGTTGCTAAGTGCGCAATATGGCGCAAAATAGCGAGCCCTGTTTCAAGTTTGCCCCTGATTTCGGGGGGTTAGCGTCCGGCATAAGTATTGCTGAGATAGCTTAACTGGTGTTTTCAGTTAAAAAAGGGGTGTCTATGTTAATTCTACGACCAAATGGGCTCTTGGTTGCTGCCGTGCAGTTAGATAGTCGAGCCGTTGAGTTTCTTCAGGGTGCTGTGAAAATTGCTGAAAAGCTAAAGTCTAGTTTGGATATCGTACATGTGGTGGAACCTGTAAATGACTACTACATTGGCAGCCTCTATGGAGTGGCTTCCATTCAAACAGAGCTTATTTTTGAGCTAGAAAGAGATCGGCGAGCGAGTGCAGAGCTAGCGTTACAAAAAATAGTTAGCGATTTAAATTCTAAAACCATTAGACGATTTAAGGTTCTTGTCGGCATACCAGATGTGGCGGTTTTAGATTATGTGAAAAATGAGAAGGCCGATGGGGTTGTCGTAGGTGCTTCTGCTGGTAATTACGGTTTTGTTCCATCTAGATTTTCAAACGCACTGTCTATGGTTCGTCAGGCATTTTGTCCAGTAATTGTCATTCCTCCTAACGTTGTGGTCGATAGTTCCTCTGATCGTCTCAGTTTTCTTTTGGCTGATGATTTGACGGAAGCTTCGAAGGCAGCGGTTGTTTTTACCCATAGGCTGCAAAGGTCTTTTGCAGATTCTAAGGTATTGCACGCCCATGTTGTGCGTGAAGACTTTAATTTGGATTCTGAAGAGTTCCTAAAGGCACTTGGAAAGAAGCCAAATCCGGAGGTTATTTCCGAACGGATTCAGTCACAGCTGGCAGTTCGCTTTGGTTTTATGGATGAGATTTCTAAAGGTGAGAACCCCTACGAGGGATGCGTTTGCTTTGGGAGAGTAGGTGATGAGCTCTTGAGTTTGACGCAAAGAAAGAATCCGGACTTTATTGTTTTTGGTCCTCATCACGTTTTTAGGATGAATCCTTTGGGTTTTGGAGCCATGTCCTGGACTGAAATTTTACATTCTGCTAAGCCAGTGATCTTAGTACCCGCATGATTCTAATCTGAGATTTCCAACCAAGCAGGGCGTTTCCTTGAACTTCTAGAGTTATTTTCAAGGAACCCTGCCTGATGGATATAAGAGTTCATTGGGCGAGGTTGCGCATCGCTAAAAGTCCTTTTTGGTTCCAGCTGTTTTTGGGCCTGGGCAAGTTTATGGCTTCGTAGGGGCCTACCCAGAGCGCTAGACGCCTTTTCCTTAATTGTTTTGAGTGATGTGTAACAGGAATCGCTGGAAGAACTTGGGCCTCAAATCCAAGAGCTGAGTTAATACTTTGTCCACATCGGACATGAAATTCTAGTATTAGGGATTCAAGGATAGTAGTCTTTCAAGCACTATGCCTCACGCTTGGTTCTAGCTTTTTAAGCAGTCTATAGAATAGCAAGAGTGTGAAGAAGAGCGTGATGGGTATGAACCAATAGGCTTGTGCGGAGCCTAGAATCTCTGCTAACTGACCAACGCCTAGATTCATAGCCATAAGGGCTATTTGGAGAGACACAATCAGCCATATGGACATGCTCCGCCACTCTTCCGGATAGTGGCGACTTACCATGGAAAAATACATCGGGAAAAAAGGGCCAAAGCAACCGGCCAAAGGGAGAAGCCAAAAACTACCACCTAGCTGTACGGTGATGACAACAACCCCTGGAATCACGAGTGAAGCCCACATCAAGGTGTTCCGATAGGTTGCGCTTGCAAAGAAAAAGCAAAGAAGTCGCGTCACCATCATAACGCCAAAAAATCCAGATGTAATAGGCGAGGACTGTTCTACGGAAAGGCCAAATTTGGCGGATAAATATGTGGCCATCCACATGCTGCAAGCAACCTCGCTTGACACGTATCCCATAAAAGTTAAAAATACCTGCAATTTCATGCTATCAAATTTAAGTCTTTGGCCCCCTGTTTCAGGTGCAGGCCCGTGTTCTTCTATTCCAAACTTAATCCATAGGAAAAGGCCTAGTGCCAGGGGGGCCATTCCTATAATAAGAAGGCTCCATGGCCAGTGTTTGCTTATGACGAGAGCCACTGCAAGAGGAGCCAGCATAGAGCCAATGCCATACATCATTTGTTGGCCAGATAACACTCGGGGTTGATCCTTAAGAGGGGTGCCTCTCACGACAAAAACATTGGAAAGAGCACCACAAAGTGAAGTTGAAAGTCCAAAATAAAGAGACATTGCGGTCGAGCCAAAACCTAATTGGCTCATGCGAATGGCAAACCAGCCTAAGGCTAAAAGAAGGACAGCGCCCATAGCAGTTCTTCGCTCTGATAAGCGCTGCATGAGGGGTATTAATAAGAAGGTTCCTAGAATCGCAGCAAGATTACCCACGGCGAGAAAGCCGCCGAGATCTGCAAGATTTAAACCCAAATCTTTAGAAATGAGAGGGAGTAGGGGGCCTCTAAGGTTGTCTAAAAAGGCGCCAAATAAGAGCAAAAGAGCCCCAAGGACTTGCCAGATTCTTTTGGGATGCTCTAAAGAAGATTGCACATGTCCTCGGTTATTTGGGAGCCTCTACACGACACTTCAAACTGGGCTGTAGAATAGTCACCAAAAAAGGATTTGTCCAATTATTACTGGTGGGAATGAAAGAGCAAGTGGAGCTCGTGCTTTCACCTTTAGCGGTTAGCGTAAAGGTGTAGGGTTTGTTTTCGATAAGATCCTGAATTTGAACCTTTACTCCGGGTGGTATCACTCCAGAAGCCAGGTTTCTCCCGAATTTAAAGTTTAGCGATTGGTTTCCCTCGGCCTGAAGAACCACAGGGGCGGACTTGCTGTTCTTTTTAAGAACAACATTTACTGTCTTTACCGAGCCTGCCGTAACTTTAACCAGGAGTTTCTTGGTTTCAAACCCGTCCCGAGAAAAACTGTATTCATAGCTCCCTGTGGGGAGTTCCAAATTGGAGGGGCCCAACATATAGTCACCATCCCCTAAGGCGTTTTTGCCTTGGCTGATCATCATTCTCTCCGGCGTGAGGCTGAAAGAGATTTTACCGGTAGTGATTTTGGCGCTCATATAATTCATATACCCTAGCATAATTAAAAAGATGCCAGCTGAGGCCACGATGATTCTAGCAAGAGTCGCAAATCCACTGACGCGAGAGGCCTTTTTGCCAATCCTGACGCCTGAACCGCCATGGGAAGAGCGAAATTCTTGTCTAGGAACGGAAGATCTTAAATCGTTGTTCTTGGTTCTAAGGGAGTGCTGGGCCGGGATATGGTTAAGAAGCTTGGAGTTAAATCCAATTGCTGTGATGGGAGTTTCTTGATTTTCCCTAGGTGAAGAATCTTTAGAGGAGGAGTCTTTAGAGTCTGGGGTTTCTACGGATTTGTTTTTGTCGTGGGTGGACCCACGTTCAGAGTATTTGGCATCGTGACTTGGTTTTTCAACAGAACTCAGCGTTTCTTTAACATTTTCCTGAACCTCTTCAAACTTTGCCGCCATTGTGGTTTTTATAAATTTAGAAAGCTCCGAGGGCTCAAAAGTGGGGTACTGGGCAACTAAGAATTGTCTGAGGGCTAATTCAAAGTCTTCAATTGTCTTCCAGCGTTCCTTCAGGTCTTTTTTGAGCGCTTTGCCAATGATGACTTTAAGGTCAGGGTGGATCTCGTCAGTGCCGTTGTATTTAAAGCTGCTGGGAATTTTGCAGTTCTTAACCATATCAATCGTTGTAGCATCGTTGTCACTGTGGAAGAGTCTCCGCATGGCTATGGCTTCCCACAGGACGACTCCTAAGGCAAAAACATCAGTTCTATTATCAACGGGCTTAGCGCTGATCTGTTCAGGAGACATATAGGCATATTTGCCTTTAACTATGCCAGGTTTGGTCTCATTAAGCTTGGAGTCGGCTTCCGCAATGCCGAAGTCGGTAACTTTGATCTCTCCAGAGAAAGAAACCATGAGGTTTTGTGGAGATATATCTCGGTGAACAATACCAAGCCCTTTGCCTGTTTTTTCATCGATGCGGGTATGGGCGTAGTGGAGACCTCTTGCCGCCTCTGCTCCGATCCAGCAGATCATGGGAATTGTTAAAGCTTTTCTTGACTTCTCGCAGGCCGCCAGCAAGGCTCTTAAATCTGAGCCGGCTATAAACTCCATGATGATAGCCCAAGATCCATCTACCTCTTGAAAGTCTTCCACTTGAACAATATTGGGATGGGAAAGAGTTTGGCAAAGTCTCGCCTCATCGCGAAACATATCAATAAATTCTTTTTCCGAAGCAAAATGGGGGAGAATTCTTTTGACACAACAGATTCGCAAAAAGCCGTCTCTATTACGCTTAGACGCTAAGAAAATCTCAGCCATCCCGCCGCGAGCGATTTTTTTTGCTAATTTATACTTGGGGGTCCTGCTCATTAGATAATCATTCTCCAGTCTGTAACTTGGTTTCGGACGTATTTAGAAAAATATGACTGCAAATTTAGTGACCATTTGTTGGTTTTAGCGTCTATATTGCTAAACTCGCTGGTTGGAGGGAATAAATTATAGCTTTGATTGACAACCCCTTGATAAAAATTGAAAATGACCAAGCAAGTACAACTATTTCATCTGGTTAAGATATGAAAATTGCGCGGTTTTTAACAGTAGAAGGTGGTGAGGGCGTTGGGAAATCCTCGTTCATAGAGCTCCTTTCTCATCGACTTCGAGACAAAGGGATGACATTTGCTTTGACCCGTGAGCCTGGTGGTACTCGGATTGCTGATGAGATACGAAGTGTTTTTTCGAAGGGTGATGATATAGAGGAATTTACACCTGAAGGCGAATTTTTGCTGGTTTCTGCTGCGCGCGCTCAGCATGTTTTTCATAAGATTCGTCCTGAATTGGAAAGAGGTCGCTGGATTATTTGTGATCGATTTGCGGATTCAAGTCGCGTGTATCAAGGGATTTTAAAAGGCGTTGAGACGGACTTTATGGAAAGGGTTATCCAAAAATCAACTTATGGTCTCATACCGGATCTGACTTTTTTGCTGGATTGTGACGTCTCCGTCAGTCAGTCGAGAGTTGCGGGGCGCGGTCTCGTAGAAAGCCGCTATGACTTAGCCTCCTTGGAGGTCCATGAGCAGCTGAGACAAGGTTACTTGCAGGTTAGTAGAATGTTTCCCCATCGCATTCAAGTTCTTGATGCCTCGCGGCCTCGAGAAGAGATTGTAAATCAAGCCATCTCTCTCATGGAAGAGCGCTTTCATGACTAGCCGCTACATTTGGCCTAAGGGACAAGAGCAAATATTTGAACGACTAAAACCACTGGTTTTAGAGTCTCGGCTCTCCCAAGTTCTCATCGTGTATGGAAAACACGGTATTGGGAAAGCGACGTTTCTAAAGCGCTTGGCAGCTTTAATGTATTGTGACGAAAAATCTGCATGTGGAGCATGTCCTAGCTGTAATATGGTCATTTCTGGGCTCCATCCTGATGTTTTCCTCGTGGATAGTGCCGAGAAACAGCTTAAGGTTGATCATGCTAAGGATGTCTCTGAGCATCTTAGCTATACGGCAAAGCAAGCTCGCGTCGTCATCATTGAAGATATTGACCGTATGAATGAACAAGGAGTGAACCGCCTACTGAAAGTTCTAGAAGAACCGCCAGAAGATTCCTATGTAATCATGTCTACCTCCCGCCTGGATGCTTTGCTTCCGACTTTAAAATCAAGGGCTTTGAAGTTTTTGATAGCGGCTCCTTCTAAAAGTGACATTCGTAATTGGATTCAAGAAAGTAAGATAGATTTAAAAGAGCTCGACTTTGAGGACTTGTGCCTAAGAGCTGGAAATTCGCCCGGCGTAATCTTGGAGCTGTTAGAGCGAGAAAATGACAAACGGTTTACAGCATTGTTACAGGAAAAGAATCCCCAGCTGCTTGTAGGCCAAATAGAGCGTTTCATCAAAGAATGCGGTTATAATGCAAAGGATGTAGTTACGGAAATGGAATATGCTTTAAATCTTTACTATAGAGAATGTTTAGGGCGAGAACAGTTAGGGCGTTCCTTTTCTCTTCAGGGAATCATGGATAGGAGAGCTTCTCTTAAAAAGCTTAGATATTTTGCCGTACAAAAGAAAATTAGTTTGAATGCGCTATCTGCGCTTGAAAGTGTTTTGTTAACGGAATCAGTCTAAAGGAAATTATAAATGACAGTGGGATATAATATTGCAGGTGTGCAATTTAGAAGAGCAGGAAAGATTTACGACTTCACTTGCGGTGATGTGGCGATTCAAGTCGGGGACCAAGTGGTTGTAGATACCGAAAGAGGTCCGAGCATGGCAAGAGTAGCGATTATTCGCTATGAAATTGGCAATCATGAGCTTAAGCCTATTTTGCGAAAGCCTTCCAAGTTCGAGATTGAGAAACCAGCAAAGGTATCTTTAGAGGAAGTCATTACCTATACGAGATCGCAGATCAATCAATATGAACTGGACATGAAAATCCTCACCGCGGATATTCAGTTTGGTGGAAATAAGATTACCATTTATTTTTCTTCTCCTGGGCGGGTCGATTTTAGAGACCTTGTAAAAGCCCTAGCAACAGGCTTAAAAGCTCGAGTTGAGTTAAAGCAGGTGGGGAGCCGGGATGAAACCAAACTGATTGGTGGAATTGGAATTTGCGGTCGAGAGTATTGTTGTTCGAGCTTTTTAAGAGAGTTTGTACCTGTTTCCATTCGTATGGCTAAAAATCAAAATTTGGCTCTCAATCCTAATAAGGTGTCCGGCGGATGCGGACGGCTTTTATGTTGCCTTACTTACGAAGATCAAGTGTATACTGATCTCAGAAAGATTTTACCGCCACGGGGAACTCGGGTCAGACTTCTAGGTCTCGGTGGTTTGGGTGATGTTCTTAAAGGTGATATTTTAAATCAGCTAGTCTTGGTTGAAACCGATGATGGCCAACAAGTTTCCGTTGCTGTAAGCGAAATTGAAGTTGTGAGTAAAGCGGAAGGTAAGCAGGAAGCCCAAGATGATTGGGGTGGAAACCTAGACTTAGATGCTTTGTCTTCGTTTATGGATGAATCTCCTAAGAAAGTCCAAAGCTCAATTTCTCGAGGTGAACCTCATAGGGATTCTAAAGGTCGTGAGGGAGGTCGCAGTCGAGAGGGCGGGGACGATAAATCAGGGAGAAAGCCAGAAAATCGCAAGGGAACTCCCCATCAAAATAATCAGTCCAAACCGGAAGACAAAAAATCCGCGGCTTCTGAGAATGGTGAGCGCGCGCGCGAAGGTGGAGCCCTCAAATTTGATAGTAATGGAAAAAGCATAAGGCCAGGTGGAGATCAGAAGTCAGGTCAAAGAGACCATAGAAGTCATTCCAAGCCTTCTAGAAAGCCAGGGGGCGGTGGCGATAAGTCCTAACACAGAAAAATTCCATAAAACGTAGGTTTGGGCCCCTCTGTGGGTGATCGAATCTAAAAAGGAGAGTCATGATTTTATCTAAAATTTTTGTCCTATTGAGTGTGATCTTTTTTACCAGCTGCATAGCAGCGCGCGAGGAATCCAGCCTAGAAGCAGTAGCTCCACCAAATGTAAAAGCCCTCATGTCCTGCGATACAGAGGGAGGTTGGGAGCTTACGTTGGCTACGAGTGGCAAAGATATGTTTCTCGTTTACAAGAAGAATATGTCTTTTGGCTTTGAAATGGTTGAAGGCAAAAAAAAGGAAGTTTTGAGTCCTGTCTCGAAATATATCCATGTGGGATTTCTAGAATCTTCAAGGATTGCCGGAAAATCCATTTCTCTGAAAGTGAAATTAGCTTCCGCAAAGGAAAGCGACAAAGAACTAAATTCAGATGAGCCTAGCGAAGTGGAATTTGCAAGGCTAGAAGCTTTTATAAGTACCCAAGCATCCCTTGAAGTAGACTACAAAGAACCAAGTTCTACGGGCAAATTGGGCTTTCAAGGTGACTCCTCACAAATTTTTGAATCTCCCTTTTTGGTTTGTAATGGGGCAGCAAAGTTCGAAAAGAACTAAATAGGACTAGAGATTCAAGATAGTATTCACCAGGCTCAAGAACCAAGCACGTAGCTTTAATCCGTTACATGTTTTAATGCTTCCGCAAACAAAGTTTCAACGGTGGGCTCTGGGGCCGAGTAAACCCTTTTAAAGCCAAGGGCTCTTGCAGCCGTTGTCTCACCAATACAAATGGCGATGATCTGGGAACGCTTGGAAACGGCCTTGGAAAAGCCATCGACTGCTGAAGGAGAGGCAAAGCAGACGACGGAACCTACAGAAATCTCTAAAATGACATCTTCTCCTACCGAGGCTCCAAGGGAAGTGGTAGCTGCAGCTAGAGTGTTGTAGATATCTACTTTCGTAGCTGAGCGTCCCGCACTCTGCAGTCCTTGAGCAAGATCATAGGCACGGTCACGCGCACCAGGGAGCACAAAGAGATCATCGACTTGAGATCGATCTAAAAGCCAATCCTCAAAATCGCGACCATTTTTAGAATGCGCCACTTCGACGTTAAATTGGGCCGACAGCAAAGGATCTGCGCTGGCCTTGCCGAGTGCATAAATAGATTTTGCTTTTTGAAGGGCGAGGAGACCTTCTTTTGACTTCAAAAAGTATTCCGAGCCTTTGGAGCTAGTGAAAGCCAGAAAAAATGGTTTTTCGGGCATGCCTAGCTCAAATGGAATGGGATTTGTCCGAAGGCAGGGCATATGGAGATACTTCTTCTTATATCCTTGAAATAAGCGCTGGTCTTCAGCCCAATCCTCCCTAGATCTCGTCCATATTAACATGATTTTATCCCGCAGGTGATCGCCCAGTAAGAGAATGCCTGTTTAAGATTATCAAGAATCCTTGGGTTTACCTAGCCCGATTCTAGAATTCCAGACTTAGAACTCCGACGCATCACCGAGCTCAATCTATTTTTTAGCTAAGCATTTAGAGAGTAGGCGATCGAAGGATTCGGCGAATTTTCTTTTGTCGTTGGGGCTATAACTGCTAGGGCCACCGGTGATGAGTCCAGAACTTCTGAGTCCTTCCATGAGATCCCTGGTGGCAAGACGGTCACCTATATTGCCCTCATCAAAAACCTGTCCCCTTCGACTTAATGTAGGCACTCCCCCAAGGACAAGGCGGTGCGCTAGGGGGATGTCATCAGTAACCACAAGATCTGAGGGTGAAGCATGGTCGACAATATAATCATCGGCAGCATTGAAACCCTGGTTCACTACTTTAAGCTCGAGAAAAGGATGGGGTGGTAATTTGAACCAGCGATCGGCAACTAATATGACCCTCGTCTCGGTGCGAAGAGAGGCCTTGAAAACACAATCTTTAACATCATTAGGACAACCGTCGGCATCGAGCCAAATGAACATATAACCCTCTTTTTCCTTATAAGCCCGGATCCATTTGGCCATTCTTCAGTCCATGGATTAAAGACTTGGGGCTGGTCGCTCGAATGCGGCTCCTCGTGTTGGAGAGGCTTCTAAACTGTCCATGTTTTTGGCTGCAAGCTGACCACAAGCTCCAGAGACTTCTAAGCCTTTAGAGTACCTAACTGGGGCAGGGTAGGATCGATCTGATATATATTTTTGAAAGGTTCTAATAGTTTCTTCAAAGGGCTTATCGTATTCAAGTCCAGGGTGGTGATTGAAGGGAATGAGATTTACTTTTGCTCTAAAGCCGTGCAAAAACTTGATCAGTTCTTTTGCTTCTTTTAAAGAAGTGTTTTTATCTTTAATCAAAATATATTCAAAAGTCATTCTTCTACCAGTCTTAGCTTGATAGTGGAGAAGGGCTTCTTTGAGCTCTGTAAGCGGGTATTTGCGGTTGATCGGCATAAGTTCCGTGCGGAGATCTTCTCGTGCAGCATGGAGAGACACAGCCAGAGATGCTTTGGTGTCATCAGCCAGGGTTAAGAGTTTTGGGACAATCCCTGAAGTGGAAATCGTGACGTTTTTAGGATTGAGTCCATAGCCATCAATCATGAGATTCACCGATTTAATCACATTATCGTAGTTATCAAGAGGCTCACCCATGCCCATAAAGACCACGTGGGTTATAAAACGGCCTTCGGGTTTCACAATCGATTGGGCTAAGGCGAACTGGGACATAATTTCCGCAGCGGAAAGATTTCTAAAAAAGCCAAGTTTCCCTGTTTGGCAAAATGAGCAAGCCATCTTGCAGCCCACCTGACTGGAAACACACAGGGAAATGCGGTTCTCGTAGCGGAGAATGACGGCTTCTATCAAATGACCTTTTTCGCTTTTTAAGAGAAGCTTGGTAGCTCCATCGTTGGCTTCCAGCCTTGAGGTGATTTCAGGAAACTTCCAATCAAAGTCGGAATTTAAGTCTTGTTTTACCTCTTTGGGGATATTGGACATTTCCTCGGTCGAATAGACTTTATTAGTAAAGATCCATTGGTTCAGTTGGGCTGCTCTGAATTTAGCTAAACCTTTGGCCGTACTCCAAGCGGATAGCTCTTCGGGCGTAGTTTCAAATATGGATTTTTTTAAAGACAGCACCAAACCTCCCCCAGTAATGAACCTGGATGCTGGGGTTTTAGTCGCTCTTGAGTCCCCTGTCAATCAATTGTAAATCCCTGAAATCACGGATGCTTTGGCCGCAATATCCGGGAGTCTGAGAGCTTTAGGCTTTTAAGTTCTCTTTGAAGCACTACTTTTGACATCTGGTAGATCTGTGAAAATCTTTCGGAAATGGCAGCTGCTTAGATCACTGAAGATTTCCCTGGCCCGCCGTGCACATAGACGAAGGCAAAAAAGCGACCATAATATGTATCGTAATCGAGAGGAAAATCCATAAACGAAATCTGTTCCAAAGATAATTCATTTTCAATTCATTTCGATCATGAGTTTTCTCTCTTAGTTTCTGATGGGCACAGTCAGTTTAAAGGCAGAAATTAGATTTAACGCCTCTATTTTATAGCTGGAGACCAGGTGAAAAGGTTTAAGCTAAAAAAATGGTCCCATTTTCAAATGATAAAGTCATACTATTTTTTAGAGACCCAAATATTGATGCGCAAACTTCAAAGAAGGCGAAAAGTAGCATGACACTACGCCGCGAGTATTTCAATCTTTACTTGTGGATATAGCTTTTGGGTATAGAGCATCAACCGATCGATGGTAAAGTTACTAATTTTTCCTCGTAATATTTCACTAATTCTTGCCTCATCAATTTCTATTTTTTTAGCAAGATCTCTTTGGGTTAACTCAGAATCACGGAGATACTTCGCAATGAGTTGGCATAGCTTATATTTGGCGCGCTCAACCTCAGAAGCGTCATCTGGGAGGGCTATGTTTCCGCCGGCATAGCCGAGGTACGATAGCTCATCTCGTATGTTTTTTAAGGTCCGGGCACTTGGGAATTTCTTGACGGTTTTTTTGTTCTTAGCCATCTTTATCTCCTAAAAGCATTTATCACACCGATATAGTTGGATTCATCTTGCATACACCAAACCAGACGATAATGCCTTCCATTTAGGGGTATGCGGTCCATCATCTAAAAATGAAATCCTTCTTTGACCGTTTCGTGCGTGAGTTCCTTGCCGTGGAGAGTGTGAACTAAACCGCAAATAACCTCATCCGTTAAATCCCGGTGCTTTTTTTCGTAGTGTGAATCAATAATGACTTCGTTTCTATTCCGCCCGTTCACCACAATATTGACACCATAGGACCTGCGAGCCATTTATTGCCTCGATGATAGGTGGTACCATACTTGCTAAATTTAGCAAGTATGGTCCTAGTTTTAAAACTAGAATAAATACGGTATGTTGGAAGTGCTGACACAAGTGATTAAGACCCAAAGTACTGCGGCTTAAATCCTGCCTTTATGATTAAAAAATAAGGATCTACTCGCGCTAACTCTTGACCTCATGAAAAGGAACCGGCACCATGAGAGCCTCATGAGTAGTATTTTTGTAAAGTAATAAAATAAGTGTTAAAGAAGACTAGCATTAGCCAAGTAGTCTTGGGAGACAGTTTTCTCGAAGTTTTTTCGGCCCGCAATCATACAGGACAGATACAATTCAAAAGACTTGACCCTGATGTCTACGTTCTAGACTACCAAGCAGTCCCGTGGTCAGCCTCTTAGGGTCGGCATTGATCAGCAACCAAACTGCTGAATTCGGAGATCAGGGAAAACAAAAGGGTGATGTTTTGGGCCTTCTTTTTGGCAGGATGGCGAAGACGATTCCTAATCTATTTTGAGTGATAATCGTTTACAAAGCTCTTTTGCGCCCCGGGGATTTTTGAACAAGAGTAAAGCTTCCAAAAGAGGAAAGGGAAACCCTGGTTCGCGGTAGAGATTCTTTGGTATTTTTTTACTTATCCGAGCATGCAGATCAGGAAGTTTGGACCAGTGTGTGCCGCAAGAGATGTGATGTGCCGTGTGGTAGCCCAGGTTTCCTGTGAGTTTGTTATAAAACGGATCCAGGACGTTCCAGGAGGCTTCTTCAGCAACTTGTGTGTTGAGTCCGGCATGGTGCTTGTAGGTAAACCAAACGGTACCAAAAAGTGCACATACGGGAGGAATCAAGAAAAGTAGAACTGCATTTCTAGGATTCAGAGACCATAGGCCATAAAAAAGTAGTCCAGTAAGCAAGCAACCCTTTAAAAAGCGCTTGCCGTGTTTGGCGTCAAATCTTGCTATGTTGCGCAGAATAAATACATAGGCCAAAAGACCTACCCGAAGGGTATATTCCAACTCGCCTAGTTTTCTACCTTTAGTTGTGATCCAAGCAGATTCGTCTTCAGCTCCCTTCATATAATTCGGGTGATGGCCAAGATTATGGTGAAGAACCCATCCACTGGGAAGGACTCCCGTTTGGAAGCCATATATAACTTCTAAGGCCATATTGAGACCAGAATGCTTAAATGTGGGTACATGCTGATGGTGATGGTTCCAGGCTGTGATCATTGCCTTTGGGAAAAAAACCAAAACAGCATAGAAAAGGGTGAGGCTTAATGGCAGGTCGAGGGCAAAGACAATCAAATCCAATAGAAAAAATGCCAAAAAAATAGCCACCGGCTTTCTATCAGCCGCATAGTGAAATGAACTGCATAACGCCTCTGATCCCACGGCGAACCTTTCTGTTCTTCAAAATTTATGAAGTCCATGATAGCATAAAAAATTCCGCTAAAGACCTAAAATTTTTTTAGTAAGCCTCAAAAATCCAGTCAAACGGGAAAACTATTTTTGACTGGAAATGCTTTGAATTTCAGGCAATTCCATAAATCTTTTTACAAAGCGACGAAGGACCGATCGGATTCTCTGGAATACACCGGGGGGCAAAGATATACAGACAATCCGAGATAATTTTAAGGATCTTTGCATTCTGAAAAACAGGCGAAACCACCGCGGCCCGCAAAACAGCTATAGTTGTCTGCTGCCCACTGCCAGGTTAGACACGAAAGCATTTTTTTTGTGCATGTTGTTGTTTGTGTGGGATTTGCTGAGACACAGGCATCAACCGCAGCCAGTACATCGTTTGCGTCCAATTCTTCATTGACAGACTTACCTAGTGCCTTTGCCCGTGCCTTTAGATATCTGAGGCACCCATCCCAGGAGCCCATCATCGCGAGGTGTTCTGTGCAATTAAATAACGGAGGCCCCCCTGAGGGATCCACTGCTCTTTTTCGCTGATTTGAGGCTGATGTATCTGTTCTCTCAAAAACGCAATAAATACCCTGAGCTGAATCTACCTGATAAAGTTTGTATCCAGCTCCACATTCAGGATGCTTGAGCCCAAGAACTAGGGCCTTCCAAACCGAACGGATGCCTTCCTGATCATCCTTTGCGAGAGCCGGCTGATTGTCAGTGGACATAGCCGTCAGCTGCGGTTGGAATTCTCTTTCGCTGTCGGCCACACCCTTCTCCCGGTAGGTATCTAACAAACCAAAATGGTGCCCAAGTTCATGTAAAACAAGTGCGCCAATTTGCGCTTGGTTCTCCTCAGTGCTCAGGTTGAGCCATATTTCTCCAGGTTCAGGTAAAGCATAACTTCTGCAGCCGCCTTTCATCATTCGATGAGGACCCAAAATAGATTCACAAGTCTTTTGAAAGTCGCGATTGTTAAGGAAGAAGTAGACCTTGAGGTTCTCCGAACCGGAGCATTTTGATTTGAGTTCCTGCATTAAAAAGTATGGCGACGGCCTTGGAACCGTCCTGCCGTTATCGGTCATTCCTACCTGAAGTGGCTCCATCCATTGGCGGAATCCAGTTTCGAAATGCCCTTTAAGTTGCAGGTAATTTCTTTGGTTTACCTGTTCGTTTGCAGAGTCTCTAGCGACGTAACATATAGAAATCGGTACAGCAGAAGAACCGTTCCTGTTTAACAAATTTAGTAGTGAGGGCCTCCGCGATTCAACTGCAAAATTTGTTTTGGAATATGAACCTTGTTTGCAGCCAACAAGAATCAGCCAGAAAAAAAGAAGTAGTCTTACAATTTGAAAGTTGTGAATTATCTTTGGCATGCGATCTCCTCGGAGGGGCACTTTGGATCTGCTTTTTAGTCAACCACAGATGCTATATTATCGGCACCCGGTAGCTTAAACTTAAACTTGGGTTAGGGAAATCAACGCCCTTTTTGGCTGGGCGAAGGCCTAACGTTGAGTCGGAAACTGTGCACGGTAAATCGCCATGCTCCGTTTTGAATGTTTTCTATCCACGGGTTTTCTCATTGCAGCTTTCTCATGCCACTAGAAAATCGACTTACGCCTTGTCCGGGGCGCTAAGATAAGCTCGTGGAATCTATTTTTGGGCCCTTGATCAAAGAGTGTAGAAAATGTAACTGGGCCTATTTCGAATCGACGGCTGATTTATTTAGCAATTTTACAAATAATCCCGCCGCGGGCGTCGCTTGCTTTAAACATCCTTTCTTTTTTGTACTAATAAAGCTAAAATAACCTTGTAGTTTCGACAAGACGAAGCAGGAAAGTTCGGGTTATGAGGTATCTAATGGAAATAATTAGAAATATTGATGGAAAACTAAAGGCCTGGTTTGACAGCTCGCGTAGAAAGCCTCTTATACTGAGGGGCGCGAGGCAGGTGGGGAAGACCTTTTCGGTGCGAGCTTTTGCCGAGAAGCAAGGCCTTCAGCTTGTAGAGATTAATTTTGAAAAAAAGCCAGCTATCCGAAAAGCATTTGATGGCGAGTTAACACCATCATGGATTATCGCTCAACTTGAGATTCTAGAGAGAAAGGAAATCACGGAAGGAAAAACTATACTCTTCCTTGATGAAATCCAGGACTGCCCTCGCGCCATCACTGCCCTCCGATACTTTTTCGAAGAAGCCCCTCAATTGGCGGTGATTGCTGCCGGGAGCCTCCTTGAATTTGCGCTTGGTACTTTTTCTTTCCCTGTAGGAAGGGTTGAGTTCATGCAGATGTATCCTCTGACATTTCGAGAGTTCTTAACAGCGCGTGGATACCAAAAAGTCCTTGCGCATTTGCCCCAATTGTCCAGCCTTCAAATGGATTTTTCCGAAACGATTGCCAAACTAGTTGCGGATGAATTCAAAAATTATATGATTGTGGGAGGACTTCCTGAAGCAGTGTCTGCTTTTTTGGATACCTATTCCTATCTCGCTGTTGCCAAAGTCCATGATAATCTTGTGACGGCATATCTCGACGATATTCGGAAATACGCCAAGGGAGATTTACAAATGGAGAACACACGCTCCCTTTTGGCAAACATCTTTGGTTATGTGGGACAACAAGTTAATTACACTCTCTTTGGCCAGGGCGATAATGTTAAGCGCACTAAAAAGAGTATCGATTTGCTGTGTCAGGCATTGCTGATTTATAAAGTACGAAAGGGTTTTCCTTCTGATTTGCCGCTTGGATCCAGCGCAAAAGAAAAAAACTTTAAGATTGTTTTCTTTGATATTGGACTCGGGCAAAGAATGGCAGGAAAGGATCCGTCTGAAATCATGGCTTCAACCAACGCCCTTTCATTATTTGATGGATTACTTGCAGAACAATTTGTGGGCCAAGAACTCATCGGAGAGTCAGAGGTCGCTTCAGAGAATGGTCAGTTGTACTACTGGGCCAGAAATGCAAAAAGTTCGAGTGCAGAAGTTGATTTCTTGGTTTTAAGGAATGGTGTAGTGAGCCCAGTGGAAGTAAAAGCGGGTAAGGGCGGTTCGCTGAAGAGTTTGCACCTATACCTCAACGAATACGGTGGGCGGGGAATTGTGATGCAAGATGTACACGCCGTGCAGGAAATCAAAAATCTCGTATTTTGCCCACTTTATACTAAACTCTAGGAATAGCCTTAAATTGTGACTTTGGGAAGCAACGCAGTTGCTATCTTGTGCTTTCATCTAGTTTAACGCGCCCTCCCGTTTTACTTTAAAAATTCTTGAAACATAGTACTGCTCTAAGTCAATACATCATACCGAGGGACCACATAGGAATGGTGCGAGTGCCGGGCATTTCCATGTCGTCTCGAATAACAAAATCAGCGCCTTTGAGCTTTTTATTCTTACCACCAATTTCAAGCGTCATCTTGTCGACTATAAAATCTCCTTGAATTTCGCTTTTAGCTGCAAAAATAGCTTTGCCCATTTGTCGAAACATAGTTGAAACAAACGCTTCACGCATATTCCCCGTCTCGCCATCCAATGCCTCGTACATGGATGGATCAGCAAAAAAAAGCTTGGCCCCCTTACCCGACACATTGTGGTCAGATTTAAAACGAATGATATTTATAAGCCCAATGTGCTCCATTAATTCTAATAATTCATATAGCTTTTCTTTGCCAATACTCCAATCCGTACTTAAAGAGCTGATATTAACGGTAGGGATATGCGTACTTGCGAGATGACCCATGATCGCATTCATCAGGCGGAGATGATTTTCACTTGTTTGCAAAGAAAAGTAAGGAGCATCCACATAAATTGATTTTTCAATGATACCTAGAATCTTTTGTCGGTAGTCGCCCTCTTGAAAAATGGGCCTAAATCCTTCTTTTTTATATTCCTTGAATAGAGCCATGATGTTGCATGCTTTAAGCGTATTTTCAAAGGAGCTAGGTGGGCTGGTGAAGGGATCAAATTTAGGTAACTGAGTCCCCTGCTTCAAAAATAAGTACTCTCTAAATGAAAGAAACGGTAAGTCAAGCTTCGGAAAACGGCGGCTTAGGTCTACCGCTCCGCTTCGCAAAATCAAGCTGCTGCTATCACTTAACCAGATGCGTCGGTTAGGATAACTATCGTAAATAGACTTCACATGCATGCTCCAGTCGCGAGCGTGGTGCACTTCATCTATAGTTAAACCTTCAAAGCCCTCCGCAAAGGCAGCATCAGCTAAATCACTAAGATGCAAATGGACCATAAGGTGGTTATCTGCTGAGACATATAAATGGTTCGCTTTAGCGCTTTCGCTTAGAAGCATCGTCGTTTTGCCTACGCCGCGAGGTCCGACAACGATTCGTCCTCTAGCGCTCTGAATCGAATTGTCTTTGACAAAAGGGCGAAGGGCTTGCGGAAGAAACGTTGCCATGCGTAGCTGAGTCGACCTTAATTTGTCAATTATATGAGATATTTGCATAAGTCGTTCTCCTGTAGAACGATTTTAGCACAACTTGGTTCTTGTGGCGAACGAATTGTAGGGTGGTTGGGTTACTTTGGTCCGGCGCACGGCAGAAGCATGGCTTAACCGCCTCATAATGAGTCATGTAGTCAGAGTTCCGTGGGATGGTTCTGGTTTGTATTGGTTTTGTATAGATAAAAATTGACAAAAATATACACATGAGCGATAACCTCGTTTGCGACTTATCGCGAGTGGGGACCTTATCTTATGAAAAAAAGTTGTGTGACTCGGTGTCTGTTGTCGGCTGTTTTTTTGGCATTCGGACAAGCTCAAGCCATGGAACTCCATGGGCAGATTTCAACTCAAGGGGGACATGAATTTATTGCCCAAGGTGATGTGGCGTCGCAGATTATAGATCTTAAATCTCAAATTGTTGCTATTGCTCTCGCCAATCAAACCAATTTAAAGAACTCTGAAAATGTGCGTGCTCAATTAGATCCCTTGGTCGCAAGGCTAGGTGCTTTAGAGGCCAAGACTTTTGAGGAAGAAAAAGCTCTAAAAGTTGGAGTCTGGCAGCAACTTTGGACAGATGATGCCGATGATAAGCGCGCAGACAATTTCTTTCAAAAAGTGGACAGAACCAACACCTACCAAGTGGTTTTTGAAGACGGCGTTTTTTATAATGTGTCTGAAATTGAAACAGTATTAGGGCGTTTTACGGGCTTCTTGCGAGGAAATTACGAAGCCATGGAGCCAAGATTTAATCTTGAATTTACCGATTTGAAAGTAAGAAGGGGTGGCGTAGAAACATCCTCCGAGCAAGGGGGCTTATTTTCATTTGTGGAAGCTGCGAAATTAGGTCAACTCAAGGGATTGTTTCAATTTCCAGGAGAGCGTCGCTACCCCAATGGTCCAGTTGGGGCTAAGGGATACATTGAAACTGTATTTATCGACGAAGAGATTCGAATTGATGTAGGTGCCAACCTGGCCGATGGTGTTAGGGACTTGTTTGTTCTTGTCAGAGCTCAGTAACACCTGCCTTTGTTGGAATGGATTCTGGAAGACTGGATTTATTCCTTAAAGGAAAGAGGTTTGCTAAAAATATTAAAATTAAGTCTTAATTAGGTATTTGCTTAGTATAACAGTGCCAAGATTTCCTCCCTTTTTTGGGGAGGAGTTTCTTGGCAGTGGGTTTCTAAAAGAAATTCTTTTTCAAAAAAACACTTTCTTTAGGCCAAAGGGGCTGTGGGAGCTGGAGAGTATTCATGACGGCTTCCCCTCCATTTGCTTTTAATTTGGCTAGCATTTCCTTCGCGATCTGATCTGCGGGGATAGGATATTCCTCAGGGATGCAAATCTCTGCCCGTGCGGATTGACCCGTAAGGGAAAGAATGACGGCTCTTCCTGTAAGGACTCGGCCTTTGTCCCTAGATTCCCATTGAAAATGAATCCCTACTGGTAAGGTACAGTCGGCTCCGAGTTTACTAAGAATCAATCGTTCTAATTGGACGTGGTAAGTGGTCTCCTGACAAGCAAGGGTCTTTAGGGAGTCTGTGAGAGGATGCCCAGTAATGGTTTCCAAGGCGAGAGCGCCTTGAGAAGGCGATGGCACAAACCAGGTCGGGTCAATAGGGCGTGCGGTAAAGTTATCTTTTAAAGAGAGGCGATCTAGACTTGCCTCAGCCAAAATAATGGCGTCATAGTCGTCCTCTTCAAGCTTTCTGAGTCTGGTATCCACATTGCCGCGCAAAGGAAAAACTTGGATGGTGGAGCTCGCCTCTTGCAAGAGAGCTTTTCGTCTTAGGCTTCCCGTTGCAATTTTAAGGGAGCCAAAAAGCTTGAGATCTTGCTGCGTGACAATTTCTTTAGGTATGGAAAGTCGGGCAGAGGCTGACTTCGAAAAAACGATGACATCATTCGGAGAATGGCGTTTTAAGATTGCCGGGAGAGCGAAACCTTCAGGGAGTTCAGCGGGGAGATCCTTTAAGCTGTGAATTCCAAGATCTGCACGGCCTGCAAGGAGTGCCTCTTCAATCTCGCGAATGAACACTCCCTTGCCCCCAATTTCATGGAGAAAGCGATCTTGAATGCGGTCCCCAGTGGTTCTAATCTCAAGGATAGTAGATTCTTGGCCCAGGGTGCTTAAAAGTTTTTTGACGTGGTGAGCTTGCCATAAAGCAAGTTTAGAACCGCGGCTTGCAATGACTGTGTTCATTATTTTTCCTTTTCTAAAAACAATTGACGCAAAGCCTCAGTCAACTCAGTTCGTTGACTCAAGGAGGAAGTGTCTTGGATGTTTTTGGCAGCTTGTGAGCTAATTTTTCTGGCGGATGCTTCCATCATGCTCGTGAGGGCGAGGCGTTGCTCAGAGCCCAATTGACTATAGATTTCTTTGGAGAGGGTTTTTTCCAACTCTTTAAGGAGCAAATCATTTACGTACTGATGAAAACCGGCAAGGGTTGGCTTCGTGTGCAGCTTAGCTAACCAGTCTTGAAACTCCATGGAACTTTGATCGATCATAACTTCGGCTTTTTTAGCCGCTTCTTTGCGCTCGATTAAATTCTCGTCGACGACTTGTTTTAGGTCGTCAACATCAAATAAATAGACGTCATCAAACAGGCGAATCGCCGGATCGATATCTCTAGGAATCGCGATATCAACCATAAAGAGGACTCGGCGCCCTCGCTTGGGAGCGATGGTGCTAAGCCTTTGTTGCGAGATCATGTACTGGGGGGATGACGTCGCGGCAATTACAATATCTGCCGTCATCAGCTCCTGGTCTAACTGATCTAATCCTACGGCTTTGCCATCGCCGATTTCTGAGGTAATGGCTTTTGCCTTTTCTAGAGTTCGATTGCAGAGAGTGAGGCTCACAGGATTGTAGCTGCACGCATATTTGGCGGCGATCCGAGCCATTTCCCCGGAACCAATGATGAGAATTTTAGTTTTTGAAAGATCGTTAAATATCATTTTAGCGAGATCGAGGGCGGTATGACTTATGGAAACCGTTTTCGAGCCAATAGTAGTTTCACTTCGGATGCGTTTATTTACCGCCAGAGCCTCTTGAAAAAGGCGACCGAGAATGGGCCCGAGACATTTGGTGCTGCGGGCGATTTCAGCAGCATCTTTGATTTGGCCTGTGATCTGCGTTTCACCAATGACGATGGAATCCAAGCTAGAAGTGACCTTCATCATATGATGAACAGCATCTGATTCAGCAAAGAAATGGGAACTCGCAATAATTTTATCCGCATCTACGGAAGCTTTATTCACAAAAAAAGAAAGAATTTGAGCTCCGAGTTTATGATCTGAAACCTCGCTTACGAAAAACAATTCCACTCGATTGCAAGTCGATAATGCGAGAAGCTCTTGGATCGGAAATGCATTTTTTGTCGCCAAAAGGCGCTCTTGAATACGGGACTCTTCAATGTAGATCTCTTCGCGGAATTCTACATTGGCGCTGCGATGACTGGCCCCGATATTGTATATATGATGCGTCATGCAAAGCGATCCTACAAAAGGGCATAGAGAGCAATAAATTGGAGTAAAAATCCAATGATGGCCCACTGTGCTTGCATTTTTATAGACTTACCAAGATAGTTGCGGGAAATCATGATCACCAGATACCAGGACCATAAGGCTATGGCCCAAAGGAGTTTGGGGGTACCAAAGTTTCTCGTAGACTCGGTGGCAAATCCAGCACCACTTACCAAAGTAATACTTATGAGGATAAAGCCACTTATGATCGATCGGTGGAGTAAAGCGGAAAGCGATTCCAGCGAGGGAAGATTTGAGAGAACTTTTAGATTTCTTTGCTTTAAAGATCTTTGCTGCCATAGGTACATTACGGCAATAATAAAACTCACAACTCCCGCCAGTTCTCCAAGCACCGCTGCTCCCACATGGAGCGAAAGGAAAAGGGGGGTGTCAGGCGCCAATACATTGGTACTTTCGCCTTTAATCAGTTCAAAAATAAGCAGAAGAGTCGCAAGAGGTGAAGCAATCGGACCCGCAAATCTCAGCCTAAATTTAGTTTCTGAAATCAAAGCGGAAAAGCCAATAAGGCCTGAAAGAAGAATCCCTGCATGAAGAATCCGTTGGTGTTCCACAAAGTCGATGGCTAATGTTCCTAACGTGGCCACTGTCGCAATGGCAAGCATGGCAAAAGCCAGGGCCCTGGTCGGACCTTTATCTTTAATTTCCGTAGCAAAAAGGATCGTTGCAGCTGCGAAGCCCACGAGACCTATTCGGCCAGCATATATGGCTAGATCCATGATTTTCCCTTCTGAAATGGCGTCTACTCTAACTTGAAATCGGGTAAATTCCCATAAGTGTTTTGCTGAAATATAGGGTAAGTGTCTGAATTGTAAACCATATACCAAAATTTAAATACCCCAAAACGAACCCTTGCGAAAAACCCGGCAGTCATAATACCCTCCCACCTGACGGCGGGGGAAAGATGACAAGCTGGTCACCAGATAGTTGGCGAAAAAAGGTTGCTCTTCAGCAACCTGGCTACGCCTGTGGCGAAAAGCTTGATGAGGTCAAAAAAAACCTTTCCTCTTGGCCAGGGCTTGTGAGTGTTCCAGAGATCCAGACTTTAAAACAGCAATTTGCTTTGGCAGCTCAAGGCCAGGCCTTCTTGCTTCAAGGAGGCGACTGCGCCGAACGGTTTAGGGACTGCACTCCCGAGGTTATCGCATCCAAGCTTCAAATTTTAAAGCAGATGGCCCTTATCCTAGGATGGGGGCTTGAAAAGCCCGTCATTAAGGTGGGCCGAATCGCCGGTCAATACGGAAAGCCGCGCTCTCAGGTCTTCGAATTATGTGCGCAACAGGAAATACCCGTCTATCGCGGGGATGCCGTGAATGACTTTCATCCAAGCATAGGCGCAAGGACACATGATCCAGCCAGGCTGGGATTGGCGTATCAGTTTTCTTCGATGACTCTTAATTTTATGCGAGCTTTAAGCAAGCAGGGATTTTCTGATCTTTTAAATACAAAAACGATTCCTCTAGCTCCCTCAGTCCCACCCGACCTTGTTTCCGCCTATCAAAATACCATGGAGGATATTAAGGGTGCTTTGGGTTTTATGGAGTCCATGGGCGTTGATGCAGCCGCTATTTCTAGTCTTGAGTTCTTTACCTCCCACGAAGGGCTTCTTTTGGATTACGAAGAAGCCTTGACGCGAAGATCAAACGGCTCTTGGTACGACTTAAGTGCTCATATGCTTTGGATTGGTGAGCGGACGAGATCCCTTGACGGGGCTCATATAGAATTTTTTAGGGGTGTCGCAAATCCTATCGGAATTAAGATCGGCCCTGATTTTTCTGGATCAGAAATCGTTAAGATGCTCGATCAACTCAATCCGGATCATGAAGCCGGTAAAATTGTTTTCATCACGCGTTTTGGTGCAGACAGAGCAGAGGGCATCCATGCGCTCGCCCGCGAGGTTAAGGCTTCTGGCCATGAAGTGGTATGGAGCTCAGATCCCATGCACGGAAATAGTGAAATGAGCACTTCAGGGAAGAAAACCCGAGCCATTTCTAAGATTCTTTCCGAGCTGCAAACCACCTGCCTTGCTCTTAAGGATCATAGCCTCCCCTTGGGTGGGGTTCATTTTGAGCTGACCTCAGACGATGTTACAGAGTGTATCGGTGGTTTGGCGATGCTTGGACATCAGGATTTAGATTTGCGATATGAAACCTGGTGTGACCCGCGTCTCAATCAAGCCCAGGCATTAGAAATGGCTTTTAGCTTGGTGGATGTTCTTGGCGGAAAGAGCCATCTGGAGTCCACACTCCCTAAGCTTAACATCAAGAGCTCCCAAACTTCGCCACTCACAGATGTTTTATCCTAAGTCGCTTCTTGAATGAAAAAATGCTGAGCCCTTCTTTTGGTAAATGTTTGCAAAACCAGCCAAGCTCTAAAGAATAGCCCGGTTAAATCCCTAAGTCGTTTGATTGGGAAAGAAAGCCTCATAGGCCCGCCTCTATATATGCACTGTCAAATCTTTTCTGTCGGGAGTTTCTTAACAGACCCTCAGCTGTTAGCTAAGATTCTAACATCTCCTTTTTCTTTATGCCCTCCTAAGTTCTAACGCTACTTGGAACCATCTCATTCTATTCTTCAGGGCTGAAGCAGGCAGGCAAATTGAGTTTCATGAAAGCTCAAGAGAGTGGTGAGAGCGTGATGGAAAAGAAGCCTTCCCGGTGTTAGTCTCGTTTTTTTACAAAGTGGAGTCCTTTCTCAGGGGATTCTTGTGTTTAACTGATGACTTAATTTTTGTGATGAAATCACATGAAAAGAATCAAGAAGTCCTGGAAGCCGATGGTAGCTTCAGCTGTTGATGGCGAGTCGTTAGGAAGGTATTAAGCCTTCTCAACCTCTTTTAACGGCATCTAGAAGAGCTAATTGCAATAAATACGTTCACCGTAAATTTTACAATTACGATTGTGATATCTTCGTCTAAGTGCTATACTTCTATCTAAGAATTCGAGACAGTGTAGGCTCCATAAACATTACATCATCCAGAAAGTTGGCTCTAAATGGCCCATGAACGCGCACGTCATATTACGGAGATTTTCAATAGCCTACTGGGCTTTAGTCCTATCTTAGGCTTTTTTGGCCATCGTCAAGTGGGGAAAAGTACGTTTCTAGCCGCAAATGTAAAAGAGTACCGAACATTAGACGATGTTGAGGAACTTCAATGGGCGGGCCAAGATCCTAAACGCTTCATTAGCTCGTATAAAAATTATCCTGGGGCTATAGATGAATGCCAATTGGAACCCAAGCTATTCTCGACCTTAAAGGAGTGGGTTAGAACCCAAAAAAGGCCGGGTCAATTTGTGTTAAGTGGCTCTGTTAGATTTACCAGTCGGCAAGCCATCCGGGAGTCTCTTGCAGGGAGAATGGTGATGGTAGAAATGCTGCCATTTTCTGTAAGCGAGATTCTCCAAGTACCCCTTTCCCTTACTATGAATCGCTTGCTTGATCTTAAGAAGTTTTCAAATGACACCTTTCATCACCTGAATCCACCCAAAAAGGTCAAAATTCTTCTTAAGTATTTTGACACATACCTGACCAATGGTGGGCTCCCTGGTCTTTGTTTTATTAGAAACCAGAAGTTGCAAATCAATGCCCTCAAAGATCTCCATGAGCTTATTCTTTCAAGAGATTTACGCCTCGTTTCCGACTTGCGTATACCATTGCCAACCATCAAAAAGCTGCTCAGCTATATTTCTCAGAATGTATTCGAGCCCTATAATGCCTCCGAGGTGCGCAGACTTCTTGGATTGGCTCCCCAAACCCAAAGAAATCTGTTGGAAGCGATGGAGTCGATTTTTTTGATACGTCGAATTCAAATGTCTGGGAAAAAAAAGGAATGCTTTTTGCTTGAAGATCAGCTTGAAGAGCTAGTTTACAGCGCCAACAGTGCCGAGTCTTTAAGGCAAGCAGAATCAGCTGTGTATCGGAACATAAGAGGTCAATTTTTTTATTCTTTAGATAAGGCTGTTAGCTTTGAGTCGTTTATGACTCGAGATCACGCCCGAGTACCAATTGTGATTCGAGGAGAAAAAGGTGTTCTAGGTATTATTGTCATCGATACAAATAGACCAAGTCTGTCCCAGACAAGATCCGCTGGCAGTTTTTTAAAAAAAGAAGCCACCTCAAAGATAGTTTTTCTCTCTACGCAACCGATTGCGCCAGAGGTTATCGACGATCGAAGTCTTCTATGCTCCATTGGCAGCGTTATCTAATGGGAACAATAGAAAGCCGGCTAGGATTTTCGCTTGGGCTAGTTTGTATTCTAGATCTATTATAGTCTCGCCAATTGCCGAAGAATTGTCTGCTCATTATATTTGTCAGGCTCTTATTTTTTGTCGAACAAAGATTATGACTTTAAAAGGCTGATGACTGGAAGCTCTGAAATCGCCTGTTGAAGCAATAGCTGTTGTATTAAAAAACAGACAGACAGATAAGTTTACACCCTACCTACTTGGCAAGAATATGAAAGCTACTGCGTCCAGATAGGGGAGCATTGCCCGTGGCAACCCATTTGGATCCCTAAAGCCGTGCCTTTCCCCTGGAATATCTAAGCAAGATGGATTCATTTGCTACAGAATGGCTGTGGTCAGCTTGTTTTTCGGCAGCATTTGATTCAAACTCAAATTTGATGGATCACTTCTGAGGTATTGACTTTGTCGAAGTGATCGTACCAAGTTCGCTTATTTGAAGCAAAAAATGGAAACCAGAAAGTCTATAATGATCAAACGTCTCCAAATACTTTTAGAGCAGCAGCCAAACGTGGTACTTGCATTTCTTTACGGATCCCACGCCGTTCAAAAAGCGAACGCTGAGTCAGATCTCGATATCGCTACCAGTGGGGCTGAAGCAGTCAACCGAAAACTTACTCAAACTTGATCATTTGTCTTATA
>JBAXBA010000009.1:0-69468 GCA_037142195.1 Pseudomonadota bacterium
GGGGGTACCAACCAAGATGAGGAAGGGACCATGGCAGGCGAGGTCGGTTCAGCAGATTTTGGATCGCGCATTCGAGATCATCGATGTTTCAGGGTGATTCGATACGACTGACGACATCGTATTTTGTTTTCGTTCTGAGGGCTGACAAAGCCAAGATCAAGGCGAATCTAGAAAACTGCACACCGCCTTGCCTACGCCAAATCTAAAATCATAAATCAAGTTAAGACAATTCCTGCTGTATCCTAATGGACCACTCTTTCAATGTGGGAAGACTTCTTGGGCCCCCGCAGATGAACGGCTTACGCTTTAACACACCTATCGGTAGTCACAGCCGCGAACAAAAGATTATCAATACGGCGCGGGAACTCTGGGACCAGGGTTTTAGTTGAAGAGATTTCAATTGGAATCAAATTCTCGCTGAAAACACGTTAAGTCAATTAGCAGGAGCTTTGTGTGCAAAAGCCAATAGAAAGAAAAAAAGATTTAGTTACGCAGATCGATTATCTTTTTGCTTTCTTGCCAATTCGTAAAGGAATTCAGGGGCAAAATCTGCACCGTTCTCCCAAATGATTGTATCAAGTTCCGGTTCAAACTTTACAGCCCTAAATACTTGGGGATCTTTGAGTGGCGCAAAGATCTCCCCCGTCAGCTCGTCTTTAAGATCAACAATATACGATTCGCCAGAATTAAACGTGACGCTCACTTTGAATTCTTTCAAGTAATTTGCTGCAGTAATCCAAATCATAAATACGTTCCTTTAAACCAAAGGTTCAATTTTATTTAGCGGTTTTTTCGCAACTGCAAGATTCCAATTGAGCATGAGCTCAGCACGATGAGCAAAGGCCCACTCTAAGACCAGTGCCAAAACTTTTGGTGGTAAACTGCCATCGAGCAATTGCAGCTCTGAGATAGAGAATGTCGCCCGAAATTCATTATAACGAATATGGAAATGAGGCGGCGGATGATCTCGAAAGTTCATCGAAATGATGATACCTAGAAACCGGCTAATTTCTGGCATGGATAACTCCAACAGGATCGGTTATAGGTATTCTAAAAATCATTTCTGAATTTGGCAAATTATAAGTCACTAAAAACTGGGATAAAAAATAGTGGCCTGCCAAACCGTCATAGATTATTTTCTGAAACATCACATCAATTCCATTTACACCGATCTCACGATTATCGGGAAGATGAACACGTCCGGGCATCTTGGTAAAGTAACGTTTGAAAGCATGTCCCGTTTCGTCTCTTCCTTCCCGTTTCCTGACACTCGTATCGGACGGTAGCAGTCCCAGAGGGGTCATAAAGCGCTCATTCAAAATAAGCGACTTGCTACCAGTATCGACCTCTACAGAGACTTGACCACCATTTGGCAGCACCAGCGGCATGAAAATACCGAGCGCATTGCCATCAATATCTAACTTTACCGGAAGTATATTCCCCTTTGAACGAATGGTCTTTAAAGACCCAGCAGTTTCAAGAACGATATTTTTATTAACGTAGTCTACTGTAAAAGCAGCATCGCGAAAAAAACCAAGTGACAGAAATCCACCAATATTCGAACCAGGAATATATTTTTCGACATCAAGAATGCCGACAGGCGCATCACTTACATGTAAGCTGCCAAGAGCCAAAGATTTTACAGAAGATATAGGAACGGTCATTGTTTGACCCGACATTCGTTTGCCAGTATGCGTGTCGGTCGATTTGCATTTTAGCTGGTCACAAATTGATTTAGAAATCATAGTGATGCCAATTCCGGTATCCAGAATGAAATCCTTCGTAATCGAATCGTTTATCTTAACCGGAATAACAATGATCCCATCGTCAAGATATTTAAAAGGGACTATATTTTCTGAATTCATAGCATGAGTGCTTGAGGGGTAAAAAGGGTTCTGGCTAGGAGTTGTACAACTCTGAGAAAAAATAGAAAGCGGAAATGCAAATATAAATAAATGGTTCAGAATTAACTTTGAGAAGTTCGCTATCACAAAATGGCAAATTGAACTCATTGATAAATCAGTCTCAATTTTCATTTTTACCAATTAAATCAGCTTGTTGGTTGAATGGGGTGACCAGTGGGGATTGAACCCACGTATGCCGGAATCACAATCCGGTGCGTTAACCGCTTCGCCATGATCACCATACGGCGGCGAAGATAGCTAAAAAGGGCGCTTACTGTCAACTAGATTAGTAAGATCTAGGGTATTAATACCAATTTTCGCCTCTCGCGCTCAATCTCTAGCCAACGGCGTGTTTGGGAGTCAATTTCCTTTGCTCTAAGATCATTCTCAATTTCTTCCTTTTTAGCCATAAAGTTGCTATCACCTGAAAGCTCTTGCTTTTCCACTTGGAAGATAAAAGCCTGTTTGCCGACCTGAACCACCTCAGAGACATCCCCAATCCCAAGAGATGAAATCGCCTGCCGAATGGAACCCACAACATCGGAAGTTTTAAGGTCTTTTAGGGTAGTCTGAGCATCCGCATAAACCTTCGCCAAATTCATAAAATCTTCACCTTTTTTGGCCCTTAAAACGACGTCTTTTGCTGTTTTTAGCTTAGAAGCATCAAGATTCGGGTTTCCCGTTAATTGAAAGCTCATTTGCTTTAAGTCGACTCGAGCAGACTGGGCTGAGTTGCCTGATACCTTCAAATAATGACTTTGAATGTCGCGCTCTGTAATTTTTACTAGGGGCATAATGACTCGACCCTGAAATCGCCTGACAATCATTTGATGCTTAAAGTCTTCTTTATACTGGTCGTAGGTCTTGCCTTGTTGCTTAAGAAAATCGTCTAAGGCTTTCTTGTCGGCGCCTTGCGATGAAAGGAGCTTTGAAATTTGGGATTCTAAATCTGCTTCTTCCACGTTGAGCTCAAGTTCATCCGCCTTCTTTAACACCAATTTAACATTAATAAGGTCATTTAATGCTCTTTGATTCTGCGGGCTGCTTTCTTCAGAAGGCCAATCTGAAAGAGCTACTAGGGGACCCTTTTTAATTTTTTCATCCACTTCACTTTGAAGAATCGGCACCCCATCAACGACGGCTACTACCCGATCAATAAGAGTAGCTGCAAGTAGGGATGAGCTTAAAAAGATGCAGAAGTAGCCCACCGCACATCGTAAGTTCTTAAAGCTAACAACACCCATTTTTTACGCTCCTCTGCTTTTTTTTCTTTTAATAAATCTCTAGCTATTCTGTCTTCAGCTTCAATAGTGTCAAATCCTGTCGATTTACCTTTTTTAATGAGCTGCACAATATGAAAGCCATAAGGGGTTTTAATAATGTCACTAATTTGCCCCGGCTGCATTGAAAATGCTACGTCGAAGATGGAAGCAAGATCTGATCTCTTTAAGTCATTCAGCAACCCGCCGTTTTTGCCTTCAGGTGCTATAGATTTTTCTTTAGCTACGCTACTAAAATTGCTGGATGTTAAGGTCAGTTTGACCCCTTTCGCATCTTCTTCAGTTGCCAAAAGAATCTGTTTTATGGTCACCATGGGCTCTAATGCACTGTTATTTCTGCGTTTATTAAGTTCTTGTGCAATCTCCTTAGGAGTTACTTTGAGGTCTTTGGTCAATCTATCTGAGATGTAACTTTCAATTAACGAGCTTTCACAAAGCTTCTCCCTTAATAGGGTCTGAAAAAGAGGATTTGTTTTTATAAACTCGTTAGTTTTAATGATACTTGCCGCCGTTTCAGTGCATTCCGTATACAGCTCTGGAGCAGTCTTATCAAAATATTTATCCCGCCCAATCATCTGAAGGAGCAATTTACGCTCGATGAGCTGCCTAAGGACTTGTTCTTTAAGCCCAAGGGAAACCTTAGTAGCTTCGCCCTCGGTCAATTGAGAAAGATCGTCATAAACCCCAATGCGGGCGAACTCCACTTCAAAGTCGATGGCGGTGCTAGAGATTCTTTCATCCCCCGCAATGGCTATAGTTTGAAGTCGGGAATCTAGAACTTTGCCGGCGCCAGAAATTTCTGAAAGAGGTCGCCAGGATGGCCTTGGTTTGGCAATAAACCTTCCCATAAGCAAGCCTAAACCGAGGCAAAGGAGCGCTACATATCTAAACTTCATGGCGAGTTTCTCCAGCTGCTAATTTAAGCCGATAGATGATATCTGGCAATTCGCTGGCCTTAGGGAGAGTCATCCTAAAGTCAGGCAAAATCCGAAATAGGTTGGAATTCTTTTGAGAAAGATCAATGAGATGGGTTAATCGACTAGAGTCTAGGGGTCCAAATTTGATTTCAGGTGTGCCAGTTACATTTTTGGTGATCATCTGGGCCCCCATGCTCTTAAGCAAAATTCGAATCCTCCCCACGTCAAAAAGACTTTCGAATTCATCGCTAGGCGGACCAAATCGATCTGTTACTTCCTCTCTAATATCCTCGAGCACTTCCAAACTAGAAGACTTAAAAATATATCGATAGTATTTAATTCGTTCCGCTTCATCGGCTATCACCTCTGCAGGAATGAATGCCGAAATACCTAGTTTTATCTCTGGCTCGATTTCCACAGGCTCTTCATCCCCAGCCAGTTTTTTAAGTTCGGTAGACAAAAGCCTGGAATAAAGTTCAATACCTACACTCTCTACAAAACCAGACTGCTCAGCACCCAGCACATTGCCTGCACCTCGTATTTCTAAATCTCGACTTGAAACATAGAAGCCTGACCCAAGCTCTTGATGCCCCATAATAGCATCCAGGCGCGCTTGAGCCTCCTTAGACAGGCCGTGTTCTTCTGGAATGATCAAGTAAGCAAAACCCTGAACATTAGACCTTCCTACCCTGCCGCGAAGTTGATACAGCTGCGAAAGTCCAAATTGATGGGCATTATTTATAATTATCGTATTTACATTAGGAATATCAACGCCCGACTCAATAATTGCCGTCGCCAAGAGGATGTTGAATTTTTGATCTAGAAAATCAACCATGATACGTTCAAGATCCCCCGCATCGAGTTTTCCATGGGCGATTCGCACACTTGCCTCCGGGACAATGTCTCGAATCCTGGATTCAATGATGCCGATATCTTCAATACGATTATGGACCACAAAAATCTGGCCTCCACGATTGAGCTCGAGCCTAATGGCATCTGAGATAAGATCTTGGTCCCACTTCGCTAAAAAGTTACGAACCGGAATTCGGTTTTTAGGCGGTGTGGAAAGCAACGAGACCTCTTTAAGACCCGCGGTAGCCATATGCAGAGTCCTAGGTATGGGCGTTGCGGAAAGCGTTAAAACGTCAGAAGTCCCTCTTAACTTCTTAATATTTTCTTTATGCCCTACACCAAATTTTTGTTCTTCATCCACCACCAAGAGACCCAAGTTTTCAGGCTCTATTTTCTTACCCAAGAGAATATGGGTGCCTATCAATACATCGATCTGTCCGAGCGTAAAGGCCGTGAGTGTCTTTTCTTTTTCGGAAGGTTTCACAAACCGATTGAGGTGCGCCACCCTTACACCGAAGGGAGCCATTCTCGCCCTAAAAGTCGCATAGTGCTGGTGGGAGAGTATCGTCGTAGGACATATCATAAGGACTTGTTTGCCCTCTAAGACACATCTATAGGCAGCACGAATGGCCAATTCTGTTTTTCCAAAACCTACATCTCCGATAACTAATCGATCCATGAGCATGGGCGAAACTAGGTCACTTTCGATGTCTTCTAACGCGAGAAGTTGGTCATTAGTTTCTTGAAAGGGGAACTCTCGACAAAACCTCAAGTATAAGTCGCTGGGTTGTCCATAAGGAGTATGCTTTGTTGCTTTGCGCTGGGCTTGAATTTTAAGCAATTCTTCTGCGGCTATTTTAGCAGATGTGCGGGCCTTTTCCCGCCGCTTAAACCAACCTAGACCTGAAAGTTTATCTAGGGATACCGGTGAGTCCGATTCCGAAAACTTCTCCAACTTACTCAAGCCCGTCACAGGGACATAGATCTTGTCACCATCTAAATATTCAATTGCTAAACAATCAAGTGTCATGCCCCCAACGCTCATGAGCACATTACCTAAAAACTTCCCAATCCCGTGATCTTCATGGGCCACAAAGTCCCCATGACGAAGGCTTCTCACATCAAGAGCCAAGGAAGATTTTCTCTTGGCCTTTTTTTCCCATTGATCATGGACAAGCAAGTCGCTGGGGAGAAAAGTAACAGATTTTCCCGTGCTAAAAGTCGTTTGATCAGTCCAAATACCTAAAACGAGATGCACGCCACCTAAAGGCAAAATTTTAAAGGCGTCTAAAATAGATTCATGCCTTCCTGCAATTTCTATATTCAGATCTTTTAAAATATTTTCTACTCGGCCAAGTCTGGAAGGAGTTTCACAGAAAATAGCCCATGTATCGTCTTTATGAACCTTGATAACATGAAATAAGTCTTTGCTCGTAAGATGGGGCAATGGCCCGGAATTTTTGCTCTGAACGGGAGGAGCAATCTCAGGGCGAGAGGAAGTCAGCCCCCCCAGAACTAAAGTTCCCATGCTATCGAGTACTTGGGCAAGACTATCACTGCGTTCCCGCAATGCCATGCCATACTTAGCGATCAAAGGAGGAGCGAAGGTTCTAAGTTTAGTCTCTTGAGCGCCCAGAGCCCGCTCAAGAGCTAGACTCATGAGTGAGGCAGGTTCGCTTTCCAGAAGCCATACCGGTTCAACTAAGAAGTCTAAAAGGCCACTTTTTGGAATTTCTGAAGACTCAAAATACTTCCCGAGCTGGGGCAGATTGCGGCGTGTTTCGAAGCTGGCTAGCAGGGCATTACGGTCTGCCAAGGACAGGTTTGTATCTAGAAGGATTTCATAAAACATCTGGAGCACTTCTTGATCGATCTCACTCGGACAAAGAAATTCGGAGTAAGGTGAAATAGAAATTGTGCTAGCTGTCGCAATGCTTCTTTGGGTTTCAATGGAAAAGACTTTGATGGTGGAAATGGTGTCGTCAAAGAACTCAATGCGATAGGGATCGCTAAATCCCACCGGAAACACATCTAAAATAGAGCCCCTAAGGTAAAATGTTCCAGGCTCTTCCACTCTAGACACCTTAGAGTAGCCAAAAGACAAAAATTTAAGCATCAGTTCTTCTGGGCTAAACTCAGCACCGGCACCAATACAAAGATTTGTTTTCGAAAACCAATCTTTGCTTGTGGTTAAGCTGAGAAGAGCATCGGCTGTGGTTGAAATCACTACTTTTTCACGGTTCATAAGTCCGGCCAGAGTCGACATTCTCTCGGCAATCAAAACTGATAGTGCAGAATGCCGTTGATCGCTCCAATAGTCCAAATAGGCCCAATGATAAAATCTATAGGCTGAGCCTTTGAGGGTGGAATCGAGCCACTCTTTAGTGAGCCTGGCATCCTTTGCATGCTGGTGCACAATCACAACGCACTTTTCGCTTGCGTCAGAAAGCATTCCAAGGAGACCTACCCTAAATTCCTCAGGCCATTTCAGTCGTAGCTTGGACGGACTTTTATCCCAACATCTTAAAACATCGGGGAGACTTATTTCCTTTTCATTCCAAGATGGCATATGATCATTCCATGTAGATTTGCCCATTATAGTTTACCATTGCAGGATAATTATGAGTAATAAAGAAAGCATGAAGCAATTTTTAACTGATGCTGGCATTGAACTACCTATTTTGTGTGGAGCGATGTATCCGTGCTCAAATTTAAATCTGATAGCTGCTGTTTCCGAGTCAGGCGGCATGGGAATATTGCAGCCGGTTACCACGACCTATGTAGAAAAGATAGAATTCTCTGAAGCCTTAACCCAATTAAGGTCTATGACTTCAAAACCGATTGGCATGAACTGCTTAATTGAGGGTAAAAATGAGAAGTATTTAAAGCGCATGAGCGCTTGGATTGACCAAGCTCTATCCCATGGAGTTCGCTTTTTTGTGACCTCGCTTGGAAACCCTAAGTGGGTCGTCGATAAAGTGGCGCCATTTGGCGGAAAGGTTTACCACGACATCACGGACATTCGCTGGGCAAAGAAAGTTGCCGACGTGGGGATTCACGGATTTATTTGTGTTAATAATCGTGCTGGCGGGCATGCGGGCGATAAGTCCTCTGAAACTCTCATTAAAGATTTTGCAAAGCTGGGCCTACCTGTGCTTTGTGCCGGGGGAGTTTCCACCCCACAAGACTTTCGTCACGCCCTTGACTTGGGGTATGCTGGAGTTCAAATGGGCACCCGGTTTATTGCTACGACGGAATGCTTTGCCCATAAAGAATATAAGGATGCCATCGTAAAAGCCGAGGAGTCTGATATTGTACTGACAGATCTTATAAGCGGCGTCCCGGTAGCAGTCATCAACACCCCCTATATCGAAAGAGTCGGCACCAAAGCTGGGCCGATTCTCAAATGGCTCCTCAAAAATGAAAAAACCAAGCATAAAGCACGGTCATTCCTGTTTCTAAAAAGCATCTGGCAACTCCCTCAGGCCGCCCGCAAGGGAAGTCGCTATAATGACTATTGGCAGGCTGGCCAAAGCGTCAAGGGTATCGACGCTGTAGAACCGGTCTCAAAAATCATGCAGAGTTTCCGAAACGTGCTCTAAGAGGCATTTTGCTTTGCCTCTCTTATTGTTATTAGGCCGCTATTTTTTTAGTAAGTCATCCCGCGGAAATTAAGGTAATTCCTTCGTCTTGCCCCATAAACTTGTGCTTTTTTTGGAAAAGTTGTAGCATCAGCTCTTACTTTAAAGAGGAGTCTCTCATGGCCTTTACTCTGCCACCACTACCCTATGCAACCGATGCTCTAGTTCCCCATTTTTCTAAAGAAACTCTTGAATTTCATCATGGTAAACATCACAACGCCTATGTCGTTAAGTTGAACGAACTCGTTCCTGGGACCAAATTTGAACACTCTACCCTGGAAGAAATCATTTTATCGGCTGAAGGTCCGATCTATAATCAGGCCGCTCAAATTTGGAATCACACCTTTTTTTGGAATTGCCTAACCCCCAAGAGCTCGGGTAAGCCTAGCGGTAAATTGTTAAGTGCTATTGAATCCACATGGGGTTCCTTCGAAGCCTTCAAAACTGAATATACTGCTAAGACGATTGCGGTCTTTGGCTCAGGTTGGTCGTTTCTTGCAAAAGACAAAGATGGTAAGCTTGTGATAACTCAGGAAGGTGCTGCTGGAAACCCTATGAAACAAGGTCTTAAACCAGTTCTCACCTGTGATGTTTGGGAACACGCTTATTATATAGATTTTAGAAATCTAAGACCTAAGTATCTTGAAGCCTTTTGGGCTCTCGTGAATTGGGATTTTGCATCTAAGAATTTTGAAGGCTAGTCCGCCATTCCATTGTTTTTGATGGCCATCTCATGTTTAGTTGCTATTTTAGCGCCTTATTTTTTGAAACATTTGTCAAAAAATAAGGCGCTTTCTCGTATTAATTTAAGAATATTAGTGGCCGCAAAAATGCGGGTCCATTTCATCGAGTCCGTCTCAAACGATGATAATAAAATTATTTTCACCTACATGGGTACTTAGGACTATTCTTCAGATTTAGGATCTCGATTGATAACCTTTTTAAAGGCTTCACCTATGGCAACGCCTTCATAAAGAACCTCATTCACAGCAAAAGTAAGCGGAGCATCGATATTTAAATCCATTGCAATTTGTTTGGCTGCCTTTGCTGTATAGACGCCTTCTGCGACAGATCCCAAGGCTTTAAGCGTATCATCTAACGACTTGCCTTTAGCTAGGTGAAAACCTGTGGAATAATTACGACTTTTTTCCGAGGTACATGTAAGAAACAAATCACCTACACCGGAAAGTCCCATAAAAGTTTGTTTTTGAGCTCCTAAGGCCTGACCAAATCTTGCCATTTCAGCAAGCCCCCTGGTTATGAGAGCAGCCATCGTATTTACTTGAAACCCAAAACCGACGCAGGCTCCTGCTGCTATGGCAACCACGTTCTTAAGTGCTCCTGCAACCTCAAGTCCCTTAGGGTCAGGGGAGGTGTAAATTCTAAAAAAAGGATCATGAAGGAGAGTCTGCGCAGAAAGAGCACTTGCTGGGTTATAGCTTGCAATGGCTACGGCCGTAGGCTGTTTTTCCATGACCTCTGCCGCAAAGCTTGGCCCAGAAAGTACCGATGCGTTAAGGAAGGCCTTCTCGCCAAACTCTGCTTTAATAATATCTAAGGGAAACATTTTGCTGCTAATGTCAATGCCCTTAGAAGCGCAAATAAGAGGAATATCGACAAGTGGCGTCTTTGAAAAGTCTCTCAGAACACTGGAAATTGCCTGCACCGGAATCACGATAATGGCATGACTCATGTTAGAAAAGTCGATATCTGCAACTTCCGATGTCGCCCTGATGGTTAAGGGGAGCAGGTATTGGGGCAAATATTTCAAGTTTCTATGTTCTTTATTGATTCCTTCGACCACCTCAGTCGATCGATCAAAAATTACAACTCTTTTACCCTTACCTGCTAGATGGAAAGCCAGGCAAGTACCAAAATTACCTCCCCCGATAACTAAAACCTTTTGATTTTCATTGCTTAAATTCATACTTTTCCACCTAGATAATCGCTTGGACTGCTTTAATCGTTATTTAGTGGAAGATGTTTTAACTTCAGTTCATCCATTTGCTTTTGATCCAATGGTGCAGGACTTCCATCAAGGGGAAATATTCCTGTATTATTGCATGGAAAGGCAATCACTTCTCGAATGGAGTCTTCATCGCACATGATGGCTGTAAGACGATCTAGACCCATGGCACAGCCTCCGTGAGGAGGGGCTCCATATTCAAATGCCCGCATCAAGAAACCAAACTTAGACTCGGCCTCCTCTTCAGGCATTTTTACAATGTTCAAAATCTTACGTTGAAGTTCCGGACGATTGATTCGAATGGAACCTGAAATCAGTTCCACACCATTCAGAACTAAATCATATAGTTGACCACGAACTTTTCCTGGCTCTGAATCCAGCCACTTCATGTCTTCCGCTAAGGGATGGGTAAACAAATGGTGCATGGCGTCATAAGCTCCTCGTTCTTCATTCCACTCGAAAAGCGGAAACTTATTCACCCATAGAAAATCATATTTTGACTTATCAATCAGATCAAATTTTCTGCCCGCATAAAGCCTAATTTGAGCAAGGGCTGCACAAGCTTTTTCGTATTTATCGGCAACAAAGAATAAAACTGAGTCATTGGTAAGGTTAAAGATGTCCTTAATAGCTTCATTGGAGTTTAAAAACTTAGAAATGCCGCCGCTAAATTCTGAGCCGTTCCATTTCACCCAGGCTAAACCTTTAGCTCCATACTTTTTTGCAAGTTCCGTAAGTTCATCAATTTCTTTTCTTGAAAACTCAGACCCTTTATCTATGCACAGTGCCCTAACGGTTTCAGCCTCCTGAAATGCTGGAAAGCCTAGGGTCTTAGCCCAGCCGGTTACAGTAACTAATTCCAGGCCAAAACGCCGATCAGGCTTATCGATGCCGTATTTTTCCATAACTTCAGCATAGGAAACTACAGGAAATGATTCAGGGATCGCTACGCCCTTCAATTTTTTAAAAACTGGTTTCAAATAGGCCTCTACCACGGAAAAAACGTCCTGTTCTTCTACGAATGTCATTTCCATATCGATTTGAGTATGAACCGGAACCCGGTCGGCCCTAAGGTCTTCATCGCGGAAGGCTTGAGCAAACTGAAAATAACGGTCACAGCCAGATATCATAAGCATCTGCTTATAAAGCTGGGGGCTTTGCGGCAGAGCGTAAAAAGTACCTGGATGAACTCGAGAAGGAACGACAAAGTCTCTGGAGCCTTCCGGGGTGGAACGAATCAAAAGTGGGGTCTCAATTTCTAGAAATCCTAAGGAATTAAAAACATCCCTTACAATTTGAATAATGTCGTGTCGGACCTTCAAATTTCGCTGCATTTTGGCACGCCTTAAATCTAAGTAGCGATACTTGAGGCGTATATCGGACGCTACATTCTGATCATCTCGCACCTGAAAGGGAAGTTCTTGGGGAGCTTGATTCAGTATGTTGACACTAGTTACGACAAGTTCTACAGCCCCTGTCGCTTGCTCATGATTGATGTCCTTTTCACGCCGAAGACGAACGGTTCCAGATATCTGAACGCAAGTTTCAAAACGCAAGGTCCTAAGATCCGCCATAATCTGATCATTGCCCGTACCTAGCTCATACACACACTGGGTGACGCCGTAACGATCCCTAAGGGTCAAGAAATAGATTTGACCGATGTCACGGTAACGATCTACCCATCCACAAAGTGTTACCGATTTTCCATCATGGTTCGGTCTCGCGTCACCACATGTTTGACTTCTGAGCATATATTTACCTTTATTTACTGAGCATCATAAGAAAATCTAACTATTTAGCGGAAGCTAGCTTCTCAAAAACTTTTCTGGGAACAACCATTAAATCCGGTTGAACTTCCGTTCCTACATTAACATTTTCGGTGGACTTCGACTCAAAGACGAAAAGCTTTCTTTTTTCGCCCTTTGAAGTCTCCAAATCAATGGTCCACTCCGGCTTTTTAGAAGACTTCTTGTCATTTTTCTCAAAGCCTGTCGCACGGGCAAAGTCTAAATCCATTACAAACGCCGCGGCATCTACACCGGTTGGTTTAACACTCCCATTAGCGCCTTCTTCCCATTTTTCGCCAGTTTTTTTAAAGGAATGGCCATTAACTTTAAAAGCATTCAATTCAGCTATTGGCAAATCCAAAACTTTTTTAGCCCTAAAGTCGGCTAGAGGTTTTTCTAAAACTTGTTTAGAGGCAGAGTCAATATCATAGCCTAGGCCTTTTTCCGTATGAATGATTCGAAGCTTTCCAGCGACTTCTCCGCCTGCTCCGCTAAATAGGACTTCACCTTTAGAGTTTGCGAATATCAACTTCGGCAGACCCTTGTCAGTGGGTGATGGGTTCGTAAAGCCCGCGGCCTTAATTGCAAGAAGATCGGCCAACCATGAATCTACCGCCGAAGCATCCGCAGTAAAGTCACCTGTTGAGTTCTTAATCGTCCATCCACTTGAAGTGCGGCTTAGCTTCATAGCGTTGAACTCAATTGAAGAAACATTTGCTGGATCCATGGAAAGGATAGTCTTGCTTCGAAGATCTACTATCGTTTTTGAAGTTGCCGATAATAGATGCTGATTGGCGACCAAAACTTCATTAGGCTTAAGAGACTGTCTCACATAAACGGAATAGCCCACGGGAGACTTTCCACCAAACCAAAAATGAATCACTTCTCCATTGGCTTTGGTTAAGGAGACTTTCCTGGCAGCATCTTCTGATACGCCATAACCCGCAAAGGCCTCCTCGCCGACGCCAGCAACTTTCGTATAGGTAAAATCGGCTAAAAGCTTGATCATGGTGTCCACAACTGCAGCGTCTGCCGCACCATTCTCCGGGGAGACTAAAGCCCAAGAACCTTCATTCTTCTTTAAGGAAACGAAAGCGGGCACATCTGTAGTTACCGGGTTCTTGATCTCAATCCCGGTTATATCTTCAGGCTTAAACTCTACGACCTTTTTCTCGGCAGATGACTCTTTACTAGATTCCGTCTTGTAATGGTCCCAAACTCCGATAGCTAAAAGCGCAAGAATGGTTATTACGAGGATGATCCATAACTTTTTAGGCCTCATGCTGAACGCCTCCTCATCCAAAATACGAGAGACGCACCTAAAAATAGAAACGGATAAATGTAGCTAAGGCTATAGAACCCAATCAATGCGGAACCCGTATTCATGGATAATGTGCTTTCAGCCTGTTCTTTAGTAGGTACTGAAATAAAATCGCCATCTTGGCTCAACCAAGACATGCTCGAAGCAAATAAGTCACGGTGGGCTGCAGACATCATCAGCCCTTGATTATTTACAAGAAAACTTGATCCTATCACTAATAAGCGGGCTTCCTTTTCACCGGATTCAGTTTTCACTTTCTTGGTAACAGCTGAAATGGCATCAAAACTACCCTTATCTAGTCTATCTTGGGTTAGATTTTTCAAATCTTGCTCAGAATTAACTCCACGAATCCGCACAACAACTTCAGAAGTTTTTGCGAGAGAGTCGACAGTATACCCTGCAGGTTCACCGACCTTTTCAATGGTTCTTAAAAAGGGAAGCATAACGTCCACTGAACCGCGTTTTGCTAGGTCTCTGGTGGCGCCATGGGTTTTATTGAATCCGGAAATAATTCCATTGTTTTGCCCATAAAGCTGAGCCCTAGGGTCGTTGGGATTCATGATAACTAAGTCATTGCTATATTTAAGACCATAATTCGCTAGAAATGTATTCACGTTCGCCATTTCTTTAACGGCATCAATAGCGACGATCAGCGCTCCACCATTTTCGATATAGGTCTTTAAAAAGCCGACTTCCTGCTCTTTAATGTCATACTTGGAACCGGCAAGAATCACAACATCAGCGTCCTTTGGTACCGACCCTGATTCTAAAAGCTGAAGTGATTTGACTTCAAATTTCTGACTTTCTAAAAGCTGCAAAGCCACCTGAAATCCTTGTCCTTCTTGACTTGTGGTTTCCCCTTCACCATGACCGCCAATAAAGTATACTTTTTTGCCTCCGTCTTTCATCACGTTAGAAAGAGCGTTGGTGATTTTTTCCTCGTTGAACGTAGTAATTCGGGCTTCTCTACCTTTATTCTTGAAAATGACGGTATTACCTGCAGTTAACTTTTCTGATTGAGCTAAAATAGGCTCTTTATCGGGATCTACATACTTGGCGTTAATAGTTGCGCCAGATCTCTGATAAAGGTCTAAAAAAGACTTAAATTCATCTTTTTGAGCTTCATCCTGGAAAAAAGCCAATACTTCAATTTCAACTTTATCCTGTTTCAGCTTTTTGACAAATGTCAAACTAGCTTCACTTAAAGTATTGTTTCCTTTGGAGGTTGCATCGAATTGTTTATTTAGATTGGGGCGCGTGGAAAGGTAACCAGCCCCAATAATAATTGCTAAAACTGCAAGTAGGGTTATTCCGGAGGAGGTTCCGTACTTCGCGCCCTTTCTAGCAAACATACGTTTAAAATTATCAAGGTCGGACCACACCCATCCTGCCAATAAAAGAATTCCAAGCGCTAAACCTACCCACTTCAACCACTCGACAGAAGGAAAAGCATTGCCTAATGCAACACCAATGGCACACGTAAATACTGCGATAAAGGGAAGAACAACCGTTAAAAATTTCATTATTTCCACCTTCTTGAATCTAGAGTTACCGTTGTGAAGAAAAGAAACATCGCTGTAAACAACACAAAAAACATGCTATCGCCGACGGTAATAAGACCTTTGAAAAAGACATCCAAATGCTTGGTTGTCCCGAAGTATTGAAGGACACCTTCAATTTGACCGCCAGAAGTTGTAACTGCCTTCGAAATAAAGTCGAGCACCAACATCATAAAGAGACCGAACATCGTAAATATAAATGCTAAAAACTGGTTTTTAGTAAGAGAAGAAATCCATATTCCTAGGCTGATTTGGGCACAAATCAATAGAAACAGGCCTAAATAAGAACTCATGACAACTCCCATATCAGGTGTGCCGTGAGCTTTTAAAAATAATGGGTAACCAATGGATAGAAGAAGAACAAAGCCCATCAACCCAGCAGCGGCAGCAAACTTACCCAGCACTATTTCATAGGCTTTGATGGGAGCTGTTTGTAACAGTCTTAGAGTCTGTGACTTTTGTTCTTCCGCAAAAGTTCCCATGGTTACTGCAGGTACTATAAGTATCAAAATAAAGTGGAGATTATAGAACATTGCTTTAATAAGCTGCTCCATCGTGGGAGCCCCACCTCCTCCCATCATGCCAGCGCGGGCCTGAAATTCGATGAAAGTCTTTACAAAACTTGAGAAAAATAGCCCCATAAACAATAAGAAGAAAAACAATACGGCTCCCGACTTGGGAGTAGCAAATCCAGATTTAAAATCTCTTTTAGCAATAGTCATTATGGAATTCATATTTAACCTCTCTATTTATCGAGTTAGTTGATAGAAAACATCTTCAAGACTTTTTGAAGTCTGCGATAACTCTCGAAGCCCAAAACCGCCATCAACCACCGTCTTCGCGACCCTGTCTAGTCCCATTTCATTTGCCGAAGACAAATTGAAGGAAATAGAGCGATCATCAGATAACTTTAACTCGGAAATTTCTGGAAGATTGCGGAGAGCTGCCAAGGCATTTTCATAGCTATTTCCTACCCGTACTTTGTAGGCACGCTTGCCTTCAAACTTCGAAGTTAAATCTTCATAAGTCCCGTGAGTTACTACCTTTCCACGATTAATGATAATAATAGAGTCAGCCACATTTTGTATTTCAGACAAAATATGGGAACTCAATAGGACCGTGTGATCTCCCCTTAAACTTTTTATAAGTTCCCGCATCTGAAGTATTTGATGGGGATCTAAGCCCTCTGTCGGTTCATCGAGAATTAACACTTCAGGATCATGAACAAGCGCTTGCGCGAGTGCGACTCTCTGTCTGAAGCCCTTGGACAAGTTGCCTACTAACTTCCCTCTAACTTCCCCTAAAGACAACCGTTCCAAGACTTGACTCAGTCTTGATTTGATTTTACTGGAATGAAGTCCATTAATTTCTGCTGAAAACTTTACGGATTCTTGAACAGTCAATTCTCCATAAAGAGGGGGAACATCTGGTAGGTACCCTAAACGTCGTTTCGCTTCCAGATCTTGATCCGTGATGTCGTAACCAGCGATTTTGACCTCTCCTTGGTCGGCTCCAATACAGCCGCAAAGGATATCCATCGTTGTGGTCTTTCCTGCCCCGTTGGCGCCTAGGAAGCCGACTACTGTGCCTTTAGGCACAACGAAGGAAACACCTTCTAAAACCCGGTTTGCACCGAAGCTTTTAGATAAACCAGATACTTCAATCATATTCACCCCATCGTCTCGTTATAGCCAATTAAATTGAATTTATTTATTGCCCTACACTTTATGCCAAAGAATATTTAAGAACAAGATGAGTAATTTCATTTTACTTAAGTAAATTGACTATTATTCGAACAATCCCTATGTGCTCTGTAGCAGCTTAGTAAATAGACATTAAAATTTTATGGGTAAGCGTTCTCAAAAAAGAGAGAACCTGCTAAAATTGTTAGTGAACTTGTTTATACAGCTGCAAGTAGATAAACTTCAGCCAGCTAATTAGGGAGCGAAAGAAATGACTCTTACAAAAGATGTACTTATCGAGATGATCAGAGATAAAGTTGGCTATCCGGTAAAGGAAGCTAAAGAAATCTTGGAGATGATCCTAGAAGAGCTCAAGATGAAGCTTGAAAACGGAACTGAAGTAAAGATTTCCGGCTTTGGAAAATGGAGCATCAAAGAAAAGCGCTCTCGACCTGGCCGAAATCCACACACGGGCCGTAAAATTGAAATAAGCGCCCGAAGGGTTGTGAGTTTTAGCCCTTCAGATAAGCTTCGAGAATCCGTTAATGGAACTTGGACTGGCGGCGAAGTTAACGATTGATGTATCGCAGATACGGTGTAGGATGTTGCAGCTAACTTTCTAAGGCTGAACAATTTATGCGTCTGGATAAAATATATACAAAAATAGGTGACGGTGGCACGACTCTTCTTGCCAATGGCGAAAAGATAGGCAAGTCAGCGCAGAGAATAGAAGCATATGGAGCGGTTGACGAGTTAAACTCGTTCGTCGGTCTGTTAGTTGATGAATTGTCTAGCCATCCTAAAAATGATGGTATTTCCAAGATCATCAGCTCGTCTATACTTATTCAGAATGAACTTTTCGATCTCGGTGGTGAACTTGCCACTCCTGCAAAGGCGCTAAGGTTAGATCTTCAGAAGGTAGTGGGGCCTGCCGAAATCAGTCGCCTAGAATTAGAAATGGACACATGGACTGCAAGCCTGCCGCCACTTAAAAACTTTGTGCTTCCTGGTGGTTGCAAAGCTAATTCTCTAGCTCATGTGTGCCGAACCGTGGCGCGACGTGCTGAAAGAGAGATTGTGAGACTGGCTGCAGAAGATGAAATCCGAAAAGATTGCCAAATATATGTAAATAGACTTTCTGATTGGTTCTTTTTAGCGTCTCGTTCCATTTCCAAAATCAATGGTGTTCCAGAGGAGTTATGGAAGCAAAAAAGGTAGTGAATTCGCCTGCTCTACCCATCCTCATTGGACTTATATTTCTATTTCTTCCAAGCATAAAGGCACTTATAGCCGTCGTAGCTTTGAGTTTAAATGGGCCTAAATTAGACGCCGTAAGCCACAGTGCCCCCAGAGAATTGCAACGCTTCTTTTACAAATTTGGAGTCCTCGTTGAACTTAACTCAATCAAGGGAGTCGGTGCAAACAAGTATTTGGAGGTAGAAGTTCCTCTAGCCGTTAATGTACCATTTACAGGTCATTGGCGCACAAACACGACCATGCGGGTTAGAGTCGACAATTAGAAAGAAATTCTAAACGCCACTATATAACCGACAAAAAACCACAAAATAACCCACAAAGAGAACTAAGTTCATGCTTGTAGATCTAAAATCAAATTCAGACATTGGGCCTTCCATAGAAGCTCGTTTTAAAAATTTTGCTACAGCTGATAGATCAATTAGCGAAGCGACCGATTTAATATATACATGGTGCTTTGAACATTTAGCACAAGAGTCTGCAATCAATGCACAGCAAGAGTTCCAACACCTTACCGGCAAGTTCTTTTCCGATGATGATTTCTACAAGGTAAGAATTAAATATTTTATAGAGTATTTTCTACTAGACCGTCTTGAAAAATTTAATTTCTTAAACCACCTTACTTGTCCGGTTTATGCGTTGTATCAAGCCCCGTTTTTCAAAACACTACCCAAAGAAATTTTGCATTTTCTATTGGAGCTTAGGAATAGTCATCACAGTCTTTTTCAAGTCGTCGATGTCAACCCGAACACCCTCCAAATTGTGGATCTTTTGTCACAAAGTCGGAATAAAATTTCCGTTCAGGCCGCCAAAAACCAGACTTTTGATGGAATTGAAAAAGCAGATATCTTTCAATGTCATATCTACAAGATAGACCACTCCTATTTAATAAGCGACGGATTGATTCTTCACTCCAGAAAAGCTGCCAAGACACTCCTGCAAATGGCCATTGATTTCAATACTAACAGACGGTTAACGTCGCTCCAGTTTTTGTTTCAACTCGCAAATGGCCAACTTATGATGGTACGTAGACTCTCAGTTTCTGCCAGTTATGCCTATCAGGCTTTAAAGTTAAATTCATAACCTCCGAAAAGCTATCCAATACCCTAGTGGACGGCTAGCTTATGAGTATAGAACTACAAAAACTACTTGCGCAAGAGCTTGGTGTCGAGCAAGAGACCATAAAGACTGCCATTGAAAAATCTCAAAAAGATGGTCTTCTTCTACATTCGGTAATTGAGAACCTAAAAGTCACAACAAATGCCAAAATACTGGACGCCTTTGCTAGTATATATGGCGTAAATAAAATACACCTTGAAACCGCTGACATTTCCCCAGATATAGTTAAACTATTGCCAAAAAAATTGGCTGAAGACTATAAAGTAATCCCCATAGACCGAGCCGGAAACAACCTGATGGTGGCGATGGCCAACCCTAAGGATATTAAGGCTAATGAACAAATAAGATTTCAAACAGGCTATTATGCTAAGCCAGTATTTGCCTTAGAATCCGATATTAAATACGCTCTCCAAAAGTACTACGCATCCGTAAAAATCGAAATGCAAGCGGCTCCACGAAATGAATCCACGCCAAACTCGCAAACTGCACAAGACATTACCACTGAAAAAGCAGTCGCCAGTGATCGAGTGATTATCACCGATAAAAAAACCGATGACCGAATTGTAAACCTCGTATCTGAAATCTTAATTCAATGTATATCCCGTAAAGCTTCTGATATTCACATTGAACCCTATGAAGAATTTATGAGGATACGGTTGCGTATTGATGGAATTTTGATAGAAGTTTCTAAATTACAGAAACACTATAAAGACAAAATTACAGCTAGAATCAAGATTTTGGCAAAAATGAAAATTGATGAAAGCCGGCTGCCTCAAGACGGAGCTATTCAAATCCATTATGGCGGCAAAGATATTGACTTTCGAGTCAACAGCCTTCCGTGTCTATATGGCGAAAAGATTGTTCTCCGAATCCTAGACAAATCTAGCCTTGAAGTGGACATGGAAAAACTCGGATTTGAACCCGAGCAATTAAAAAACTTTAAAGACAATATCTATAGGCCCAATGGCATGGTCTTGGTTACTGGACCAACGGGTTCTGGAAAGACAACCACGCTTTACTCGGCGATTCAGGAACTCAATGACGAAGAAACCAATATTATGACAGCGGAAGATCCTGTTGAATTTGCCCTACCAGGTGTGAATCAGGTAAACATGAAACCTGCTATTGGGCTGAATTTTGCTAGCGCTCTAAAAGCCTTTTTGCGACAAGATCCAGATGTCATATTGGTGGGGGAAATTCGTGACCGGGAAACTGCAGAAATTGCCGTAAAAGCTGCTTTAACTGGCCATATGGTTCTTTCCACTCTTCACACAAACAGTGCTGTTGATACGATAGCTCGACTGATTAACATGGAAATTGAGCCTTTTAACCTCGTTGCTTCTTTGAATTGTATAGTCGCCCAAAGACTTATGCGAAAGATTTGCGAAAACTGCCGCGAAGTGGATCTGGAAGGTACCCCTGAGCGCCTAATCTCAATAGGCGTTCCGGAGTCCTGGGCTCATCAATACAAAGCATACAAAGGCAAGGGCTGCCCTTCTTGCAGCAACACTGGCATGAAAGGCCGTGTCGCAGTCCATGAAGTCTTGGTTTTAAATGATGACATCAAGAAATGTATCATTAGAAACTCCTCCTCGATCGAACTAAAAGCCGTTGCGATTCGCTCAGGAATGGTCAGCCTGCGCCAGTCAGGCATCATTAAACTTCTCAAGGGTACCTCGCCAATTTCTGAAGTCATCCGAGTTACCGACTCAGACTCGGCACAGGAGCAACAAAATGCTGCTTAAAGACAGGAATATCTTATGGCTGAGTTAGGTTATGCTTTACCCCAACTTTTAAAAGCACTATTGGATGAAAAAGGATCAGATCTTCATATTTCACCTGGAAGTCCGCCGAGATTTCGTGTGAACGGAAGCCTGATTCCTCTTAACCTAACATCCATGACTGCCAGTGATACAAAGGGCCTCATATATTCCGTTTTAACAGAAAAGCAAAAAAAGCTCTTTGAGGAGCGTATGGAGCTTGATTTTGCTTTGAGCCTCAAAGGAGTTGCGAGATTTCGGGTAAATATATATACCCAAAAAGCAGCGGTTAGCGCAGTCTTTCGACTCATTTCAACTCAAATACCTTCCCTAGTTTCTTTAAATCTTCCCAAAAAAGTAGTGGAGCTTATTAAAGCTCCGCGCGGTCTATTTCTTGTGTGCGGGCCGACAGGTTCTGGAAAAACCACGTCACTGGCAGCTATGATTGATTATATTAACGAGACACGTAATTCACATATATTGACCATCGAAGATCCCGTTGAATATGTACACAATCACAAGAACTGCTTGGTGAATCAAAGAGAAGTCGGATCGGACACTCATAGCTTTAGTTCAGCCCTTAGAAGCGCTCTTCGCGAAGATCCAGATATTATTCTTGTAGGTGAAATGCGAGACCCTGAAACTATTGCCTTAGCCATTACTGCAGCAGAGACAGGCCACCTTGTTTTTGGTACACTTCATACAAATAGTTGTGTTGGCGCACTTAATCGCATCATTGATGTCTTTCCTCCCTACCAGCAATCTCAAGTCAGAACACAATTGTCGTTCTCTTTGGTGGCCGTAATGACCCAGCAACTTATATCCTCGTCTAAAGGAGGGCGGGTTCTCGCAACAGAACTTTTGATCCCAAATATTGCGATCAGATCCAATATTAGAGAAGATAAATTGCAGGCCATCTATTCGAGTATGCAATCGGGCCAAGAACAAACTGGCATGAGCACATTAAACCAGTCCCTAGTCGAGCTCGTAAAGAAGAAGCATATCACTGCAGAACAAGCTTTTGAGACATGCTACGAAAGAAATGAATTGGAAGATCTCATCAGTAAAATGCTCATGTCGAGTGCCGGTACTGGAACAAGAAAGTAACACTTTTTTTTGGAGAAAATTGTGGCTAAGTACACTTTCAAAGCATTAAATGCTGCTGGCAAAAAAATAGAGGGCTCCCTTGAGGCTAAAGATCGTGATGCTCTAAAGAATAAAATTCGTGGGATGAAACTTCACCTTATCTCCGCACAGATGGCGATTGACGCAAAGGATTCTGACGTTTCGGAAGGGGAGACGCCGGTTTTTGGCAAGGCACTAATGCGGTGGATCTATCGTGACAGCAACGGAAACGTTCAACTCTCCCTCGGAAGCGGAGCCCCAACTAATAAAGACCTAATAATCTTTACTAAGCAATTTGCGACCATGCTCCAATCTGGTGTAACTCTAAATAATTCGTTAAAACTTCTCGCTGGACAACAACAAAACCGCGAATTTAAAAAGACCATTTACGCTCTGCGAAATGCTATCGAGGGAGGATCGAAGTTGTCAGATGCTATGACAAATCATCCTGATATATTTGATGTCCTATATTCTTCAATGATTCGAGCGGGGGAAGCCTCGGGTGGTTTGGATCGCATTTTAGTTCAACTTTGTGGCTATATCGAACGCAGCGCTAAAATTAAAACTCAAATTAAAAAAGCTATGACTTATCCGACTATGGTAATCGTAGTGGCGTTTGGTGTAATTACGGGCCTTTTGACCTTTGTAGTACCAGCCATGGCCACAAATTTTAAAGATAGTGGCCAAGAGCTTCCTGCTCTGACAGCGGCGGTGCTCAATTTGTCAGATCAAGTCATAAACAACTGGGTGACCTTGGTTCTCTTTGTAGTCGCTTTAGGAATCGGATTTCGCGTCTGGAAGAATACGGAGAAAGGAAAATTCCAGTTCGATGTAATTTCTCTGAAAATGCCTGTAATTGGAACTGTCATTAAGAAAATTGCAGTCGGAAGGTTCTGCAATACGATGGCTTCAATGCTTGGTTCTGGTGTCAACCTACTTGAAGCTCTTACCATTTGCGCAGCGTCATCAGGAAACTTGAGCCTTGAAGTATTCATCTTAGGGATACGAGAAAGTATAGAAAAGGGCGGTAAATTTTCGGAGCCTTTAAGAAAAGGGGGTATTTTTCCAGAAATGGTGGTCAGCATGATTATGGTTGGTGAAGAGACCGGTAAAATTGATGATATGCTATCAAAGATAGCTGTATTTTATGAAGAAGAAGTAGAACTTGCCGTCGGCGCTATGCTTTCCCTTATTGAACCCATTTTGCTGGTTGGAATAGGCGGAATCGTCGCAGTAATATTACTTGCTATGTATCTACCCATGTTTGCGATGGCTGGAAACGCCTAATGAAACAAATAGAAATCTCTTTGTTTCATGACAATCTGCCATGAAGGGGAAGAAATCACTCTTCTTTATCCTTATGGCCTTGATGCTAGCATTTATATACGCCTATATTCGCCTTGATCTTGCGCGGTTTTTAGATATTGGTTTTTTAAAAGAACGCCAAAATGTGCTCATAAGTGTTGTCTCACTTCACCCCGTTGCCTCCTTGGTTTGCTATGTTTTAATTTACATCCTAGTCACCGGCTTTTCTCTGCCAGGGGCAACAATTCTTACCTTAGCAGGTGGATCGATATTCGGACTTCTAGAGGCTACTATTTTGGTATCGATTGCTAGTACAGTAGGCGCCAGTCTAGCGTTTCTAAGCTCAAGATATTTGCTTCGAGATGAAATGAACCGTAGGTTTAGTTCCCAAATGTCGACGATAAATTCTGGGATCGAAAAAGAAGGAAATTTTTTTCTTTTTGCATTGCGACTGACCCCTCTGCTACCTTTTTTTGTAATTAATTTAACAATGGGACTCACTAGTATTCCCTTGCGCTCGTTTTTCATCATCAGCCAGCTCGGCATGCTACCTGGAACGATTCTATACGTTAATGCCGGGGTAGAGCTTGGCTCTATTACCTCGATTGACTCCATTGCCTCCCCTGGCCTGATCATTTCTTTTGCAGCAATTGGCTTTTTTCCTTTACTTGCAAAGAAAATAATCAATTTTTTGCGATTACGACGTCAGTAATTTGAAAATCACGACTTATAGCTTGACTCGACATCTGGGAATCTGTAAAAACTTGCGTCGTGGTAAGGCGTCTTAGCTCAGTCGGTAGAGCAATGGATTGAAAATCCATGTGTCCCCAGTTCAATTCTGGGAGACGCCACCACGTAACTAGCTTACAATCCGCACTAAGCAAATATTTCGTAATGCGGTCACTGAAGTAAAGGTCTAATTTAATGGAAACATTTGTAACAAGCATTCATTTGCTAGTAGCGGTTTTTATGATTTTAGTCGTCTTAATTCAGGGCGGGAATCAAGGTGGAATTTCTGCGGCCTTTGGCGGTGGAAATAGTCAAGGTTTCTTTGGCGCTAGTGGCGCAACAACACTCCTAGGAAAACTTACATATATAGCCGCTGGCATATTTATGGTGACTTCACTCTGGCTCACTGTCCTCAAAGGCAACGTGGGCAATGTGGGCCTTTCTGAGAAGCTGAAGACGACCACATCACAGCCTGTAACAGCACCAGCAACTACGGAAGCGAAGCCCATAGAAAATGCCGCTGCACCTAAAGCAGCTGCAGGATCTGAACCTGCTAAAGAGATGCCCTCAACTACAGCTCCAGGTAATAGCACAGAAGCTACTCCTGCCGCTAAGTAGATTCCCTAGAATATTTTGAATGCGCTGGTGGTGGAATTGGTAGACACGTACGCTTGAGGGGCGTATGCCGCAAGGTGTGGGGGTTCGAGTCCCCCCCCGCGCACCACTAAATAATGTCCTTTCTTTCACTAATTAACTTTCATTTCTTATAACTTCGCACTAGTGACAAATATCGGCCTATCGTTGCAAAATTGTTTGACAAGTAAGAGTAGCTGAAAAGAATTTCCATGAATCCGGCCTTACAATATTTTCAAACAGTCTTTAATTTCTAAATCTGGCTTTATTTCCCCAACGCGATATCTCAACATTTTTCTTCTAAGTTCTTTTTGATAGAAGGTTAGGTGGACCAAAACTCCAAAGGCGTCATTGACTTCAAGTGACGTAATCACAAAACCAGCCATCAATTTGGGAATTATAACAGAATTATTGGTAGCAGAATGCCTGCTGTAAACTTTTTGAAATCCTTTTTCCTGTAAAATACCTAGAGCTGACTTTAACATAAACGTATAAAGGCCTTTTCTTCGGTGCTCTGGGAGTACTGCTGAGTTTCTCATATAGAAGGACTCCGTGGTTTCTTGGTTTCCAGAACACCAAGCGACAAATTCGCCTTTGTAATAGATGGCCAAATTGAGTGAATAGAGACTCGCAAGTCCTAGGCGTAGCAAATCAGTTTTGCTCTTTTCTTCTTGGCTTAAAAATTGATGAGCACGAAAGATTTGACTATTTTCGTCAAAGATCATGGGCGCATGGTGATTCCAAAGTGGCTGAAACTCTTGAGAAGTCAGTTCTACACATTCATAACCGTCGGGTAATTTAACTTGCAATTCCATAATTCAGTCCATAATCAAATAAATAAAGCAATTTGCCGGAAAGCCCCAACTCCAACATCCTTGGGCGGCCCATCGGCAAGTATGTAGCTCACTTGATTTTTTTATGTCAACCCCTATTTGCGCACCCTCGAATTTAAAACTAGGAAGCTCCAATTGGCGTTAAGGTCTGTGAAGTCTTACTTTTAAGTCAAAATTGAGTTGTTTTCTCGAGAGTGCTTAGAGCTTTTCACCCAGTTTTGCTAACAAAGAAAATAGAGCCCATTTGTTGTTTTTTCTAGCCCACTCTATTTTGTAAGGCGTTATGCTTCTTTCGAACTAACATCCTTTACTGATTTCGAATTGATTTTTGGCCAAAGTCGAGAACAGTTGAGCGAAAATACACCTAAAATCAAATTAAACTTCAAATTAAACTTCAAATTACACGCCACAATTGTATATCAATAGATCCAAAATCCCTTTATTTGACTTAGAGGTTTGACTTAGAGGTCATCTTTCTATTGAATGCCAGCCTGGCAATGCAACATGCCTAAATTATAGAATTAAATAGGTTCAAAAAAGCCCTTTCATTTTTTTTGTCCTCCGTCCGATAGACTTGTGGGAGGATAGTTATGCTAACTGTCAACAGGGTGCTCTCAAAGGAATTTGCAATAATATTGCCTTGTATTATTTTTTCTACTCTTTGCTGTTCTAAAGGAACCTTTCAGTCTGGTCAAAATAAACAAGATAAGAAAATTAATCCCTATTCGGGATCCGACACAGAAACTAAGCCCTCGGAAATATCTGGCGCGTGGCTTGTTATGTGTAGATCCACCAAAATGTCCGACGGAGTCTTTAAATTACAATGCCGGGTTGATGATAAAGGCGGTGTAAAATATCAGAATAAACTCAGTATCAAAATTGGCCTGCCAGATGGCTCCGCCGTTGATCCTACCTCTATTCAAACTCTACCTGGTGGGGACTACTTCTCATTCGAAGCCACGATCAATTCTCAAGGACCAATCACCATAGAAGTGAGCTCTAGCGCAGGAACTTTAATGGCGGAAAAGAAAATGCCACTCATGCTCACTCAAGATCTTTCTGGGCTCTTGGTGGGCGTCTGTGGCTATACTGGTGCTAATGGTCCAAAAGTGTGCGATCAGTTTAAGGCTGGGCCTTTTATAGATAATTCGCCTAGTCTTTGTCCAACTGGTTACCTGTGGACACACACAGCATCGCGCTTTCAAGGAGAAATTGGAAGCGGAAAGACTGAGAATTGGTCTGGAACCTGCGTCCTTGGCGACGCCTCAGTAGACCCTAATTTACTTGCTGAAATGAAGAATTCACCAAAGGACTATGCTGTCAAAGGGGCTGCTTATGGATTTTCTTTTAATACCGATGGGAATTGCGATAGCAGTACCAATATCTTTCCTATGGGTGGTGCGCAGTGCTCATGTCCAGATGGATTCGTAAAAACACAAATTTCCGCTCATGTTCAATCCTATGATAAAGGCAGATCTTATACTTGCGTAGCATCCTCTACGGGCCCTAAAGCCTCACCATTGCAAAAATTTGCTATAACCGAACTTAAAGACTACCCTTTCCAAGATCATTCAAAAGATATGACTCGTTGTAAACAGGGATCGTGGGCCCCAATTTCTGCTAGAGCCAACGGTCTAAACGATCAGTGGCGAAGTGTTTGCCTTGCGGAGTAACTTTAAGGCGATGTCAAGACACTTGTGAGCTGATATTGCAGGCTCTTAATTCAGATTTGGCGCGAGTTTTTGGCCAAATGGCTGGGATTGTTAAGACGACAAGAAGATTTAAGCGGAGGCTGACTCAAGCTCAAAACCGCTGTTAGGCTGTATAAATCACCGTATTCGTTCAAAAAAAATAGGCAACCATGCATAAATTACATGGGGGTCTCAAAAAAAATCATTTTATCAATCTTGTTCGAATTCCTAGTTCTTAATAGATAGTCCGAAGCGGAATATACCGCGAAGGAGTATTTATAGATGAGATATATAACATTAACGAAGAAGATGATTAGTTTATTTGTACTGCCTTATCTGGTCGGAGGATGCGGAAGCTCTACGACGATTCAGGCGAAAAGGCCAACTCAAAAAGTCGAAGCGCCAGCACAAACGCCAACACCAACACCAGAAGCCCTTCAAGACGAAAAGGCTGCGTTTGCTCTTTTAGGGCAAGGAAGCAATTCGTTTAGTGGGTGGGTTGCCGTCGGAAGCTGTATTATTGGCGATCTTCCTTCCTCGAATGTTCTAGGAAAAAAATATGAGACTCCTGAATACGCTGGCGATGGCCAATCTATTAGTTTTAAAAGTTCAGAAGTATCTTCAACCCAAGAATTGAGAAAAAGATCCGAACTGAGTTTGGAAGCCAAGGGTAGCTCTGGATTTACTTCAGGAAAAGCTAAGGCATCTTTTATAGAAACTGTAGATCTTAAACAAGAAGACATCAATATTTTCTATTATGTTAAGGTGGTCAATCCTGAAGTCAAAATGAGTAATGTTAAGCTTAGCCCAGAGGCCTTGGACTTACTAGAAAAACAGGGGCCAGCGGCGCTCTATAAGCGTTGTGGAGATGAGGCGATTATTGGCTACCAAACAGGCGGTGAGCTTCTTTCTATGATTCAGATAAGTAAAAGAGACAAAACAAATACAAGTAGTGTGGCGGCTGCTGCTGAAGCCTCAGGTGTAAAGTTTTCCATAAATGGCAAAATCCAAGTGGACGAATCTAACAAAAAGAACGACCTCAAAGTGGACGTGGCTGGAACATATATTGGCGGAAAAGGGGAAAAAATTAAAACAAACGTTACTGAATTTAGAGATCAAGCGGAGGACTGGGCAAAGGTCGTGGCTCAACATGGAGTGGTGCTCAACCTCGTCAAGGTAAAATACTCTGAATTAGCCGCTGGGGCAATAGATCCACAATTAGTTAAAATGCAAGATTTTATGAATGACTTAGATAAACAATATGATCTCTTAGGTGACTATGTAGAACAAATTAATAATGAAATGGGACACGTTTCGGATTTAGAACTACAAGAGCGCTATTCTAAAGCAAAGGCTGATGCCACTAAATTAAAAGGTGAAATCACTGATAAGTTGATTAGCTGCAAAAGTCTACTTGATGTTGAACACTGCGTTGATACTGAACTAACTAAGAAAGTTGATTTATTTGGAACAAACCTTTTCGAGAAGCGTGTGGATCCTAGTTGTGGCGTTGCTACTTGGAAGCCGATACAAAATTTTTCATGTGGATCTCATGACATCGCGGTGCCTAAATTCAATTTCCCCCCATGCGGCGTCGAGAGTTATAACGCAAAGGATGAACCCAAGTGTCGCAAGGTGGGACTAGAAGGAGGACTAAATGCCGGAGAAACGGTTTGTGATCACCACTACGTGGAGCGACCAGAGTATGGAGTGAAAAAATATAAGGACTGCATGATCAATGAACTAGAAGCCAATACATGCCGTTTAGAAGGCGGTCAACCAGAAACCTTTAAAGAATGCGTCCTTATTAAACCAAAAACCTAAGGACGACAATTCGCTCAGGCGTTATTTCCTTAAGCAGCAATCTCAATAGACTTTTTTTAATAAACATAGGGCGGGAGGTTAGGAATACACCTCTCGCCACTGCTTAATCTACCCCAAATCCAGGCCATATCGTCTGGAAGAGGTGATTCTACTGCAGTGAGCTTCTTGGTTTCGGGATTGGTAAATTCCACAAAAGCGGCATGCAAACACATTCTTGGTGCCCGAACATGCTCTAAAACGAATTCGTCATAACCTGTGTCAAGATACTTAAGAAAAACATGCTCATTGGGGTGATATCTAGGATCGCCGACAAGGGGCAAACCAGCAAATGAGGAATGAATCCGAATTTGATGAGTTCTCCCCGTTTTAGGTGAAGCATGTAAAAGGCAAAATCCATCGGTGGAATCTAGAACTTCGAATTCCGTATGGGAGGGAAGACCGTCTTCTGTTACCCATCTCTTTTCTCTAAAAATGGTTTCCGAAGTCATACCAATGGGACCATGCTCTGACCACCGATCTAACTTTGAGTTGCCGATAGCAATGGCTATATAATGTTTTTTGAGAGTTCTTTTCCGCAGCTCGGCAGAAAGCTTTTCTCGAAGCTCCGGTGTAGCACCACACATCACAATACCACTTGTGTCTCGATCCAAGCGATGAACAGCTGACCACTCTTTGCCAAAAGTATCGCAAACAACATCAAAAAAAGTATTCTTATGGTACCTTCCACCTTCATGCATGGGGATATTTGAGGGCTTATAGATAGCCATAATTCCGCCCCAACGGGCAATAGCATGGACGTTTGTATTGATGTCTGGTTCGGACTGTTCAGGTCGATAGTAAGAGATTTGATCGCCTTGCCGCAATCTGTAGCTCGGCCCAACCGAGTTGGTTTCAATCCGAACTTCACCTGACTCTAGGCGTTTCTGCCATTGATTGCGAGTATGAAAGGGAAAATTTCTCGCCAAGAAAGAATCTATCCTGAGACCACTTGCATTGCGATCAAGGCGCGGACCCAAAGGACGATATTCGATATCTTCTTCAATCTCACCTTCGATCATAGGGCCCCTTAAGATAACACTGGCAAGTCACTCGCAAGAGCCTATGCGATACCTCAGGCTTCATTTTTTGTCCAAGACTTTCCAGTTTCTAGGATTAGCCCTGCGAACTCTTGGTAGCATTTCCCCTGCGAAAGGAGGGCCTGCTTCCAAACGGAGGCTTTTTCTATTCCCTTGAGAAGGTCTACTTTGCTTCTAGCTTGAAGATTCATTTCGGCTTATAGGCGCTATTTCCAGCAAAAATATCAGCCCCTTAAGAAGAAGAGATGCAGTTAAAGGTGGCCAAGTAACTTCCCCTTGTGCGCTTTCCATTCCTGTCCTTTTGGCCCGCCAAAGTAGACTGCCGTTCCATGCGTACGACCTATCGATGAAAAAGATCAACAGGAAAAGATGCGACATCCTTAATTTATGAAAACTGCAAAATTGAGTTTGCAATAAGTCCGTTGTGGTTTATGTTTTTTCTTTACTTATCGGGGAGATAGAGATTTGAAAAACAAAAAACTCGTGTCCATTTTGGCCGGCATCGTGATATTCATTGGAATCATTTACGCTGCGGTAAACTTTGCTGAAAAACCGTCCCTTGTTGTAAAAGTAGTACCCACCCTATCTGAAGAAGTAAAGTCATTAGCAACGCACCATAGTGTAGTCTATGTGACTCTTTTTGATGAGACGACACCCATGCCTTATGCGGCCATGCGAGAGGTTATAAGTGTAGGGTCAGAAGGAAAATTGAGGGATATTTTAGTAACTGAAGAGAAAATTCAAGTAATGAACCCTTCGCGGCCTAGGCCAAGCTCCATGAGAGTTAAGGTTAGATTGGATGCGGATGGCTCTGCCGGCCCTGATCAACCCGGCGACATAACTGGAGAGACCAGGGGGATAACATGGGGGCAAGAAGCTCAGGCCCAAGTTTTGCTAGATAAGTTTATTGTGGAATAGAGGCTTATTTATTTTAAGCTTCAAAGGTTCCAAAGATAAGTTCTTCAATCTCGACCTCTATATCTCCGGCGGGCCGATAGATGGTCACGGAATCCCCGACTTTCTTGCCAAGTAGAGCTTTGGCAACTGGAGATTTCCAAGAAACTGCTGATTGGTGAAACTCTGTTTCACCCTCTCCTACTATTGTGTATTTTTTCTTCTCTCCTTGCTCCGTAAGAACTACCACAGTCGAGCCAAAGATCACGCGTTCGCCAGATATTTTATCTTGATCAATAATTTGCGTATCTTTTAGCAAAGCATCAAGATACCGCAGTCGACGATCTAATTCCCTGAGACGCTTTCTACCATAAATGTACTCTGCATTTTCAGACCTATCTCCTTCTGCAGCCGCTATTTGGATTCCCTCCAAAACCTTAGGCCTTTCCGTTCGCGCTAAGAATTCGTGTTCGTCGGCCATTTTACTATGTCCGAGCTTGGTCACTGGTTTACTTAGAACAGCCATTTCAATTTTCCTCGCCATTTAGAAACTGGTGGGCCTGATAGGCAGTATGAACTAGCATTTGATCTTCATCAACACTTAGACATTTAATGGCCTCAGGAAGCCTTGGATCTCCTAATGCAGCCATGGCAATAAATGCGTTTCTTCTGAGTCCGTTTCGTTTGGCCCTAGTCATCGGGGTTCCTCCAAACCACTGCTCATAGCTAAGCTGACTCATTCGTACCAGGTCAAATAAATCTCTCTCTGCGTCGAACTTGAGTGCCATGGGAGATCCCGGCTTCGCAGCGCGATTGTAAGGACAGATATTTTGACAAATATCACATCCATACCAATATTTTGAAAAATGTTTCCAAAATTTTAGAGGTATTAGGGAGCGATGCTCAATAGTCAAATAGGAAAGACATTTAGAGGCATCAAGAACATAGTCTTTATCTAAAGCACCTGTTGGACAGTAAACCTGACACCTGCGACAGGTTCCACAGCCCCCGTTAGGGGTTCTAACGTCAGGCTCTAGGGGCTTCACTGGTGTCGGCTCCAAGGGGCAACTCGTCAATATTTCCATCAAAAGATACCAACTACCTCTTTGAGGATGAATCACCATCGTATTTTTACCGACAAAGGCTCCGGTAAAATCTGCATGAAGAGAGCGCTCAAAAAGTGGAATGGAATCCGAGACAGGACGCCATTTATAGAGGCCTTCAGGATCAAGCCGAGACTTGAGAGCTTCGCAAATAGAATTACCAGTTCGGCTCACAAACTTATGATAGTCTTCATATCGAGCATAAGAAGCTACTTTCGAGACGCTTTCTAGTCCTTCCCGTTGTGTACTTGATTGGGAAATGAAGTAGGGAATGCCAATCAAAATGGCGCGATTGCAGGTTGCTTCTACCAAGGAAGGATCGCGTCTTTGTGGCAAATGATTTTCTAGCCATTTCATCGAAGCGTGATTTTTCTTTGAAATCCAGTTAGTAAATCTTTCAAATGTTACTAAATCTTCTTTTAGGGCAGCAATTCCCCAGAGCTCGCAATTATGAGACTCTACGATGGAACCTATCGCCTCCATCGTCATAGAGAGCTGTCTTTTCTTAAAGGATTTCCTATCCAAGCGGCTGTTGCCTCGTAAAGATCCTCAAAATCTAGATGAGAGTTCCACCAAATTTTCTGGCTTTGTCGCGCCTGTTCTACAAGCATAGGAAGTCCATCGGTAAACCTAGGGAAATAAGCTGCAGCTCTTTCAAAAATACCGGAAGACCTAGCTCCGTAATTTAAATCATAAAATACAATTTCCCGCGGTAAACTTATAAGTTGATCTGAGGTCATAATCGGTGCAGTCGCAGGTGATTTGGGCATCGCATTAACAACGATGGCTTGGGGAGGCAAGATAGATCTGAAATCCTCAAAATCACAATAGAAGTTTGGTTTTATGCCAACCTTCATGCAATACTCTTTCACTCGCAAGGCCCGGGCAGATTCTTCTGATCTCGATAAGATATTGATTTGCAAGGAAGCCTGATCCTTGGGTTTTATAAGCTGCCAATACTCGATGATGCTTAGAACTGCTCCACCGCAACCGACAAAGTTAAGCACTTGCATTTGAGACCGGGCTACTTTCATTTGTAGAAGTCCCCTTTCAAATCCTGGGCCATCCGTCGAGGTCCCACAAACAAGACCGTTTTTAACATAAATGGTATTTACCGCCGACCGGTCATAAACATCTAAAAATCTAAGAATCTCCGATTTGAACGGAATGGTTATATTAAAACCATGCCACCTTCCAAGTCTAAGGTCGGCGATTAATGGACCAAGTTGACTTGCATCTGTTATATCAAGAAGATCATACGAACACGCCACTTGACTCAGGTTCGCGCCAATCTTATGAATCCCAGGCGAATAGCTTTGGGAAATGCCTTTTCCAATCAAGCCCAATTTCAGCATAATCATCTTTCCATGCTAAAAAACAACACACTCTCGTTTAGAGAAAAATAGTAGTCGCAGGTCCTAACCCATCATTGTTAGGCTAATAACTTATGCTAATCCATGAATATATGAGCTTTTTAACGACTATTTCCTCGTCGAAATAGGACTACTACTGTATCTTGGCTGTTCTGAGAAGCAATAGTTTGCTAACTATTTAGAAACGCAAGGCATGAGGGTTGTGCTATTTCTAAAGATATGTTTGACAAGATTAAATTATGCTATGATTACAGAAACTTACCTGAAAGTCCGGGGTTTAAAAAGCGTATAGTTGCCATAGGTAATTTTGATGGCCTCCATTTGGGTCATCGTTATCTTTTGGACAAGATGGTGGCCTATGCCCGCGAGCAAGGCCTGTCTCCCGCAGTCTTAACATTCCATCCCAATCCTGCCGAGTGGTTTAAGGCTAAACACTTTGCGGGATATATCTTTAATACCAATCAAAAAATGCGAGCCCTAGGTGAGTCGCATATCGAACTTGTCCTTAATCAAAACTTTGATCATGCATTTTCTAATCTCAGTCCGAATGAGTTTATGAATGAAGTCCTCATAAAGGCTCTAAATGCGCATGTCGTCGTCGTTGGCGACGACTTTCGGTTTGGAAAAAATAGATCTGGAAACGCTTCGGATTTGGCGCATTTCTTTTCTGACTTGGGCCGCAAGGTCGTTTCTGTAGAGCTGCTGACTAACGGTGGCCAAACAGCTTCAAGCACATTTATTAGAAAATCTCTAGAAAGTGGAGACTTAGACGCCGCTTCTAAGGCTCTTGGCCATTCTTTTGTGATTGAAGGAGAGGTTATCCACGGACGAAAACTGGCGAGGTCATTAGGATTTCCAACCGCTAATATAAGCCTTGGAAACTATGTAAAGCCTAAATTTGGGGTCTATGGCGGTAGAGTTGTCATTCATGAGAGCGAACGTGATTTAGGATTGATTCATCAGAATTCAAACGCACATTTGGCCGCCATAAATATCGGGGTCAAGCCCACCATTAGCGAAGTCCCATTACCCACTGTTGAAGTTCATCTCATTAATTTAGAAATGGATAGGGATTATCTGTATGGCAAAAGAATATCCGTTTTTCCCGAAGTATATATTCGAGAAGAGCGTAAATTCTCGTCTTTAGAGGAATTGACTAAGCAGATTGGTCAGGATGTGAAACAAATAAAATCCTTGCTATTGGGTCCTTGATTTCAGAGATTTTATATGAACTTTATATACCGCTTTCTCTAGAACCAACTCATAACGTGAGGTCTCGACTTAATTTGAAAGGGCGTCGGAAGCAATTTTTTAGCTTCATTTAGGCACTCACCAACCGCACTTCATCTTCTTTTAGCCCCTCGACTTTTAGCCCCAAAAACGACCTTGTTTTTGGCCCCTTCATTTTGCGTATCATCAAATAGTTATGCTTTTTTGATTGGGTAAAGCGAATTTGCCTATACACAGTAGACAAATGAGTGATCTGTAAGTTTAGGGAGTTACAAATGCGATCGCGTGAACTATGCTCCCTTAAGAAAGCGAATTCGCAAGGATTCTATGAAGAAATTTAGAAAGCGCCCAAACAGTTTTTTGAAAAGTTGGCGCGCTTCCTTAAATGGAAATCTCGCTGACACTTGGGAGGAAAAAAAGACCTCGAAGGCGTTCTTTATATTAGAATTTAGGCGACATAGACTGGAAAGAATACAATTATACTACTGGGAAATATAATGGAAAAACTGACCGAAACCTCTGAATATAATCGCTCCGAACTATTTTTAAACAGAGAGCTCAGTTGGGTTGATTTTAATGCACGCGTCCTAGAAGAGGCACTTTCAAGCTCTGTTCCCACACTAGAGCAGGTTAAATTTCTATCTATTTTCTCTTCAAATCAAGATGAATTCTTTATGGTTCGAGTTGCAGGCCTCTTAAAGATGCATCGAGAGGGACTTTCTATTTGTGAATCTCCCGACGAGCTTGAAATTCAAAAAGCACTGAATCTCATTCAATCTAAAACAGCGACCTTGATTGAGAAGCAGTACAAGCATTTGACACATGAAATTTTACCAGCGTTAGCTAAGCTAAATGTGAGATTAGTACCTTGGGAAGAGACATCAGAGGACGAAAGAAAAGTCTTAACCCACTATTTTATAGACAACATTCTTCCCATTCTTACCCCCTTGGCGGTGGATGAGTCCCATCCTTTCCCTTTTCTGAATAATCTTTCTCTCTATTTAGTCCTAACATTTAGAGAAATGGACACCTTAGGAAAACATCGCATTGGATTTGTCCGCGTCCCCGCAGTTCTTTCTAGGTTTGTGAAATTAGAATCTAGAGCTGGCCACCAATTTCTCCTTTTAGAAGAACTTATTATCCATCATCTAGACAAACTTTTTTTAGGCGCTCACGTGGACACTGTTCATCCTATTCGGGTCACGAGAAGTCTTGACTATAGCCTCTTAGAGAATAAAGTCGTAGACCTCCTGAAGACCATGGAAAAAGAGATTTTAGACACCAGAAATCAACAGGCTGTTCGTCTTGAGGTCGATGAATCCCTTCCCCTCGAGGTTTTAGACCTCTTTAGATCTAAGTTGAAAATCAATGGCTTGTTTATTTATCGGCTCAATGGCCCCCTAGCCCTAGATCAATTTATGGCACTCTATAATCTTCCCTTTCCAGAACTGAAAGATGGACAATTTAATCCGCGACTGCCTGCTAGAATGTCGGCTGATGAAAGTATATTTAGTATCATTACCAAAGGCGATATGCTTGTTCATCATCCCTACGAGAGCTTTTATGCGGTCACAGAGTTTATTCAAGCGGCGGCGGAAGATCCCAATGTTCTTGCCATCAAGCAAACACTTTACCGAAGCGCTGGCGATTCTCCTGTAATTGAATCCCTTATCCGTGCCGCCGAAGAAGGAAAACAGGTCACTGCGGTTATTGAGCTCAAAGCCAGATTTGATGAAAAAAACAACATCGTTTGGGCCAAACGCCTGGAAGCGGCGGGAGTTCATGTCGTGTACGGTTTCGTGGGATTGAAAACCCACGCTAAGATGGCTCTTGTTGTCCGCAAAGAAGGCACCAAGATGGCAAGGTATATGCATCTAAGCACAGGAAACTACAACGCTAAAACTGCGAAGCTCTATACGGATGTGAGCCTCTTTACCAAAGATCAAAAAATTGGAGAAGATGTATCCACGATTTTCAATATGCTTACAGGCTTTAATCATATTACAGAATATAAGAACAATCCGGCGATCCTGCCCAAATTGAATAAACTCCTGATTGCGCCTGTGCAACTTAGGGAAAAAATTATCAGTTTGATTTCTGATGAAATTTTAGCGCACAAGCAAAAAGGCGGGGGTCTTATCTTCGCCAAAATGAACGCCCTGGCTGATCGGGCTATCATTGCGGAACTTTATCGGGCAAGCGCGGCAGGTGTGAAAGTCAATCTTATAGTGAGAGGCATCAACTGCCTGAAAGTTGGAATTCCTGGAGTTAGCGAGAATATTCGAGTTATTTCGGTAATCGATCGCTTTCTAGAGCATTCTCGACTTTACTATTTCGGTGCTACCGATCGTGCATTTATAGGTAGCGCGGATCTCATGACACGAAATATGGACATGCGCATTGAGCTTTGGTTTCCGGTCGAAGACAAGTCCATCAAAGATCGCATGGTCAATGAAATTCTATCCACCTCCTGGTCAGATAATGTAAAAGCGCGGGAAATGCAGGCTGACGGCAACTATATATTGCGCACTCCTGAGCCAGGATCCCCTGCCATAAGGTCCCAAGGTCTCTTCATACAAATCGCACGCTCAGGCGGCATTAAATCTCTTCCCTATGAGACAGCACTTCGATATAACAGAACACGTAAAGAAAAGCAGCGCCCAGTATTGATAGGCGAAAAGGTGTCTAAGAAAAAAACTAAGGAGTGATTTCATGGCCACAAAACCTATAGCTGCCATTGATATAGGTTCAAACTCCATGCACCTCATAGTGGCTCGCATGTGTCCAAATGGAACCTTTGAGCATTTAGATAGCCATAAAGTAACGACCCGCCTTGCTGCCTATTTGGACAGCTCGGGTAAGCTTTCTGAAGAAGGTATTAACGTTTTACTTAAAACCCTACAGGAGATGAAGTCCATCGCCTCTGGGTATGATCCTGAGTTTCGCGTGATTGCGACACATGCTACGCGCACCTCAAAAAACCGAAAGACTATTATAGCCAGAGCTTATCAGGAGTTAGGCCTTTCTATTGAGGTCATCGACGGCTTGGAAGAAGCTCGCCTGGCTAGTCTCGGCATGGCATCTTCGCTCTCTCTTAAAAATCAGTCTTTTTTAGGCCTAGACATCGGCGGCGGTAGTACGGAAATTATCTATAGAAATGCTCAAAAACAATTGGAACGTTGTGCCTCCCTGCAAATTGGTACGGTTGCTTTACAAAAGATGTTTGAGTCTGAAGAAGGCCCTACAGACCTAGAATTAAAACGCCTTAAAGAGATCCTACATAACAAGATTACACCCTTGGCTTCTGAAGTTGAAAGCATGCCTCGCGACACAACCCGACTTGCAGTTGCCTGTTCAGGCACGGCCAAAGCAGCCGCTAACTTAATTCATCAAATGAAGTTTGGACGTCCTCTTTTAGACGCCAATGCATTTGTATTTAATGCAACTGAACTTCATGAACTCACAGCCTCTTTAGAATCTCTCAGGAGCCCAAAGGCGATTCGAGCAAAATATACTCTGGACAAAGACCGCAGTGAAGTAGTTCTAGTCGGCATGGAAATTCTTGTTGCTATAACTGACCACCTTAAAATTTCTAAATGGAGCGTCTCCACTTATGGGCTAAGAGAAGGTATTATTCTGGACTCTGCCCAACAGGCGGAAGCTAGCTCAGACTCTTTCGATCCTAGAATGGAATCTATCCGAAGCTTTGCCAGAAGATACCGCGTCGATGAGCCGCAAGTAGAAAGGGTCCAAAATTTCGCTGTTTCTATTTATAATCAAATTGGTCACCAGACAGCTGGATATAATGTACTTCAAAAAGACGAACTCCTTTTGTTAAAAGCTGGCAGTTGGTTACATGAAGTTGGGAAGTTTGTAGCTTATTCTAAATATCACCGTCACTCTCACTATCTCATAGCAAATGGTACTTTGCAGGGATATACGGAAAAAGAGCGCTTAGCTATTGCGCTCATTTGCAGGTTTCATAGAAAACGAAATGCGTTGATCAATAAAGATGACTTTGAATCCTTTACAGAACCGGAAGCAAAACGAATAGTTACCTTATCGGCTATTTTGCGACTTTCCGCCTCCCTGGCAAGAGGTCGTCGCGAATGTATTCAGTCGGTACAGGCGACTGTGCAAGGAAGCAACCTGGTCCTTGAAGTAGTTGCAGCAAGAGATCAAAATCCTGATGTAGAGCTTGCCAGAGTCAGAGAAGAACTCTTTGTTTTAGAAAGCGGCCTACAAAAGACCATCTTGATAAGCCGACGTTCTATTTCCTAAGCTAAGATACATTTATAGGGATATGCCGTGAAGAAAAGTGGATTTTCATTTGATAGCTATTTAGCCAGTCTCACATCTTTAGAGACAAAGATGGTTTCGGGACAGCCTACTGTGGCTATATCCTATGGCACATGTCCATTTTTAATTTCTGAGTCTATTAAATATTTGCAGAAGAAAGCATCTGTAGGGCAAGTAGACCTTAAACTTATCGATTTGTCAGAGTCCCAGGGAAAAGGTCTTAGTGACCATTGGAATCAAGTCGGACTTTTTGCCAGTCACTCCCTGTGCGTCGTTTACGGCTTAGAGAAATCTAAAGAAGGGCTACGCCAGTTTTTAGCTTTAGCTGGCAAACCTAGCTCAAATTCCTTTTTATTTTCCTATCCTAAAGCTGATCTCCCTAAGGGATTATCCGACAAAGTGGCTTCTATTTCGTGCCACCCTCCCCTTTACCAAAATCTTAAAAAAGCCATACATTGGATTGCCCTTAGCCTCGATTTGAATCTTCGTGACGATGCCATTCAAGCCTTAATCCACCTCAACGGCTCGGACCTTACTGCCATTAAAAACTCTCTAATGATCGCGCAGCTTAAGCGCCCTGACCAAAAGAGCATCTCAAGTTCTCAACTTTTGGAGCAAGGTGTTTTTTTAAGAGAAGATGAGTCCTTGCGACTTTCGCAACTCATCTTGGAGGGAGCCAAAGCTGAAGCACTTCTTTTGCTTCAAGATCTTATTTCAAGAGGTGAGTCTGCGTTGGCCATACTTGGGATTATGTCAAGACTCTGTCGAACTTCAGTCTCATCGCTAGAGCGGCGCCTTGACTACACCCTGCCTCCGATGGTCGCCAGGCAATACTCAAATTATGCACAAAAACAAGGAATGGCTTCTATGGGCCTCAGCCTTAGGGCCTGTTCTGAAGCAGATATCTCATTAAAAACGGGCACTAAGGCCAACGACTTCCACATCCTCGCAAATCTGTTAAACTATCTTTAGAGCACTCCCGCTTGATGCTATAGAGAGATCACATGATGACCTGGTTTTTATTAACCTTAGGTTTATTGCTTGCACCAGTTGCGTTTTCCGCGGAGCCAAAGCAAGAAACAAGAGAAGTGTCCAATCTCGAACTCCTGCCAAGCGCCCTTCATCGTGAAGCCTTGCTTGAAGACATGCCTTTTTCCTCAGTATCCCTCACCGAAACGGGTGAAGCTTGGCTCGCTGGAAAGCATAATCTTTGGAAATGGAACCCTGCCATAGGCAGTCTCAAAAAAATGGAAATCCCTTCCGAAGGTTTAGCTCGTGTCATTTCCTTGACCGCGGGCTCGGCTGTGTTTCAGACCTTAAAGAAGGTCTACATGGTATGGGACCAGCCCGTGAGCATCAAAGAAATCTACAGTGGTTCGAGAGTAGCCTTAGACCTTACCTCTCAAGGATCACTTGCTATAGGCTCCAAACAGAGCTTTTTAATCTCAAAAGAGCTTCATTCTAAAACGTCCATGTCCTTGGATTTAGCCGATTGTGAAGGTATATCTTTAGGGGAAAATGGTCAGGTTTTCTGCCGGATCAAGGGAGAAATATTCCTAGCGAGCAAGGAACAAGCTAAAATGAAGCTTATCCTTAAAACTAAATCTGAAATCAAAGCTTTCAAAGCGTTAGGTGATTCCTTGGTGGTTGTGAGTGATCGAGCAGTGTGGGCCATTGGTACCGATGGATCGCTTCTAAAAACAGTTACTCCTCAAAGCGGGAAAAAAATCGCTGCGAGTTACCTAGATAATCACACTCATGCTTTTCTTTTTAATGATAAGCTTTTTGAAGTCAATCAAATTGAAGAGAAGACGAAAATCACAACTTGGCTGTCGGCTCCTGGGACCAAGGTTGTGGATGACTTATCTTATAGAAATGCTAGGATTGGATTGATACTTGACGGATTTCCCTACATTTTTCAACTTGAGCAAATTCGGAAATGAAACAAAGTTTTAATAGCTTTAGAAGTTTTATTTTTTTACTGGCAAGTAGTACTGCCATGGCGAAAGCATCCCCTAAAACCATGGCTTCTATCGGCATTGAGACCGGTTTTGATGCGAAAATTAAGGATGTTTCTGAATATGTAAAGTCAAACAAGTCTGGTCAGGCTGCGTGGCTAGCAAAAACGATTCTTGAGGCATCGTCTTTCAGCGAAAAAAAGGATGTTAAGAAAGCTAGTCTAAAATATTTGGAAGTGGTTAAGCGTTATGACCGCGACGTTGGTAAATATGCTTTTTCAGAATTTCTTAAACTTAAACTCGAAAATTCCTCAGAAATAGATGCCGATATAAAAAAAGTGTTATTTCAGCTGAATGGAACCCATCAAAAAAGTCCTATTCCCTTATTTAGGCGCGTTAAAACCATTACTCGAACCGACTTGGATCCATTTTTGGGTTTATTTGGCATGCAAAGCCCGAAAGCTAAGCCTCCATCAACCGCACCCTCGACTGCCTCGATTCCAGCAAGTGGACTTCCCAGCGATGACCCCTTGCTTTTGTCTTTGTCAAAACAACGCTGCGAAAAAGAAAAGTCGGAATCAGATGCTGATAAAAAAAAGTGGCTCGATTGGGAGGCCAGTCTACCTGCAGGACTCAACGATTATCTCTCGGGGTTAATTGATAACTGCCGAGGACGAAGCGGAAGCGCTGAATCTAAATTTAAGAAAGTGATCGCGAATAGCGATCTATTGACTAAATTTCCTGCCCAATACCTTTGGTCTACTAAGTCCGTTGCATTACTGCAACGTAGAGCAGTAGACCGATTTGTTGCGATAGATACCTTTCGGCTGTTGGCTAAGCTATGGAATGCAAATCTATTGACGCCTGAAAACTCAAAGCAGGATACGACCTCCATTGCCTATGAGAAGGCCAACGACTTGGCTTGGGCCTGCCGCGTTCTTGCGTGGCGCTCCGAATATTCGGAAGCACAATCCTATTGTGAAAACTCCATAGACACCGCAACCACTTGGACTAAGCAGCCAGAAAATAAGACCTCAAAGCGCTATCAAAGCTTTGCTGAGCTCGTTGCTGAAGGCTATCAAACACTTGCAGATCGTATTCTTACTGAAAAGCAAGATTGGTCTGGCGCTCAAAAAATTATGACCACAGCCTTAGCTAGTGGACTTGAATTTGGAAACTCATGGACAGGGCGCCTAAAATGGCATTTGGCGTTCTATACATGGCTTGAAAAAGACTATAAGACAGCTGAAGGTCTATTTCTTAGCTCTGCAGATGGCTCCACGAATCGCATAGATCAAGAACGCAGCATATTTTGGGCTGCTCGCGCTGCAAAGGCTCAAGGTAATGAAGAAAGATACAAAGAGTTAACCTCTCGTCTTCGAAAAGACTTTCCTATCTCTTTTTATACCTTAGTACTCCTTCCCCAATTAGAAGGAACTACTCCCAGCATTCCAGGGCTAAGTTCCGACTTATTAGTTAAGCGACTCTTGTTACATGAAGATATCGCCGCCATACTGAATAAATCCCAAGATAAGGGCCTCAAACTAAACTTCGAGACTTTAAATGTTTTGATTGCATTTGATATCCAACCTTTCGCTGCTCTGCTTGCTCGAGATATCCATGATCAGATCAAAGAAAGAATCTCTCTGGACTCAAATCCTGAGCTTTGGATACTTTCCGCTAAGGCTCTCTTGTCTGCAGGTGATGCCTCTAAAGGCATGGCTGTTGCCTCTCAGGTCGGTTCCACCATGAAGGATGTTTCTCAAAAGAAACCTGATCTTTTATTCTATATTTACCCACGCCCTTACCTGGAACTCTATCAATTGAACGCAGAGGCTGAAAAGCTGCCGATTTCCCTACTTTTAGGAATTTCCAGACAGGAGTCTACGTTTGCGCCGGCCATTGTTTCTCCAGCTAGGGCGATTGGACTCATGCAACTCATTGTCGCTACTGCCGAAAGAATGGCCAAAGCGAAGGGTCTTATCCTAAAAGACACCTTTGAGGAGCTGCAAAATCCTGCCGTAAACATCACTCTGGGCTCTGCCTATTTGAGCCTGTTATTGAAGCACTATCAGCAAAATGAGGCTCAAGCTGTCGCAGCCTATAATGCTGGTGAAGGAATGATCGATCTCTGGATGAAGAACCGTATTTTGCCAGACCAAATGGCCTGGATCGAAGCCATTCCCTTTGGAGAAACACGCAACTATGTGAAGACTGTGCTTAGAAATCGAGCTGTCTATGACCTTTTATCGGCCTACCATGGAGCCAGCTCCCTCACGGTGCCAACAGAAATTGTCGGCCGAGACGAACAGCATTTGAAAAAAGCAAAGAAATTGTAGTAATGTATTCCCTCCACTAGGTAACTGCGATGAGGAGACCTTTAGATATGCAAGATATGCAAGATATGCAAGATATGCAAAGAGACAACGCAAAACGAGATCTTGAAAAAGAAGGTAAGGGCTACTTGACGTTAATGCTCATAGTTCTCCTTTTCCCAATTGGCTTCTTTCTGTGCGCCTATTTCCCTATTTGGATGGGATGGACCAAGAGCTATTAGGCCTAAGGTCTGCTATGCCTGAGAGTTTCAGGGCCCCCGCCGGCATTGTTATAGCATTGGCCGAGCTTTGCATTCGCTGATTTTTAGCTTAACTTACTAAAATTGTTGTTTTTTTCTTATTTTAATTTCCCTTTCTAGCTGAAGACGGTATAGCCTACGGTTTCAACCTATTGCAGGGTGTGACTCAGGTTTAAGAAAGGTTTTTCATGACGGAAGCGTCTTTATCTCTAGCTGTTCCAAAATGGCGAGACCTATTTGTTATGACTAAGCCAACCATTACGTTACTAGTGGTCATTACGGCAATTCCGGGCCTTTTGCTTGGAGCTTCAAGCCTACCTGAATATTCTTTGCTTCTTTGGACCTGTTTAGGTGCTGGCCTTGCCAGTTCCTCAGCGGCGGTATTTAACCAAGTAGTCGAACATAAAATTGATCAGACCATGCAAAGAACCAAAAAAAGAGGCGTGGCAAGTAATAGAATTTCACGATTTGAGGCCTCTGTTTTTGGATTGGTACTCGGTGCTTTAGGAATGGGAATTCTCTATACCCAAGTCAATCCCCTATCTGCTTATGTCGCACTTTCTGGCCACGTCTTTTATGTTGTGGTCTACACGCTGATTTTAAAGAAGCGTACCGTTCAAAACATCGTTATTGGGGGAGCAGCTGGTTCGGTTGGACCGCTGATCGGCTTTGCTGCGGCAAGCAACTCTTTGCCCTGGGAAGCTTGGGTAATGTTTGCGCTTATTTTTCTTTGGACGCCTCCACATTTTTGGGCGCTCGCCTTAAAATACCAAAATGATTATGCAGCTGCTGGTATCCCCATGTATCCCGTGGTGCATGGTGACCACAAAACGCGAAAGGTAATTTATCTTTACGCATTGACCTTGGTTCCGGTTGTCGGCAGCTTCTATTTGATGACTTCGGTAGGCTTTTGGGGTGCCACGATTAGTATGCTTTTGACCCTAAAGTTTTCCTACGACACCTGGCGCCTTTATAGATCTGGCACAAACGATTTAGCCATGCCCGTGTTCCACTATAGCTGCCTTTATACATTTTTAGTTTTTGGCATCATCGCCATAGAGCGGCTGATTCACCTCCTCCCGAAAGTCGGATAGTCTTATGAAGGATAAAAAAGAGTTAAAAGTAGACTTTAGAGATGGAAATAGATTTTATTTATATCTTGCCTTTATCACTTTTTTCGCACTTATAATGTGGCTATCTTCACTTGGAAAATAACGTCATAGGCGTCACCGCCAAAAGCTTTCTAGCCAACAAGACCCTGGTTACTGAGTTAAAGAAGACCTTTCCTGATTTTGAAATATTGACTACTGGAACAGATCAAGAAATTCTAGAAAAGTCTCGCTATGCCCTGGTTGGACGGGAGCCTATTAACGCCCATACCTTGCCCCCAAGGCTTAGAACAATCATAAAATATGGTGTTGGCCTCGACAATATTGACCTAGACTATTGCTCAAAAAACAACGCCTCTGTCTATTATGCTCCTGGAGTGAATCGGGATGAAGTGGTCGAGCAAACTCTTGGCTTTATGATTGGTTTGAGCCGCAACTTGCATCGTGCCAATACCGAGATGCACCAAGGAGGCTGGATCAAAGACGGGGGCCGAAGCCTATCTGAGCTTACGGTCGGCATTATCGGAGCAGGGAGCATTGGGGGAAAGCTGGCTGAGCTCTTAGCTACAATTTTTAGACCCAAGTTAATGATTTGCGACATCGTTGATAAGTCCCACATGGCCCAAAATTGGAACACGAGATTGGCGAGCCTTGAGGAGTGCCTCGCCGCTTGTGACCTCATTACTTTTCATGTGCCCTTAACTAGTCAAACTAGGGATTTAGTATCAGATCGCCATCTGGCGATGATGAAGCCTGGCTTGATGCTCGTCAACACCTCCAGAGGTGAGGTTATATCAGAGACTGCCCTTATTCGGGGTCTTGAGCAAAAGATCATTGCTGGGGCCGCTCTGGATGTTTTTCATGAAGAGCCTTTAGCGCAAGATTCTAAACTAAGATCCTTTAAGCAGGTCATTCTCTCTCCCCATACATCCGGCAATTCCCATGCCGCTGTGTTAAAAATGGGGCGGGCTGCGATCGAGCTTTTAAAGTCTGCCATACTGTCCTCAAGAGAATCTTGACCTATGCGGGATATAGTTGACTTTTTTACTAAAGATTAATAGTTTTCTCGACTGGAGCCTACTGGAGATATTGCCATGATCGAGAGAATCAAAGAAGTTATTGAAGCCGACATTAATCCTTATTTAGCCCTCCACCAAGGCGGCGCCGAATTAGTGGATTTTGATGATGGAGTGGTAACCCTCAAGTTGTTTGGCGGATGTTCAGGCTGTCCTTCATCCCAGATTACTTTATTTAATGGAATCACCCCGATTTTAATGGAAAAAATTCCCTACGTCACCGATGTGGTTTTAGACAATTAATCTGTCCTTATGATTGTTAGGGACTCTTTATTTTGAGCTCTTAAGTAAATCATTTGAGCCTATCAATCGGTGTATTTTTTCAACTTCTTAGGGCGTTTGCCTAAGCAATAGCTGTAAGTGCTGTGTGCTTAAAATGTTTTAAAAACAAAGTCTCGCTGGAGCTTTTGGAGGTTCCCTTAACCTCCCTCTAATCGCCTTTCACTGCTTTGCCAGGCAAAGCTTCTCTCGGCCTTCCACGGAAAAATAATTCACAATCGCCCAGAATCGGAGGTTGTAGGCAAAAAAGTTCGAGCCCCTAAGAATCTATCTGCCGATGAAATGTAAAATATCTTTGGGGAGTCCCAATTGGCAAAGCACTTAGCGGCATTGTGGTCGTTGATTTTATATCCCAAAATACCCCTATTTTTGAAATTTGCAGGGTCAGTACTGACAGTCTATTTTACTTTGGCTGCTGAAGGATCCTCTCTAGCCGCTACCGGTAAATCCTGGTCGACCTACGGAGGCAGTCCCAAAATGGATGAGCCTAATCTTTCTAGAATTGATTTATCTGGGGAAGTGCCACCGCACCCAGAAAACTATACTTGGACCGTAGTCCCTAGAAAAAATTCCAACTCAGGCACCTCAGCTATGGGGCATATTGAAAACTCCAGTACGGAATATCTAACTCCCCGAGTCATTGCGTTTGGAACTAAAATTGTGCCCTTACATATTAAAGCCTATAAAAATAGCATTTATTATCAATTTGATAATGGCAGTAAAGAGCTAGTTTGGATTGAAGGTGTTTTTTTAAAAATTGAGCCCAAATAACCCTAGATTAATAAGGTCCTGTTAGAATTTCCACCTTACCTGTACTTCTTATGGCAATGGTATGTTCAAATTGTGCTGAAAGTTTCCCATCGGCGGTAACTGCTGTCCATCCGTCACTGAGGACCTTTGTTCCGTATCCGCCTTGATTGATCATAGGCTCGATTGTAAACACCATGCCAGGCTCAAATCTTACTCCACGTCCTCTGATCCCATAGTGCGGAATTTGAGGTTCCTCGTGAAATGTTTTTCCTATCCCATGCCCTACAAAATCTCTGACAACGCTAAACCCTAAGCTTTCTACGGCGTCCTGAATCGTAGCACCAATATCCCCCACTCTACCACCCACAACCACAGCATCGATAGCCAGCCGAAGGGAACGCTCGGTAGCCTCTACAAGTCTTCGTGCCGCTAATGATATATTGCTCCCAACAAAGTATGTCCTTGAAGCATCTCCGTGATATCCGCCCACAATGGGGGTCACATCGACATTGATGATGTCACCCTCTTTCAGAAACTCTTTAGGCGACGGAATGCCGTGGCAGACTACATGGTTGACTGAGGTGCAAACAGATTTGGGAAACCCTTTGTAGTTAAGGGGAGCACAGACTCCCCCTCGCTCCAAGGTAAAGGAATGAACAAAATCATTAATCTCTTGAGTAGAGATCCCTGGACGTATCATTGATTTGAGGGCTTCGAGTAAATCCCATGCCAATTTCCCGGCGGGTTTCATATCATCAATTTCTTGGTCTGACTTTAATTTGATCATCCCACGAACCTCCGAGTGGACATCCATCGTAAAGTCATGATATGCAACATGTCAATTAAATTAGAATCCTTGAGGAATCTACCTATGAAAATGAAATGTCCTACATGCCAAAAGGAGGTGGAATATTCGACTAAAAATCCAAGTCGACCTTTTTGTTCCATGGTTTGCAAAGGTGACGATTTAGTCGCATGGGCTGATGAAAAGTATTTTGTGGCGACTGAAATTAGACCTGAAGATGCTGAGGATGTAGAAGCTCAACTACTTGAAAACGGCTATAAAATTCATTAAAAGCTGTCTAGCGCGTCTTCCGTTATCATGAGCGCTCTCACTGCGTGGTTTTTTTTCAAATCATCATTTATAACTAAGTCCAAATTCTCAGGGCTTAGGCTATGGTACCAAGTTCCTTCCGGATAAATGAGACCGATGGGTCCTTTTTTGCAAATCCTAAGACATCCAACCTTAGTTCGAAAGACCGTATTTAGCTTTTCGTCTTTAATTCTGGCTTTTAAATGTTCCCAAGCCTTCATTCCCTCTTCATTAGCAATACATTTGGGGCCGGTACATAGGAAGATATGCCTAGTCAATTTGCCTATATTGAGCTTCGTACATACTTCTTTCCACTCATTTTCCTGCTCCATCTTGTATGCCCCCTGTTGTATAATGGAATGTAACGTTACGAACCTAAATAAGCGAGCCCTACTATGACATCAGAAAAAGACATTTTAGGTCCAAGAACTGCTGGCTTTCTCATCCATGATGCACGTCTTGCGGACCGTTACTTAGCCCGAGTGGAAGCTACACTAAAATCCATTTCAGAAGTCAAAACAGTTGTGATTTCTTCAGGAACTGACCCAAAATTAAACAGATGTTCCATTTTAATTGTTTTTGCCAATAATCTCGACGATCAACAGATGGTCACTTGGGTAAAGGGTATTGCTAAACGCCTGGATCCGGAATCGATAAATATACCCTGGCTCATTATTTGTGAAAGCTCAGAAGGAGTCCAAAAAGAGCTCCTGAGGTATGCGCTCGATGAAAACTGGTATTTTGATCTTGTATCACCTGAGCACTTAGACTCTCTAACTACCAGAATTGGAAGTCTTATTAGGATTTCTGATCATATCGGCGAGATCCACCGCTACGATAGGGAAATCAAAACACTTGAAACTCAAGTTGCTCTGGCGTTAGAAAAGATCGACACCCTACAAAAAACGGCAGGATCTTAGTGGTAAATTCAGAATTAAATGTTCCTTTAAGCCCAGAATCTCCTGCAGAAGTTGTGGCTTCTTATATTAGTGCCATAAAAGGCTCAGGCCACTTTTTATCGCCTCTAGACTGTCAAGTGATTCAAAAGTGGTTAACCATAACCGAGGGAAGATCGGATCCCATTTTACTCGTGTTAGATGAGCACCTTGGGGATCATTTTAAGTCAGGGAAAATGCGGCCGCTAAGCCTCATTGAAAGCAAAATTAGCCGCATGCTTAGAAATACCTCGTATATTTAGGACAAGTTGGCTGAATTCTTTTGAAAACCTCATGTCCAATAGGATATGATCCAACGACTATTGCGAGGAGTATTTTCATGGCCGGTGGCACAATTGTAGTTTCTGACGATAACTTTGAATCTCTTGTCTTAAAATCCCCCCATCCCGTGCTTGTGGACTTCTGGGCTCCTTGGTGTGGACCCTGCGTGGCCATTGCGCCTGCACTCGAAGCTCTTGCGGGCGAATTCCAAGGAAAGATCACTATTGCCAAAATGAATGTGGACGAGAATGCCAATACTCCCGCACAATTTGCCGTACGCTCTATACCGTTCCTAGTCCTATTTAAAGATGGCAAGCCCGTCGATCAAGTCGTTGGGGCCGTACCTAAACCTCGCTTAGCAGAGATGCTAAATAAGCATGTCTAACAAAGGCGATTTTGAGCAAGACTTGCTACAAAATGGTCACGTGGTTTGTGGGGTTGATGAAGTTGGTAGGGGCTGCTTAGCCGGGCCAGTTTGCGCTGGCGCTATCATCTTAAATCTTGAAAAGCTTCTGCAACTCCCGGGCCCACTCTTAAGTCTTATTAGAGACTCTAAAAAACTCTCCGCTAAACAGCGTCAAGGGATCATACCCATTATTTTAGAGCATACGATAAGTCACGGCGTAGCTTTTGCGAGTGCCCGTGAAGTCGATCAGCTCAATATATTGAACGCAACCTTTTTGGCCATGACACGAGCTATCGCTAAACTGACGAGAAGCCCCAGTCTGATCTTGGTGGACGGGAATATGACCATTCCAGGTCAGCCCCTTCCCCAAAAGGCGCTCATTGGCGGCGACGCCCTAACCTACTCCATTGCAGCTGCCTCTATTATTGCCAAAGAAGCTCGCGACAGTTATATGAGTGCCCTGCAAAAAACCTATCCTCAATATGGTTTTGAGTCTCATGTGGGCTACGGGACTAAGCGCCACTTAGAAGCTCTCGGGAAATACGGGATAACCCCAGAACATCGAATGTCTTTTAGACCTGTGCGCGAGGCTCGAGCCACACCCATTCCCCCCGAAGATGCCTTAGGTGTTTGAGCGGATCTTCAAGTAAATTCTGATACCTAAACATTTTGACCTACATCCCAAAGAAGTCCTAAATGGACTCTACTCCTTGCCACATTCTATATCTAGGGCAGCGCTATATAGGGAGTCGCGGCAATATTTATATTCCAGTACACCTTAGCGCGCTCATCCCCATTTAAGCCCATGATCAGTTTCCTCCTGATTTCTGAAATGAGGTAAAATCATGGATGATACCTGTCGATTATTGCTTTCGGGAGTGAAACGAATGAATAGACCTTATTCAAGTTGGAGAATTCTTTCATATAGATCACAGACTATTCTTACTCTCGTTCTTAAAATGGCGCCTATTTTGACCTTAACTTTGGGCTTAACTGCGGGCCTAACTGCGGGCTGCCTTCACAAGCCCACAGAAGGAATGCTTTTAAGCGCCCCTCAAGGTGCTTTGCAAAGCACCACAAAGCCTAGGATCGTATTCAATTGGTCACGTGAAAGTGGACCCTTACATCAGCATCTTTGGGACCAGGCTCGAGATGCCATCAACAAAAATCGGGAGATTAAAACACAGGGAGATTTGCCTAAACTCGGTCAACAAGGTTACGGACTCTATGTAACGATGGATCCATTCGTTTCCCTTACCTTTGGCTCAGAATTATCGTGCTTGTCGCTAAATCCGAGAACAACCTGGGTGGACAATGACCTTGCGAGAGAGTCCGTCCTAAATAACCTCAGAGGCCCCAGCGATCTCATCGTCTATGGATGGGGAACCTCATTTATAGATGGACAAAAGAAGACCGCAATTTCTGGGGTGATTCGCAACCCTCGTCTTGTAGACATGAATGGATCGGCGAAATTTTTTATGAAAGAATTTGGTTCCGGCGATGGCCTTGGAACTGTGAAGATCGCGAAAGCCCGACAACGCCTTCAAACCGGAAATTGGTGTCAGGCATTTAGCGCTTTTGAAAACGAATTTGGCACCTTTTCCATGGCGTTTTCATCTGCATTTTCTATTGGTGCCTCTAAAGGAATATACAGAAATGCATTGGCCGCTAATTGGCTGATGATGCCTGGTGGCCTGGGGACAAATCCAGTAATGGAACGCGGAATTGATAGGATCGAAAAGAATGGCTCACTTATAAATGAACTAAAAGATTCTGGAATATTAAAAGGCAATGACGCCAAAGAACGCAAATTAGAAATTGAAGTGATCTTCTCAAAAGCCTTCATCCATCCACCTGGACTGATTCCTGGAGATTTACCCGCTGAAAAAATTCCAGCCCGAATGGCATTGCTGGCGCGGCTTTTAAACGAAACAGCCCTCTTTGAATTAAGCGGCAACACTAACTCCTTGGAATCCTTCACGACTGCGCTCCATGAAGCTTGCTACCAATTTGTATCCAACTGGAGCCAGGCCCACCCTCAAGATGTAGCGCTGGCAAAAGATCTCATTGCTATCCTGCGCACTAATGGACTTACGGGAATGGCTGAGCAGCTTCCTTGGCCAGACTAATCCCGCTCCTACGATAGAAATAGGTCTCCTGATTTCTAAAATCTTTTGCTAACTTGCTTTCCTAGATATGGCAATCAAGAGCATGAATTCTAAAGACAATAAGCGCTCTCAGGTTTGCATTCATTAGGCCCTTAAAACGGAATGCCAAGGATCACTTCAGTTGCCATCATGATTATCCTTCCACAAGAGCAGATCTTCAAAGCCCTGAAATAGAGAGATGCGTCTACTTTGAGGGAAATGAGTTATTTGAAAGTTATATTTCCTTAAAAGTTGTAGGCGAAACTTTCGCGTAGGAGGGCCTGTCGGAAAAAACAAACTTGAAATGGGACTGCCCATCAGAGAGATACCACTATCCGATACATTTTCTTCGCAATGGTCCTCACAAAGAAGGCTTCATAAATCTACTAATCTAGATTTTGCAAGGCGATCAAGGCACGGAACCAAAAAGTGCGCCTATTCCAGCAGTGACTATCATGGCCAAAGCGCCCCAAAGAGTCACGCGAATGGCGCCACGCCAAATAGTGGCACCGCCCACACGTGACGCTAGAGAGCCCAAAACGAAAAGACTGATAAGTGATATTTCGAAGACACCATCCATGAGCCGATCTTCTGAGACAACAAAAACTAAGACCAATGGCAGTGCTGCCCCTACTGAAAACGCCATTGCCGAAGCCAGAGCTGCTTGAAGAGGGCGAGCTAAACTTGAAGGTGAAATCCCTAACTCGTCTCTAGCATGCGCCCCAAGAGCGTCTTTTTTCATGAGCTGCTCAGCGACCACTTTTGAAAGCCCTGCGTCGACACCTCGGTCTTCGTAAATTTTAGCGAGTTCAAGAAGCTCCCTTTGAGGACTAAAAGAAAGTTCCTCTTTTTCTTTCTCTAAATCCGCTTTCTCAGTATCGGCCTGAGAACTGACAGACACATACTCGCCTGCAGCCATCGACATCGCACCGGCAACAAGGCCTGAAACTCCCGCAATGGCTATATTTTGTGGATTTGCGTGGGAAGCTGCAACTCCCACAATAAGACTTGCTGTCGAGACGATCCCGTCGTTAGCTCCAAGCACTGCTGCTCTTAGCCAGCCGATACGATCCGAACGATGAGACTCGCGCGCTACTTGTTTAAGATCTAAATCCAAGATAACTCCCCCTCTTTAGCAATGAAAAGAAGCAAATGATCGTGCAAGTAAAAGAAGAGAGCATGCCATCACTAAAAAAATTATGCTGCCATCTTTAACCTATTTTCGACCCAAAAGACGCCAGGTGCGCTATAAGCAGCAACTCTTGCATCTTCGATCTCGGCGAGGGAGTGAACGTCACCTGTAAGTATCACTTTACCGCCAAGCACTTCCACCTTTATATTGCGCTCCGCGCCGTTGCTAGCGCGTCTTAAAGCATCCTCTATTCGAGTTTTAACATCAAGGGCTTGCGTTTTAGACTTAATGGTAATGTCATTTCTAACACCACACACCCCCCTCAACTTAGAGACCGCGTCTCTCGCTGCATTTCGCTGAAAGTCCCACTCTACTTCCCCGCGTAATGTGATCCATCCTTTTTCGACCGACACCTTCACGCTACTTGGAACTTGATAATTCCACTGCAGCGCCCATATGGCGGCTCCGCCAATGTCATCATCACTTCTCCCTGCATCGCTGCCTAGATTTACCTCCAGCTCATCCACTACAACACGAGTTCCCGCAACGCGCTGCGCTGCTTTCTCTGCTAACACTTTCTCTGAAAAATGCGGCACTATACCGCCTAAGGTAACAACTCCATCCCTCGTGCTCACATTGATTTGATTTGAATTCAGGCTAGGATCCCATTTCAACTCACTAATCACGTCTCTCCTTAGATCTTCATCGGACTTTTTTACATCATTGAACATTTTGTACTCCTCGTTTAGCTGTAAACGCTTAAGGCTAAAAAACCGCACTAAGCAACGAGAGTTGCATATGCTGTGCCAACTTTTAAAAATTCTATTAATTGTCCTTTCATAGGTAGATTTGTTCTAGTGTTTGTGTACCGCTATAATCTTAAATAAAAAATCTGAGTAAATTGATCTTGTATGAGAATCTTTCTACTAAAGATCAAGATTCCCTTTAGAAATTAGCGCTTGATGATGCAAATTGAGAAAGGTCTCTGCTCACCATCCCATCGCAACGCTTCCCTAGGGAAACCATAAAAATTCAAGTGAAAGCATTGAAATTGTGGATCTTCATGTAAAGCTTCCATTGGTATGCATGTTGCATGATGCTTCATGCATGATGATCATCGCGCTAAATAACTCGCATTGAAAGGCAGAATTTATGAAATCAACTCTTCCAGGAATCAAGACAATAATGAAAAAAATGGAAAAAGTGGCAAAAGTTGCACTTCTCGTAGGACTCAGTAGCGTAGGTTCTGTTTACGGGCAGGCCGTAGTTCAAAAGGATGAAGTTCGCGTCGTGGATCGAATCTATCAAATCCTTGACAAAGATATTGTTAAAGTTCCCTTTAACGAAAATAGCTCTGTAATATCCGACAGCTCTATGGCTGCTTTGGCTGACTTTGTCAAAGCAACAAAAGATGAATCGAAAGTCGAACGCTATCTGGTTGCTGCATGGTCCGACCAAGAAACATGGGTCAAGGGCGAATTGTCAAAGGCCCAACGGAATCTGGCAGTGAGCCGAGCAGACCGCGTCAAAAAAGCGCTTGGGGCTTCAGGCGCAACTAAAGTCGATACTTTTGAAATGACAAAACAGCCCAATTGGATTCAAAAAGTCTTTAGTACAGAAACAGCCAAGATTAAGGGTAAGGGCATGAGCATTACGGATAATGACAAGCTCATAAAAGATATAGGCTTAAGACTGCGTCAAAGCGGCGGCCCGCGAATGGTGGTGGTTATCGCTAAATTCAAAAATCAAGTACTAGTTAACTAGCTCGTTCCAAAATGCATTCCTGATATAGCACCCTTTGACTTGAAGTTAGTTCAAGTCGTCGAAACTATAGCACTTAAAATGGAATATTCTTTGAAAAGTTGCGGGGGGGCATACAACCTAGATGGTCTTTGCTAGGATTTGTGCCGCTGCAATTTAAAAAAGCTAAAGGACTGCCGTTGACCTTTCTCACGATACTAATCCCTTGGTGCGCGTCTTGAATTGAAAACTAGGAGCCACTTTAACTCATACTCCTGTAATCGCTTACGGTGGCAGCAACAGAAAAATCGAATAAGGGGTTTTTGTGAGGTCACGAAGCATCAGAAACCCAGATCGAAAAAATCTGAAGGGCGGGCGGATGACTCTCACAAAGTATTTCAAAAGCGAGAAAAAATCATATCGCAAATTATCTTTTGTAGCAGCTTTGAAATTTCAAAAATGCAGACTCAGGGTTAGTCTTTCATCTCGCAGTCAAGTAGATTTCGAGAGCTATCTAGCAGTTCAATTTTTTGTGTCTTATTTAGGATCTTCCGGACATGATTTATTAGCGGCATCTAACGTTCTTTCAAGGAGAGATTTTAGGACTAATTTTATCTCTTTTATGCTCGGGCTACGCCATGTCCCTTCTTAAGGGGGCCTCCTGGTGGGCTGCCACTAGGGAGCAGAACTTTGAAGTGACTCACTCTTCCCCTCAAGGCCTGAGCAGTCAGGAAGCTTCTTTACGTCTAAGGATTCAAGGTCGAAATTTAATTGGTAGCAAAAAATCTTATAGTGCCCTAGTCCTGCTTGGCAATCAACTTCGCTCACCCATTGTCATATTACTCATTGCTGCGGCAATTGTTTCTTTTTGCTTGCACGACTCGACCAATGGCATGATTATTTTAACGATCATCCTCATAAGTAGTCTCCTTGGCTTTTGGCAGGAATTTGGGGCTGCTATTGAAATTGAAAAGCTTCAAAGCAGGGTTGAGGTTCTTTCTATAGTCTTAAGAGACCATCTTCCCACTAAGATTCCATTTGATGAAGTGGTTCCAGGAGATGTTATTTTACTTTCCGCGGGAAGTGGTGTTCCAGCAGACTGTTTTCTCTTTGAAGGGCGCGACATCTTTGTTGACGAAGCGCTGCTAACGGGTGAAACCTTCCCCGTTGAAAAAATCCTGGGAACGCTCCCTACAGAAACAAATCTTTCTAAAAGAACGAACGCTGTCTTTCAGGGTACCCACATCGTCAGCGGGTCGGGAAAAGCACTTGTTTTACAAACAGGCGAGGAGACCCAATTTGGAGCTTTTGCTAGCCGCCTTCGTCTAGGGCCTGAACAAACGGATTTTGAACATGGTGTAAGAAACTTTGGCAATCTCATTATTCGAATCACCCTGGTTTTGACGATTCTTGTATTTGGGCTTAATGTGTTTCTTTCCAAGCCTATATTAGATTCTTTTCTTTTTGCGCTTGCTTTGGCAGTGGGCCTAACACCAGAGCTGTTACCCGCGATCATAAGTGTAAATCTAGCCTCAGGGGCGCGTCGAATGGCTGCAAAGAAGGTCATAGTAAAACGCCTCGTGTCCATTGAAAACTTCGGCAGTATGGATCTCCTCTGTTCCGACAAGACAGGAACTCTGACAGAAGGAAATGTCAAACTTTCGGCTTGCTTAGATGTCGATGGGAACTCTAGCAACGCTGTTTTGATCTTTGCTGCGATCAATGCGAACTTTCAAACGGGCTTTCAAAACCCCGTGGATGATGCCATAAAAGCGGCTACTAAAGATTTGACTTTGGATGCCATATTCTTAGATGAAATGCCTTTTGACTTTTTTCGAAAACGCCTCAGTATCCTAGCAAAAGTTGCGGGTCAAAATGTATTAATAGTAAAGGGAGCCTTTAACCAAGTTCTTGACGCCTGCACGACATGCGAAACATCTATAGGCAATAGATCGCCTCTTCAAGAACATCAGGAGGCCGTTCGAGTTAAGTATGCTGAGTTTAGCTCCCGGGGGCTTCGAACTCTAGCTATCGCCACCAAGGTTCTAGGTCAAGAACAGAAGATAGATCGCTCTGATGAAATGGAACTGACATTTCGCGGGTTTTTGCTTTTTGCTGATCCGCCAAAGGTTGGTATTGCTGAAACCATAAAGGAACTGAAAGATCTAGGAGTGGCGTTAAAAATAATCACCGGTGACAATCAACTTGTGGCAGCTGAAATTTCAAGACAGGTTGGTTTTCATGAGCCGCGAATTCTCACAGGTCCCGAACTTCATCATGTCAGCGATGAAGCCTTACCACAGCTTGCCCATTTCACGGATATTTTTTCTGAGGTAGAGCCCAACCAAAAGGAACGCATCATTCGCGCACTGAAAAAGGTAGGACATGTGGTGGGCTACCTAGGGGACGGTATCAATGACGCTTCTGCCCTGCGAGCTGCTGATGTCGGTCTATCCGTGCAGGGAGCCGTCGATATCGCTAAAGATTCAGCCGATATTGTATTGCTGGATCCAGACTTGGAAGTTCTGATTGCAGGTATAAGAGAAGGTCGTAAGACCTTTGCGAACACCATGAAATACGTATTTATGGCAACTAGCGCTAATTTTGGAAATATGTTTAGCATGGCTGGCGCCTCTCTTCTTTTGCCGTTTCTTCCTCTTTTGTCCAAGCAGATCCTATTAATCAACCTCCTGACTGACCTTCCCGAAATGGCTATCGCCACCGATTCGGTTTCTGAAGAAGCCATTCTTCGCCCGCAACGTTGGGATATAGACTATATTCTTAAATTTATGCTGCGCTTTGGACTTCTCAGCTCTATTTTTGACTTTGCAACATTTGCGATCCTTCGATACCAACTGCATGCTTCGGCCGAACTTTTTCGCACAGGTTGGTTTGTGGAGTCAGTGGTGTCTGCTTCCCTTATTGTCCTTATCATTCGAACTCCGGGACCAAGTTGGAAGAACAAGCCATCTCCGGCCCTACTTGGGTTGACGGTAGCCGTAGTCATCCTAACGCTGATTTTCCCTTATTCACCTTTTGCTGGCCTCTTTGGGCTAGTACCACTTCCAGGAAGTTCTATGGCCATCATGGGTACTATCGTATGGATTTATGCCTGTTCGGCAGAGCTATTGAAGCATCACTTTTTTAAATCAAAAATTCCTAAAACAGCAGCAATTGGGGTGAAGATATGAATGGCAAACATTTCGATAGGAAACACGAAGAGTATCTAGAAATCAGCACAGATCAGCATTTTTCCTTAAAGAAGGTCCCGGTGAAGGCTATACGCCGCAAGATGTCCGACCATCAATACCAAAAAAATCTGGAAAGGAATATTAGCTTGATCAGCGAGCTTCAAACCCGACTCTATGCCGAACATTCCAGAGCTTTACTCATTGTCCTTCAAGGCATGGACACCTCAGGTAAAGATGGCGCTATTAAGCACGTCATGTCAGGTATTAACCCTCAGGGTTGCCAAGTTGTGAGCTTCAAATCACCCACTCAAACGGAACTGGATCACGACTTCCTTTGGCGGGTCAACCGCGCGCTACCACCTCGCGGGCATATTGGTATCTTCAACCGATCCTATTATGAAGAGGTTCTGATAACCCAAATCCATCCGGAACTTCTTGAAGATGAAATGCTGCCTATGGGCAAGCGGGATAATAAGTCTTTCTGGCAACACCGCTATAAAGATATCGTCAACCATGAAAAATACCTGCACCGTCAAGGTTATGAAATCCTAAAAATCTTTATCCATATTTCAAAAAAGGAACAAAGAGACCGACTTCTAGATCGCTTTAGCAACCCTAATAAGCATTGGAAAATTTCAGAAGGTGATGTGCGGGAACGGCAGTATTGGGATGAATACCAAGCCGCCTATGAGGGCTGTATTCAGCATACCGCATCTAAAAGCTGCCCTTGGTATATTGTAGCAGGTGACGACAAAAAGACAGCCCGCTTGACCATTTCAAAACTTCTCATTCAGCGTTTAGAGTTGCTTGATCTCAAGTACCCCAAGCTCACATCAGCTCAGAATCAAAAGCTTGAAAGGCTTCAAGCAGATCTCCTCAAAGAGTGACAGGGTGGTTCAACATAATGCTATCACTTAGTTTCGGCAACTATTGTAACACTTTTAAAAAGGTATCTTCTATGCACTACTACCAATCAGCTTACTTGGGCATGCATTTCCTTTGGTGGTGTTTTTGGGTCCTCATTTGGGTGGGCTTCTTTTCACTTCTAGCACCCGTCCCCCGCCAGACGTGGCAAAGAATGCGTGAAACACCTAAAGACATCCTGCTAAGACGCCTGGCGAGTGGTGAAATTAGTGAGAAAGAATTTGAGAGCCGACTTTCTATCATAACAAAGGAATCGGTATCTCATTAGAAATGTAGGCGATAGGTGCCTATAAGTGCAGTAGGCCTCTAGTTCCTCAGACGTTGCGTTGAGAGGATCCTTTGGGAAATTGTCTAGTCCTTGCTGGACTTAAAAAGCACCCAGAAATAAGCACGACAAAAAACCCCAAACCTTGAGGGGTTTGGGGTTTTAATGATTTAGAATCGGATTACTTTGCTGCTTGTGGGGCCTTGAAATAGCGGCTCTTAATACGAGCAGCCTTGCCAGCAAGATCTCTTAGATAGTAAAGGCGAGCGCGTCTGACTCGGCCCTTAGCAAGTACATCAATTTTATCTACGAAAGGGCTGTTGGCTGAGAATATACGCTCCACACCGACGCCGTTTGCAGAAATTTTTCTGACTGTGTAAGAAGAGTTCACGCCACCCTTTTTAAAACGAATGCATACGCCTTCGAATTGCTGAATACGTGATTTCTTCTCAGATTTTCCTTTAGCGTCAGTCGTAGTTTCTTCGATCTTGAAGTGAACAATGACCGTGTCGCCAGGTCTAAATGTGGGTAGAACTTTGGTTTGGGGAGCTACTCTTGCCTCAAAACCTGCCAATATAGAATTTTTCATGTTAACACCTATGAATGAATCAACTGTTAATAACCGGCGAAGGAAATGTTCGCTACCCTAGAATCTATCCCCCTGAAACCATTAATAAAAAAATTTCATCAAAGAATCAGAAACCAGAGAGACAACTGTTTAAACCAAAGACCGTTATTTGGTCAAGGAGTTTTACGCGTGGAGACCGGCTTTTAGTTCAAATTCCATTTCGAACTCCGAGCCTTGCTAAAGCGGCCTGCAAACTGACACGCCATGGAGAAATGATGGGCCTTTATTTAGGAGAAATGCGTTTCCCCTTTGCGCCTTCTAAAAATTATACTAAGTATATGAAATGCTGAAAGGATTTCATCATGTCGGAATCGCTAGAACAGATAAAGGATACCATCATCGCTCGGGAGCGGGTTTCCACGGAGTCAGTGGCCTGGCTTTTCTCTGAGGGAAGCGACGAGGAATTAAGAACTTTATCGAGTTTGGCCCGCCGACATTACCATGCGGACGGAGTTGCCTCTTATTTGAAGATGGCCATTGTCAATTATACAAATATTTGTGTGGCTAAATGTGATTACTGCTCTTTTTATCGCCTCCCCCATGCAGAAGGAACCTATCTTTTAAACCAAAATCAAGTCTTTGAAAAAATCAATGCACTGGTTTCTTTTGGGGGTACACTGGTAAGTTTTAATGGTGGTTTCCATCCAAAGCTAACCATATTTGATTATGCTAAACTCTTTAAAGCCGTTCACCTTGAATATCCTAGCCTTAAATTTTACGAAATGACGGTCGCTGAATTTATGTTTACCTGCAAGCTGTCTAAGGTCTCCTATGAGGAGGGGGCAAAAATATTGAAGGATCACGGGACCGAATGGATTACAGGGGGTGGGGCTGAAATTTTAGTAGACTCATTTAGACTTCGGCACAGCCCCGGCAAGTACAAAGTTGAAGACTATTACGCGGCTCAAAAAGCCATTTTAGATCAGGGCCTAGGCTCCACTGCAACCATGGTCATAGGTTTTGATGAATCCACCAGGGAACGCCTGGAGCATCTAGAGCGCCTGCGACGCTTTCAAGATGAAAATCAGAATCGCTTGGCTAGTTTTCTTTGCTGGACCTACAAGCCCTTTGGCAATGTCCTAGGGGGCAAGGAAGTGTCAACTAATGAGTATTTGAGATGGCTGGCGATTTGTAGGATCTATTTAGATAACTTTGTGCATATCCGGACCTCAGTCTTAACCAAAAATGAGCGTGCTCTGGAAGCCTTGTTATGGGGTGCCAATGATTTTGATTTGCCAACTGAAGATGAAGTGACTCAAAAAGCAGGAGCTACGATTTCCCATGCCTTTGATACGGTATTAAATCACGCCGAAAAAATAGGGATTAAAGCCGTTTACCGTAAGCCCTTTGACACAAGAGTGCGCCCAATCCTTTCCTGGCAACCATTGGCTGAAACTACTGTCCCTAGGTGAGTGCCATAAAAAAAACAGGCACTCCTAATTTACTTTATCTCAATCGCGCTAATCCAAGTTGTAAAGCTCTGAAGGGTATCATCTCCATCTGCCATATACCAAAGTCCTGTAACATGAACTTCGCTTGGGAGTGTATAGCTCGCGCTATATCCATTTTTACACCAACTTAATTTCTTAGGTGCCGAATGGGGAACTACCATCGACATATACTTCGTATAGGGGCTTACCCAAGTAGTTCCTGGCAGGCTGGCTACTCCTGCTGTTAAATATAAAACTCTATCTGTCGGAAATTTAACGATCTTCTCTAGTTTTTTGATCCACGTTGGCACGAACATAGGAATCATCGGAGGATTGCCCTCAAGCAATAGGCCAAGGCGAAGAGCTGCATCATCACCAGATTTAGTCTTCTCGATATCTTTCGTGATTTTGGCTAAATCACGTGTCGTGCACCAATCGAAACTTACTGATTTCACCGATTGAACTTTATCAAAAGGCAGTACTAAGGCGGAAGCAGAATTGCGTACAGTGGCCTCGAGGGCAGGTCCGGAAAGAGCATAAGCAGTTTTAGTTTTTCCTTCAAACTCCATGGGAAGAGCTTTAGAAATAAATTCCTGGACCAGGGAATTCGCGTTGGGAGCCAGAGATGGGCTTACCTTTTTTACTTCTTCAGCTTGGGCCATAGAAGTAGTCCCAAGTTCTGTTTCTAGAAAAACTCGTGTGAAAACCTCTAAACAAAATAGCGTTCTTAAAATAGAAATGGTTAAAGTAAGGCTTCCTGAAAAGCCCGGTTTTAAAATCCTCATTTAGCAATTTCCTTTCCAAATACCTCTGTTGTCCTCAAATGAAAGGCCTGTTTCTGAGACCTGCCGAGCGCTTTGAGTTCCACACCATTGAGACGTGCAGCATCCTTCATTTCTAGTGCGCCTAGGGGTTTACTTTCAGCTCCTTGTTCCATAGCGCCCGGATCACCCGCTGAAAGCGTCAATGTATAGAAAGCAAGAGTCCACATATCCAAATCCGAAATTTGATCCTTAAAAGGATACATCGGTGTTTTAGGAATACCGGTTAAAACAATATTGTAAACCATCGCAGGCGCAAGATAGTCTCTATAGAAGGCGCTATTAAGTGCTCTAAGTGGCGGACGTAGGCGACTTGATAGGGCACCGTCCGACTGACCTGTCGCCCCATGACAACTCCCACAGTGCCGCAAAAAAAGAGCTTCACCCCTAGCCTTATTTATACTGGAAGACGGCGCCATATTTAGAGAAAGCTCCTCTTCCAATACTTTTCTGTACTGCCGCCAAACTTCAAGACTAGGTTTTGCGGAAAAAAGCGCGTCTAACTTAGGTCTTTGGGGAATCAAAGGTTTTAGTTTGACCCAAGCCTGTTGAATTTTTTTGTCTTCCTGAGTCCAGTCACAACGTTCGGCACAACGCAAATAACCCAAGTCTAGGGTTAGCAAAAAGTCTCTTAAAACCAGAGCTTTGGTCTCTCGATCCGCTAAACTCTCTCTTGCGAAGGCTGGTCTCAGAAAAAGAAGCAACAAAACCAACGCCAAGAGGATCCTAGAACTGCTGGAAACTTTAAACACGGCCAAACCCCTGTAAAAATGAGCGACTTGCTCACATTTATGGTTTATAAATATTTTGCACAAGAAGAATCGTGAAGGGAAATACAAATGACTAAAATTGAGTCAAAACTGGATCAGTGGAAAACCATAGCGAGCAAAGAACTTAAAGGTATGCCCACCTCAAGTTTAAACTTCAAGACCCCGGAAGGGATCACGATTAAACCCCTTTACACTTCGCTCGATACCGCATCCTCTGAAGAAACACTTCCAGGTATGCCGCCTTTTACCCGCGGCCCCAAGGCGACCATGTATCCAAAACATCCCTGGACGATCCGCCAATATGCCGGTTTTTCGACCGCCGAAGAGTCTAATGCCTTCTACCTCAAAAATCTTGCCGCTGGCCAAAAAGGACTTTCTGTCGCATTCGACCTGCCCACTCATCGCGGCTATGACTCAGATCACCCCCGGGTTCTCGGAGACGTGGGAAAGGCAGGAGTCGCCATCGATTCTGTCGAGGATATGAAGATTCTCTTTGGAAACATTCCCCTTCAAGACATCTCTGTTTCAATGACTATGAATGGTGCCGTGATTCCCGTACTTGCAAGTTATATAGTTGCCGCGCGTGAGCAAGGGGTAGCGGAACACCTTTTAAAAGGAACAATTCAAAACGACATTCTAAAAGAATACATGGTTAGAAATACCTATATTTATCCGCCTGAACCTAGCATGAGAATTGTGCGCGATATCATTGGCTACACATCAAAAAATATGCCTCTTTTCAATTCCATTTCTATATCGGGCTACCACATGCAGGAAGCGGGCGCAGATGCTGCCCTAGAGCTCGCTTATACGATTGCTGATGGACTCGAGTATGTGCGCTCAGCATTAAGCAGTGGATTGAACATTGATGATTTTGCCCCAAGACTTTCTTTCTTTTTTGGCATCGGCATGAATTTCTACATGGAAATCGCTAAACTTAGAGCCGCTAGAAAACTATGGCACGATGTGATCAAGCCCTTCCAGCCAAAGCTTGAATCCTCCCTTCTTTTGCGCACTCATTGCCAAACTTCAGGATACTCACTGACAGAGAAAGACCCGTTTAACAATGTTGTTAGAACTACAATTGAAGCCATGGCTGCAGTATTTGGTGGCACCCAATCCCTCCACACCAATGCATTAGATGAGGCCATTGCCCTCCCCACTCCATTTTCTGCACGAATCGCTCGGAACACCCAAATCATTATCCAAGAAGAAACGGATATTTGTAAGGTTATAGATCCCTGGGGCGGCTCCTATTTTATGGAGTCTCTCACCAGAGATATCGAACAAAGAGCACTTGAACTCATGGCTGAAGTGGAAGCTTCAGGCGGGATGACAAAAGCAATTATGAGTGGCATACCCAAGAGGCGCATTGAGGAGTCTTCGGCACGAAAGCAAGCAAGAATCGACTCAGGAATGGAAACCGTGGTAGGGGTAAACAAATACAAAGCTGATGAAAGCAACGATAAAAAGCTAGATATTTTAGAAGTTCAAAACGCTGACGTAAGAAGACAGCAAATTGCAAGACTAGAGACCATCCGAAAGCAGCGTGACCCAGTTAAGGTAACTCAACTGTTGGATGCCCTCAAAGAAGGAGCAGCAACAGGAAAAAATCTACTGGAGTTGGCGATTCCAGCTATGGAAGCTCGCGCGACAATTGGTGAAGTTTCCGCTGCTTTGGAATCTGTGTTTGGCCGCTATAGCGCTACAAATACCGTAGCCTCCAGTGTATACAGCGCCGAATTTGGCAATAAAGATACAATTCAAGCGGTTCAAAAAAGAGTCGAGTCCTTTCATGCTACCCAAGGGCGTCACCCAAGAATTCTAGTTGTAAAGTTGGGTCAAGATGGTCATGATCGCGGCGCTAAAGTCGTAGCCACAGGACTTTCGGATCTTGGTTTTGATGTGGATATTGGCCCGCTGTTTCAAACACCCGAAGAAGCTGCCAAGTCAGCAATCGAAAATGACGTACATGTCATTGGAGTTTCCTCCCAAGCAGCAGGACACAAAACACTAGTTCCTGCTTTGAGAGTCGCCCTGGATCAAGCAGATGGCAAGGACATCAAGATCGTTGTCGGAGGAGTCATCCCCAAACAAGACTATGATTTTCTAAGCTCCCAAGGGTGCTCTGCTATTTTTGGACCCGGCACTCCGATTACAGACTGTGCCCATAAGATTTTAGATCTTCTTGAGAACCCATGATGGAAACCCTAGAAACACTTGAAAAGCTCATTTTGACCCGAGACCGCAGAGGTTTAGGGCGGGCGATTACATTAATAGAAAGTGATTCTTTTGACCAAAAGGAAACCGCACGTCGGCTGATTGAAAGACTGAGTAAGCAAGGGAGGAAATCGCGAAAAATTGGCATTTCTGGGCCGCCAGGAGTGGGCAAGTCTTCTTTTATTGAACGCCTCGGGCTCCTTTTATTAGGTGAGGAGCGTTCCCTAGCTGTACTTGCCATTGATCCTTCTTCCCCCCTCAGTGGTGGAAGCATTTTAGGCGACAAGACTAGAATGCAGGACCTAGCAGCACACGAACGCTCCTTTATTCGCCCTTCCCCAAGCGGCAAATCCTCAGGCGGGGTGGCACGAAGCACCCGAGAGTCCTTATTGATTCTTGAGGCTGCAGGATTTGATTATATCCTTGTAGAATCCGTTGGCGTAGGCCAAGCAGAATTCACCCTAGAGTCTATGGTCGATCTCTTTATCACCCTGCACCAACCTTCCTCTGGTGATGACCTGCAAGGAATCAAGAAGGGAATTTTGGAACTATCGCAGTTTGTAATTGTTACCAAAGCAGACTCCCATCTCTTACCTGCAGCCGAGTTAGCAAAATCCGAATTGAGCTACTCCTTTCATTTTATGCCCCCGCTTGTCCCAGAAAGAAAAATACTTCTATGCAGTGCCTTAGAAAATAAAGGCTTTGATCTGATTGTAGAAGAAATTGAGTCTTTTTTTAAAAACTACTTTGCTTCTTCACGCGCTTCACTAAGACGAAATTCCCAAAATATCGCTTGGTTTCACCAAGAACTGAAGTTTCAATTTGAAGATCTTGTCGAACATTCAAAAAGATCACAAGATATTAAGACCAAGTATTTAAACGAATTAACCAAAACCCAAGCCGCCTCTTCCTTGGCAAGTGACGCTTTGAAGGAAATTTTGACTGCGCTATCTGAAGAAAATGCGCTGCCTCGTTAGATGATGTCTGATCGCTATTTCTTGGATGAGGTCTGCTCTCTGCTCTCTGCTCTCTGCTCTCTGCTCTCTGCTCTCTTCCATCTCCCCCTCAAAGAGGTTGGTCATCTTGGATAGAAGAATTCTTCTTTGTTCCGTGTTTTATTTTCTCCCAATAAGTTTCAAAATCGAATTTAGGAGAATGGGGCGCCACATGGCACTCGGCACAAACAAATTTGCCGCCTTCTAAACGATTCATGTTCGGATTCTTAGCGTGTTCTTTTCCAGGCCCATGACAAGATTCACACCCAACTCCAGCCAAGTGTGGTGTGAATTTTTGGTTAAGATAGCCGCCATTTTTTTCATATCCAACGACATGGCAGCCGATACAGGAACTATGCTCCTGTTTATGGACAGCTTTTAGAGTATGAACCGCATCAGCATGGTCCGAACGCTTCCAAATATCATATTCCTTTTGATGGCATCTTTGACAGGTTTCGCTTCCTTTGTATTGTGATGAGGATCTAAATTCCAACTTGGCTTTTACATGTTTATCGAACTTTTGTTTTTCAGCTTTGTTATAAAGTTTCATAGCCTGATCTACAGGTGAAGGGAGAGCGGCGTAGTCTTTGCCAAGCCACACAATAGGGAGACCTTCCGTTTGAATACCATTATCTTTTTCCGACGATGAGCCAAATTTCGGAAAATTGGAACTCTCTGCTTTCTCATCAGATAGAAGCTTTTTGATGCCCATAAATCCACGCTGAAGATTCTTTGAAACCCAAACTCCACTGGCACCAAGGGGGAGGCGATAGGACGTAACCCCGGCATAGACTTCCGCGAGCGTCGCACTTTGAGACATTTCCGAACCGTCTGGTTTTACGCTGATATCTCGCTCGCTAGTTCTCAAAATAAAGTCCGGTTTAATCATTTCTGCAAGTTCAGACAACTCTTTATCACTTACAGCAGCCAACAACACTCGTCTTGATGTACCAGAACACAGTTTAGGGAGATCTTGGTTTAAAAAATTGAGAGGTCCACTAAAACCTTCTTTAGGAGAAACAAATCCTAGCACGCATGTATCACTTGATTTTAAAAATCGAACCGTACTCGGAAGAAGAGAATTGGTTAGAACGGGTGGGATTTTTGCGGCTATAAATGTCTCTAAATCCCCTTTTGACATGGGAAGTCCGGCGGTGATTTTTAAAGACTTCACTCCCTGAACCATAATGTTGGCATTGATATCCTGGTCGGATTTCTTAGGATCATTTAAGTAACCAAGAAGAAAGACGTCTGTTAACTTATCCTTCTTTCTAACTTGCTCGACAAAGGCCCCAGCGCGTTTTAAACCGCCTAAATCGCTAGAAGGGTCGCAGCCACATGGCTCAAATTCCCCCCTGATTTCACCGAAAGCAGCCCAAGAATATCCATAGCTTTTAGCAGATGGAAAAAACAAAGATAGGACAGACAAATATATGAAAGGCAAATATATGAGAGGCAAAAACAACTGCAAAAAACTTCTCATCATAAACTTCCCAACTTAAATGAGTCGATATCCTCCACCGTATACAGACTCAATAGAAAGTTCAAGTTTTTCAACTTTTTTTCTAAGTCGGCATATGAGACTTTCTAGGCTGGTATCAGACACCTTCACTCCGGACCAGACCATTTTTTTAACCGAATGTCTATCGATGGTTTCACCACCGCATTCCATGAGGTATGCAAGCAGGGTGGCTTCTTTTTGCGTCAGTAACTCGTGTTCTTCGTCTTTAGAAATCCTGCCGCCTATCAGATCAAGCTTGGCGCCTTTCCACGAAACGAATGCATGGGTAGTACTTGTGTTTTGGCCTAAAGCTTCTAAAAGAGTCGAAACTTCTGAAAAGTGAATGGCATCACGAATCTTTTCTTGAAAGGGCCCAATTAGGCTAAAAATAGGCACTTTTTCTTGCGCTAAAAGACTAGAAAAGCTATCCAATACAGACCCAGACAAATGGGAGACCACGATCGCGCGAGCGCCTTTTAGGGCCCCTGAAAGCTCCCGACAGTCTTCAATCCATCTCACTGGCGAAAGACTTGCTATGGGCTTTAGAAGGCTCTTAGCTTCCCCTGATCGTTCAATTAAAACAATATGACCCAAGAGAAAAGACCTTCCTTCTGTTTAATTAATATACTTTTAGGGTTTACAACAATACGGAACTCATTCATCATTTCATTGCTGAGTATCCAAGGCAATGGCACAATCTTGCCTGTCTACTAGGAGAATTCATGGCCCATATCGCCCTTGAAAAAATTGAGCGTGCTCGCAAGCGACTATCTGCAATTTTTCCAGAAACTCCTACAATTCGTTCGGAATTCTACTCTTCCAAAACAGGCTTAGACGTTTACCTTAAGATGGAAAATCTTAATGTTTCTGGCTCCTTCAAGGTGCGAGGAGCGACTAATGCCATTCTTGAGGCTGGCTCTCGCGCAAAAGATGGTGTTGTGGCTACTAGTGCCGGAAACCACGCTCAGGGAGTAGCTATCGCTGCGAGAATGCATAATCTTCATGCGACGATTTTTATGCCTGAAAGAGCTCCCATAATTAAGGTCGAATCTACTAAGAATTTCGGTGCTCAAGTTATTTTAACGGGTGATACCTATGATGACGCCGAGGTGGCAGCCAGGGAGTGGCAGGCCCAAAATGGCGGATTAATGATCCATCCCTTTGCTGATGAGACGGTAATTGCGGGACAAGGCACCGTAGCTCTAGAACTTTTAGATCAGGTTAAAGACCTGGATGCCATTGTCGTTCCAGTTGGGGGCGGGGGACTTATTTCTGGCATTGCCTCGGCCGTAAAACAAAGATTTCCCCATATCAAGATCATTGGCCTGCAAACGGAACTCTATCCCACAATGTTCGAGTCCTTCCGAGACGGCACGATAGCAAGCCCTCCTAAAAGTCCTGAAGCAAGCATTGCGGATGGGATTGCCGTAAAAGGCATTCGAGAACTGAACTATAACATCATTCGTGAAAACGTGGACGAGATGCATTTGGTATCGGAAAGTCAAATTGCCGGTTCTGTCATGGAACTTATGGAGAGAAACCATTTGTTGGCAGAAGGTGCCGGAGCCATATCAGTTGCTGCACTGGACGATTTGGCGCTTTCTCTTAAGGCATGGAAGAAGGATTGCCGCATTGCTTGTATTATTTCTGGCGGCAATATCGATGTTACGCTTCTCGCAAGAATTACAAATCGAGGATTGATTCGCAATGGCCGCCTTATGCGCATCAAGGTAGTCGTAAGAGACCGCCCTGGTGCCATGGCCAAACTTTTGGATATTATTTATCACACAGGAGCAAACCTCTATAACTTAGAGCATAATCGCATGGCAAAGTCAGGCAGTATTTATACCGTAGAGGTCTTACTAGAACTTGAAACTATCGATACATCTCATCAAGAACGCATTCAAAGTGTGATCTTGGAGAATGGTTATGCTTTTTCAGCAAGTTAATGTATACATTCTACATGGAATCTTCCAGAAATGTAGTTTCCAAGAATTCCAAATTTAGGCTTTGAATTTGCATAACATTTCTCCCACATTCCCGCGAAAAAGAGATTCGTCTTTTTAATTACTGCTGATAAAATT
>JBAXBA010000010.1:0-67265 GCA_037142195.1 Pseudomonadota bacterium
ATACTGTCGATCTGCTACTAAAATTTTAGCATAGATAAAAACCGCCAGTTGAGAACTCGGAATTGCCTCTACAAATTTCTTTGCCCAATGTAAGGATTGCTTCCTATTCTTTGTAGCTTCAAAATAGTCGATAAGCAGCAAATAGGGCCGTTCCTTTCCGGAATCCAGCTGAATGGCCTTTTCAAGCTCTGCCGCCGCCTTTTCTGGCATCCGATTCGTGAAAAGAATTCTCGCATAGATCGTCCGTAAAGCTTCGGACTTAGGATAAAGAAGAACCATTCTTCGAGCATCTAAAAGTGTGTCCCCTGAGCTTTCTCCCGCATCTAAGCTAGCAATCATTACTTTTGCGCCAGTATAAGAATTTGGAGCCATATCATAAGACTCTTCAAAGTTTCTCTTTGCTCCCAAAAAGTCGCCCTCTAGCTGCTTATACTCCCCCACCATAAAATAGAGAGAAGCAAACGACTCTCTTTTTTCCCGCGACCATATATCAGAATTTGGAGATCCGTTCTCCACGGGCTCTTTTATGGGAGTCAGCGCTTCCATGGCACCTCCTCTAATCATGGGCCTTTCCACAGTACATGCCCCTATGAGCCCTACTATTAAAAAAATACGCAACTTCATTCGGAGCCTCCTATGAGCATCGAACTTTTCTGATTGTAGACGCTTACATAGCTAGCTAAGTTCGGCACTGTCTCATAAAGCAATTCTACTAGCTGAAGTCCTAGAGCTGGTGCTGTGCGACCTGAATTTGTGCGGACTCCGCTTGTAAGTAGCTCTTTTACATTCGATTGTAGTTTTCCAGAACTTATGTCGATACTCGTTCCGACAAGATTACGAATCATCTGTTTTAAAAAGCCATCTCCTAATACCCAAATGTTGACGAGTTTACCTCTGCGCTCCACTTCGATACCATAGATCTCTCGAACTGTAGAAGCCACATCGGTTCCCGCATTAGAGAATGCTTTGAAATCGTGCTTCCCCACAAACTCGCTTACAACTTGCAATAGCTTGTCAAAGTTAACCTCTGACTTTACTTCCCAGACAAAAGGGCGACAAAAGGGATCCAAACACTCTCCAAGCCAAATCCGATAGCGATATATCTTAGCTTTTGATGAATAACCTGGATGAAAACCAGAATCTGCAACCTCAATGGACTGAATACGAATCGTTTTAGGAAGAAGTCCATTTAAACTGCGATGAAGTCTAAACAAATCGGTTTCATCGGGCACTTCGACAGTGCAAACTTGATGCTCCGCAGAAACGCCAGAGTCTGTTCTTGACGCTCCCGTTATACGAAGCGGAATTCTTACTGCTTGAGCCAGAGCGCGTTCGATTTCATCTTGGATGGTATTGCCATCGGGTTGACTTTGAAAACCGTAGTAGTCTCGGCCATCATAAGATAAATCTATGCGAATCCTTTTCAAAAATATCCCTATATAGCAGAGCCAAATACTAACATAACCCCGGAAAGATTCCTGGTTAGATTGATTCCTTTTACTGTCCTCTGCTCATATACCTCTTTGAAAGGAGCAATATACAAAGAGTCTATCCCCAAAGCGGGCTTCATAGATTTTACGGATCGACTGTCGAGAAATGAAATATCAAACAGTACTGAAAACCCTTTTACGGTTCCGTTGCGTTTCCCTTTTGAGATCAAAAGCTTAGGCTGTTCGCCGGAGGTTTCATTTTCTGTCAGGCTAGTCGATACTTCATTGTCTCGCGTCTCCTCAAAGGAATCGTATTGTCTGCCTGCCCAACCCTTAAATACGATCCAATGCCAAGGAAGCGGGGAAATAACTCCTTGCAGCGTCAGTACCTTGGAAAGTACTGTAAAAGACGAACTTCCCGGGGCTATTGTGCCCGTGTTCGTTTGTCTAGACCCTTTATCCGTGTAGTAACTAAAGCGACCACCTAACCCAGCTGCAGCATAGGTATGTCGAAGAAAAAACCAATCTACGCCAAGATCTAAAGTATTGGAAAAGCTTCCATAAAAGTCTTTGTACCCATCAGCCTTAGAATAATTTGATTTTGCAGATCCAAGTGAAATCATCCAATTACCAAACTTTTCCTTCCCGTCCCCTCTGTCAGCATAAACTGGCTTTTGTTTAGCCATATCAATTTTAGAAACGGGACTATAATACACGGGAGTGGAAGCGGGAGATTGCTGCTTAGCTGGCAATTCTTGGCCCTCTTTCAAAGTACCCGATGGAGTCTTAATGGCTTGTTCGCCAGTCCCAGTGCTCTCTGAACTAGCGGGACTTATTATGCCCATTGCTTCTTTAGAGGCCTCATTGGCATTTTCCTTAGCGCTTTCGTTTTCTAGGCTCCTTCCTGGAGCGGTCTGAGGACTTGATGTATCAGCTTGAAAAACCTTTGGATCTTTTGATTCTGACGAGGGATCCCCTGCTTTCAAAGCACCCTCTGTTTTGGTAGCATTTGATGAGTCAGCAGGCGCTTGAGAAATTGCCCCGTTTAAGGACTGCACTTTAAGGACTTCTGGAACCGACTGAGAAGCAGCACCGCCTACGGAACTATCGAGAGCATTCGAACTAGAAGGCTCCTGGGATTCTTTCTTAATTTCTGTATTTGAAACGGACACACCCGCAGGACTGCCACTTTCAGGAGGCAGACTAGAAGCTACAGGAGTGTCAGTGTCAGTAGCATTAGGATTCGCGGCGTCTGCGGGCGTTGCTGCCGCGGAAGAAGGATTATCCGTCTTTGAAGGAGTAGATTGAGATAGGTTACTAGTAGATTGTTTTGACGCTGATTCTTCAGCAAGTCCTAACCCACTAAAGTTCAACAGAAGTCCTAACCAAAAAAGTCTACTCATAGCCATCCTTCATTTTCTTTTGGCAACTAAATACTCAAGAATCTGAACCGCATTTGTGGCTGCGCCTTTTTTAAGGTTATCAGCCACGTTCCAAAATTGTACCCAACGGGAACGATCTTGGCCATAGGGCAGACGAACTCTTGAAACAAAGGTATCTTTTTTTCCCGCTACCAATCGTGGGGTTGGCATACTGGAATACTCATCTCCCACATAAAATTCTATTCCTTTGGCATCTTTAAACACAGACTGAAGTTCTTGCCTAGAGACCTCTTTTGTAAGCCGAACGGCTAGCGTTTCACTATGACAACTAAAAACGGGGACTCGAATTGTAGATGCCAACACATCTAAATTTGGAATTCCCAAAATTTTTCTTGTTTCTAGAACCATTTTAACCTCTTCCTCACAATGCCCCGACGCGTCGATGGGCCCAATTCCTGGGAGTAGATTGAAAATTATCGGCTGAGCATATACTTTAGGCACAGGATCTTGAAAGCGAAGGTGGCTAGACACCTGGTCGGCCAACTCACTAATACCTTTTTGGCCTGTTCCGGAAACCGACTGATAAGTGGAAACTTGCACCATATCTAAGCCAAAGGCCTTTTGTAAGGGCGCAAGGCACACAACCATTTGAATGGTGGAACAATTGGGGTTGGCAATGATGCGTCCCTTGTAGGAATCCAGCACGGAAGCATTCACCTCAGGAACCACAAGTGCCACAGCAGGGTCTTGGCGCCAAGCTGACGAATTGTCAATAACCGTAACCCCAATTTCTGCTAATTTGGGGGAATTTTCTTTAGAAAAAGAGCCGCCAGCGCTCATCAGAGCATAATCATAGCCTTTGAGTTTCTCGACTGCAAATGCCTTAACTGTGTGCCTCACTCCTCTAAACTCAACAGTTTGGCCTTCAGAGCGAGCAGAAGCAAAAAAACCTACTTCCACATCTTTAATATTTGAGTCCTGCAAATCTTCTAACATTTCTCGACCGACCGCACCTGTAGCACCTAAAATTGCAATTTTCATAATTCCCTCTTCAATTATTGATGTTCTTCCGAGGACTCTTCGTCATCGGCCTGGAATATATCGTCATCCTCTACCGCCTTCTTCCAACCCAAGATCCACTCTAAAGGACCAGTGAGAGCGTAACCAAAAAATAGTAAAAAACTGAAAAGCTCAGGCTCATAAGCTATAAAACCAATAAATATGATGGCTATGACAAGAAGCCTAAAAGGTTTTATATTTTTAAATTTAAGGGCTTTATGAGAACGGAAAGTCACGTTACTCACCATAAGAAATGCAAGTATAGGTGCCGCTAAAAGTAAAAAGAACATTTGGATGTCGGCCTGAAGAACAATAGGAGAAATATACTGCTGCAGAAGTCCATCGTTGGAAAGTGTGCGAAGATGTGTGCTAAGAGCGACAAAAGCAGCAGGCACGGCCCCAGCCATTGGCGTTGGCAGACCGGTAAAATCACCATTAGCCTTACCGATGGAGCTTTGAACATTAAATCGAGCTAATCGCAGGGCACCACAAGCTAGAAATACAAAACAAAGGATCCAACCAATCCTACCAAAATCTTTTAGACTGTATTGATACATCAATATAGCTGGAGCCAAGCAAAATGACATCAAATCACAAAGTGAATCATACTGAACTCCAAATTCTGAAGACGTATTAGTTAGTCTCGCAACCCGCCCATCGAGGACGTCAAAAATAGAGGCCAAAAAAATGGAAGCAGCCGCCCAACCAAACTTACCTTGGAGAGATTCCACGACTGATAAGAAACCAAAAAAAAGATTTCCAGTAGTGATGAGGTTTGGAAGTATATAGATAGCAGCACCCAATTTCGGACGTTTCATGATAGAATTAGCCAAGAAATGACTCCTGATTTTTAATTAGTTTTTCTTCTGCAGTAGATAATTTTAAATAACGTGGGCTTGGAAACTCAGTTTTCCATTCAAAATCTGGTTGATTCAACGTCGCAAGGAGTCCTAGAACGGCATGGCTCCTTAAACTTTCAAGCGCTACATAGGGAACGCCTGCCTGATTTAAATCAAATTCCATCTCAGGCCAGTGAGATGCTAGGTAGATATCACCATCTTCTAAAATAGTTTTAAATTCGCTCCGCTCAAACGGAAATTCAGAATAGCCTTGCAAGCTGCTCTTAGCGAAGAATCCGTGGGAGCTCGTAACTTTCAATAAGACCTGTGACTTCTCTTTTTGTATTCCTAGGCAGCCTAGCCAAAGAGCTGAAAATCCTGAGACGAACATAGGGGCCTCTATACAAAAGAAACCATAGGCCCATGCCATGGCAACTTTTATCCCTGTAAAACTGCCTGGCCCGTTTCCAACCGCTAAATACTCGATTTGGGCTGGTTTCACTCCAAGCTTATGGAGCATGGAGTTTAAAATACTATTGATCTGATTCGAAGCCCCTAGAGTGTTATCGTGATACTCGGACATAACAGACCAACTTCCAGCTGAGGATCGGCCTAAAACTACAATCGATAAACCAGGCAAAGAAGCATCCATCCAGAGCCCATAATGAATCATGGCTTCCCCTTCAGAAATGAACCCCAAAAACGCCCGATGTCATTATAGGTAGACAAAACCACTAATGCCAAAACGAATGCAAATCCAATTTTTTGATAGTTTTCCATGGCCTCTATGCTGAGTGGTTTTTTTCGAACGGCCTCAATGAACTGCATGACTAGGTGCCCCCCATCTAAAACAGGAATGGGGAACAAATTTATCAAAAAAAGATTGATGGAGATCATTGCCATAGTTGTGAGGTAAACAAAGATCCCAGCTTCAGCCGACTCTTTTGCTGCTTTCGCAATAAGCATAGGGCCTCCTAGCGCTTGCAGCGGAACCTTACCTGTGAAGAGCCCTACTAAACTGCCAAAAATAGTCTTTGTCGCATGGAGCGTCCTCTTCATCCCATATTCCAAGCTGGCCAGCCCCGAATAAGCCTCAGTAACCCGTTCTTCAGAAGTTGTTCCACCCTTGATTTTACCCGGTAGAATATAAACTGTTTCCTTACCTTTTGCTTTTTGAAGTTCTGTGGCCCGTAGCTTAACTTCTAACGTGATTTGCTTACCATCCCTAAGTACATCCATGTTGACTACTGGATTCTTGTTTTCCATTGCTTTTTCAGAAAGGTCAAACATATCGGCTATGGGAAGTGAAGCGAAGGACAAAATAAAGTCGCCCTTTTCTAGCCCGCTACCCTCCGAAGCTTCATCGACCAATAAGGATCCATCTTCCACACCTAGGTACTTCATTACCAATCTACCTTTTTCAAAATGACTTAGATCACCTTGATTCAAAGTTGATTTTTCCAAAATCTCTTTCAGTTCTTGCACACTCACGGAAACATTTACAACCCGAGTTTCTTCACCGCTTTTTACCCTAAATCCGATAGAACTATTTTCTTGAAAAGCCTTGGAGGCCGCCATCAAAAAGGCATTCCAATCCAAAACGTCTTTCTTTAGGATTTCTCCCGACCCGTCTTTTTTGGAATATTCTAGGCCTAATATCTCATCACCAGTCTTCAAACCTGATTTAGCAGCAAGACTCTCTGGCAAAACCCCAATAAACCTAGGCAAAACAGCCGGGCTCACGCCTATTCGGCCCACTTTGACTTTTGCGCCATTGAGATCTTCATCTTGCTTGGCTTCAGGTTGCATCACGACGCGCTTTTCCAAACCATCTCGCAATACCAAAACTTCAATTGGACTTTCATGCTTTTCGGAAACATTGACTAACAAATCATCCCAATGATTCACGGGGGTGCCGTCCACTTGAATGATCTTATCGCCAGGGAGCAACCCAGCGAGATGGGCGGGGCTTCCGGGCCTCACGTGGCCGAGGACTGATGTTGCATGGTCAATACCATGAATGCCCACTGCAACAAACACTACAAACGCAAGTAGCAGATTGGCGAATGGCCCAGCAAAAGTCATCAAGGCTCGCTTCCAAACCGCAAATTTAGCTAACTCGCGCCCCTCAAACTCTTTGGGTATCACCTCACCTGGGAAGGCTCCCACAAATTTTACAAAGCCGCCTAAGGGAAGAAGGGAAATTTGATAAGTCGTCTCCCCTTTCTTGAATCCAAAAATCTTCGGGCCAAAACCAATCGAGAAAGTCTCAATTCCAAAGCCAAAATACTTACCCACAAGATAGTGTCCTAACTCATGAACAAATATAAGTATGCCTATTAAAAGCAATATCGAGATTACGGGATTCGAAAAGAATGAAGCCATAGTTTCCCCTACTTTGGTAGCAAAAAGTTATAAACAAAAACCCACACCACCGGAGCCGCTATAATTATGGCATCAACTCGATCTAAGAATCCACCATGACCTGGGAAAATTACGCCAGAGTCTTTTACACCAGCAAAACGCTTAAAGCCTGATTCCAACAAATCACCTAATATCCCAGCAATCCCCCCAAACAAGGCTGTTATGCCTACTAAAAAATCTGAGCCTAGAGTCTGGTCATAGTAGTGATTGAGTGCTAGTGAGGACAAAATTGCAGTCAAAATTCCAAAAAAAGCTCCCTCCCAGGTTTTCTTAGGCGAAAGATTGGGAGCTAATTTTCGTTTTCCAAAGGCTCTCCCACCAAAATAGGCACCAGTATCACAACCCATTACAATGGTAAAAAGTAAGAACAAGTATACGGACTTTTCCTTCAAAATATATAAGTCCCACACTGCTAGCCATGGGACTACAGCATACCCCATCGTCACCAAAAGTCCTATGGTTCGAATCATGGAACGATCAATGGATTTCGCAGTAAAAACCCCTACAAGCATTAAAACCACAAATCCAAGCGCAATGCCACTGCGACCAGTGTCATAGTCACCCTGCGTCGCCACAAAAAACAAAATGACCGAAATGACAATTCCAGACAAATACCAAAACGTCCCCACAATCTTCTTGGAACGGTGCTCTTCCCCTAAAATTTTTGCTTCCAAAGAAGGCACAACCATAGATGATAGTTCATGAACGGATATGGCGACGCAAGCTAAGAAAACAGCCAACATTTGCCACCTCTCGCCCCGAACAATAATCCATAGCAGCATAGGCAGCGCTAAAGCTGCGGTGAGGACGCGTTGAATAAGCATTAGTAATCCTCTCGCTTTAGTTCTTCCATTTCTTCTAAAGTAAGAGGTCGACTCGCCTCTTTTATCTGGCCAAAGCGCCTCTGGCGGCCCTGAAAGGACTGAACAGCCTCTAAAAAATGGGCTTCTGAGAAATCTGGCCAACTTGACTTACAAAAATACATCTCCGAGTAGGCATGCTGCCAAAGTAAAAAATTAGAGAGGCGCAATTCCCCACTCGTTCTAATCATCAAATCAGGATCAGGCATTCCAGCCGTCCACAAATAATTTCCAATCAATTCTGCTGATATTTGCGAAGAAGTAAGCTGGCCAGATTCAATCTTACTAGCTATCTTTTTTAAAGCGTCTGATATCTCACTTCTCCCGCCATAGGATAGACAAAGAGTCAAAACCATTTGTGAATTCCCAGAAAGCTGAAGGACGGCTTGATCTAAGATTTTTTTAGTTCTGTCTGGTAGCCTATGGAGTTCACCAATGGCGTTCAAACGAATGCCATTTTGATGCAAATTGCTCAGCTCTCGGTTGATGTACTTTTCCAGGAGGTCCATAACGGCTGAAACCTCATAGGCCGGCCTGCCCCAATTTTCATCACTAAAGGCATAAAGGGTCAGATACTTAACCCCTAGCTTTCTGGCTGTTTCAACTGTCCGACGAACTGCAAGTGCGCCCTTATGATGCCCAAAGACTCTAGGGCGAAACCTTGCACCGGCCCACCTGCCATTGCCATCCATAATAATAGAGACATGTTGGGGAATTTCGCCCGAAGCTCGAATGCTTTCTGGGGTCAAAATAGTGTTTTCCTGCAATAGAGTCTCCTAAGCCCGCCGAAAAGTAGGACCGCTCAAAACTAACTCATTTTTATAGCAGAAACCTCAAATTACTCAACTATCAATCAAAGCTCACCTTTATAAGCCGCTCGATCCTAAAAGTTGAACATCCTTTGATAAAAATGAGCCTGTCCCTCGAAAATAAGTCCCCTACGAGTTCATTCTCAGAAGTTTAGGAGTTGTTATACTTCAAATGCAGATATTGCCACATTCGCCGGAATCGGACCGAACGACCTGGGAAAATGCATAATCAAGCGCAGTCCTTTTTAAGGACCTTTAGACTTACTCGTATGGACTGGAGGATCAAATTCAGAGAGTTTCCCTACGGGTTTGGCTCTTTGACGAATTCCCAGCAAAGCCACGAATCAAGGAATCGTCAATTCAGGAAAGTGCTTTGGAATAGTTCAAACGTTATCGATTTTCTAATGACAGCGGCTTTGGGCAGCAACATGAGTATACTCCTTGTCTAATAGGGCATCTAGAATTCGAATCCAAAAATCCCATCGCTTCATAAAATCTTGCAAATATGATGTTTCCTATTGGGAAATGATATCCCAACTGATGAAGTCTGGCCCGCCGAAAGTAATATATGATCTACTAGTCTGGCATTCCCAAAATCAAAGTCCTACTTCATTGCTAAAGTTCACTAATTTATCTTTGAGAATGTCTCGCGCTTCTCGAAACTTTTCCATCCTGTATTCCAAGCTCTCGGAATCAAAACCTGCCGGATCTTTAATGGGCCAATGAAGTTTTTGAGCTTGAGACACTAGAATAGGGCAAACCTCTTCCGCACAAAGTGTAACAATATAATCCAAACCATTCAAAAAAGAGGGTTCCAAATCATCACAAGACTTTGAAAACTGACTGGATATATCGATCTGTATCTCTTTCATAACCCCAATGGCTAGGGGATTTATGGTTCCTGGCTTAGATCCTGCGCTTTCAATTTCTGCATCTTTAAAAAGTTCCTTGGCCAAACCTTCTGCCAATTGACTTCTTGCCGAATTTGCAACGCACATAAATAAAATTTTCATGATAAAACTTCTTCCTTTAAAAGGTCGGCCTTAGGCTCAAGCTACTTTCAAAAAATGGAACCCATCCATTTTTGAAAACATATTCCTTCAGTCCCAACTAATTCTTTTCCTGGTTGTCTTGCGTGCCATGGGTTCAAAGCATCGCCGCCCATACCGAAAAAACAATTGAATGCTGCTTTTGAATAGGCCATCTTACGAACCTGCCCAGAAGGAGACAACCTAAAAGTCAAAAATTAATAGAATACAGCTTTGCCCTTGAGCCCAGAAACAAATAGAAAGATCTTTATCAATCCGCTGTTTCGTTAGACCTAGGAAGCCTCTGTTCAAAACTAGACCTTATTTGCTAAAAGCTTCCTTTTGATTTTCTTAGGAAAAAGGGCCTCTATAGCAACAGGGGAATAGAACTAGAAAATTGTCCTTATGGTTTTGGACCTATTGCAACTGAAATCTCTAGATCTTCCTATTCGCGATAGAATTTAGAGTCCAAATAAAGTGGGATCAATCCCCGCCAAGCTTGCTGAATCAGGGCTGCCGAAGGAATGGCCAACATCACACCCCAAAACCCAAAAACCCCGCCTAGAGAAATAATGGCTGCAATAGAAATAATAGGATGCACCCCTAACCGACCACCGATAATTCGCGGAGTCACTATCAGTGCATCCAATATTTGAACCCCTATAATGACAGAAAACACCCCTATTCCTAGAGAGGATTCATAGGCAGAACCGCTCGTCAAAATGGCAATGGCACTTAGGGAAATCGACACGATTAAATCTCCATAAGGAATGATGCGACAAGCCCCCGAAATTAAGCCGATAGCAAAACCAAAAGGCAGCCCTACAAGACCAAGACCGAAGGTATATAAGACGGCAAGCACCGCTGCAACACTTAGATGCCCCTTGATAACGGCCTGAAGTGCAACATCAGCAGTTAATGCCAATCTTCTTATAGGAGACAAAAGACCTCTTGGGACTAAATCTTGTACAAAATGGAACGTTCGCTTCTGATGCACAAGTAAAAGATAAGTAAATGGGGGAATCAGTGCTGCATTTACAAGAGTTGATAAGAGTATGGGCGCTGACTCCCAGATAGCAGTAAGCCCAGAAGTAAGACGAGATTCGATTTGATTCGCAACCTGAAAGTTCCTAATTTCAGCTCCCAGGGAGCTAGGTACTTCAAATCCTAATGAACCCAACTTGCCCAAAAAATGCGGAACCCAAACGCTTTGAAACGTAAAAACGGCGTTGGGAATTTTCTCAATTAACTGAATCAGTTGCCTATAGACTGGGGGTGCCACAAAGACGCCCGCCAAAACTAAACAAGTAAAAATAGAGAAGAGAACTGAGATAATTATCTTATTCCGCGCCCATCCTGTATAGTACTCCGCTTTTTGAATAGGTTTAGAGAGAAGGTAGCTTAACACAATTGAAAGGCCCAGCGCCGAAAGGATGGGCCGAAGTATATAACCAATAAGGGTAAATGAAGCAAATATGCCCAACAAAAATAGGACTAGCCTAGCACCATCGCTTAGTCTTTGATTAACCATAATTCCTCAAACCGTACGGGGCTCGATCAGCAAGTTTTTTACTAAATTTATGATATCAGGATACACCCCCTCCCCCCAGAGGCAAGATCTGCCCTAATAGAAGGCTCAAACGGCACCGAAATCTTTGACGCCAAAGAAGCGAAACCATGAACTGCAGACTCAGCATACCTTGTACCTAGTCGCTAATAGTCGAATCTTAATTGATACATGCCGATGGTTCAAGGAACAGCGGCTATGGATTGCACCACTTCTAACATCGAACGGGATTTTCGGATGGCTTTAATTTGCTTCGCTGGGAATGAGTGACTACTTGCAAAATAGTAACAAATAGTTTTCACTCGAATCAAAACGTCTTTAAGGGAAATATCTTTTTCAAGATACTGATCTGCAAGTTCCAGAATAAAAGAAGAGAAATCCTTGGTCGATAAAGGTACTTCAGAAGATGTTTGAATAGACTTAAAGATATTAGGATTTCTGAGTGCTCCCCGCCCAATTAGAAAATGAGACACCTCTGGTATTTTAAGTCGAAGACTTTGGAAATCTTGGAAAGTCTTAATGTCACCACTATAACAAACCACCGTTTTAAGTTGCTGACTTGCTTTTTTAAAACCTTCTAAATCGACCTCTCCTGAATAGCCTTGCTTGCCGGTCCGTGGGTGTATCACCACATGATCCAAAGGATAGCGATTAAAAATGGGAATCAAATTCGAAATGTCTTCAGAACTATTTAGGCCTAGCCTGGTTTTAATCGAGACCTTCAAGGGACAACGCTCAAAGACACCATTCAAAAGCCTATCTACTCTTTCTAAGTCTGGCATTAAACCACACCCCAAACCTCGTCCACTAGAAGTAGGGCTTGGACACCCTAGGTTTAAATTAACCTGTCTGTAGCCCAAATCTGCGAGAATTGAAGAAACATGTAAAAAGGGAGCTATGTCATTGCACATGATCTGTGGAATGACTTCCATATGCCTGTTCAGACTTGGGGAAAGTTCCGCCATTTTGCTCTTTTTAAAATCAAGGTTTTGATTAACCTTAATAAAAGGTGCATAGCTAAAATCAAAACCTGAAAAATGTTTGGCAAAAACATTTCTAAAAGTAACATCCGTTATGCCAAGCATGGGCGCCAGCAACATGCTATAGGCCCTGTCAGAGGAAGTGACTTTATTTTCGTTTTTTAACATGGCAATTGAGCTGAAACCACCCGCTCCCTGTTTCCTAGGTCTTTGGCGATTTTGATGTTTTTAAAACCATTTTGATCCAATATTTGTGCCACTTCAGCCGCCTGGGTCCAACCTACTTCAAAAGCCACAAAACCACGCGGCGCTAAAACCTTAGGGGCATTTTTGGCAATGACTTCATAAAATTGTAAGCCATTTTGATCTGCTAAAAGTGCCATTTTCGGTTCAAAATCTTTAACTGTGGTGTCCAAATTTTCAAAATCTGTGGCTGCAATGTAGGGAGGATTGCTTACAATTCCGTCAAATTCACCTTGATAGGATCCTTCCACAAGGGCTGACTTAAGTGTTGGTCTATATCGCTCTGCAACGCCTAGCTCTAGGGCATTTGACTGAGCTATGGCTAAGGCCTTTTCACTGACATCCCAAGTATCTACTTCTAATTCTCCACGCATCTTTAGAAGTGAAATGCCGACACAACCGCTGCCTGTGCCTATATCTAAAATCTTCCTTGCACCTGAGCTTGGAAGCAGCTTCAGGGTTTCTTCAATCAACAGCTCGGTGTCTGGCCGCGGAACAAGTGTGTCTCTGGACACCTTAAACATGTAACCCATAAATCCGGCCTCTTCCAAAATATAGGCCGCAGGTTCATGACTCCCTCTTCGAAACAAAAGAGCTTTATAGTCGTTTCGCTCACTGACAGTCAAAGGACGATCGTATTCTAGGTAAAGATTGATACGCTTAAAACCTAGACATTTTGCTAACATCAATTCGGCATCAAATCGCGGGTTAGGCACACCTTTTTTTGTTAAAAATTCCATGGAACTTTTAAGCACATTTGCAATAGTCCAAACCACATCATTCATAAACGATTCGATTGCTCCTTGAGAAGTTCCGCTGTGTACGCCACCCCCAAAGGATCAAGAACCCCATCCAAGCTCCCCTCCATTATGTCCGAAAGACTATAGAGAGTTAAATTGATACGATGATCTGTTAATCGACCTTGAGGAAAGTTGTAAGTCCTAATTCGCTCAGATCGATCTCCTGATCCCACCTGGCTCTTACGATCAGCACTAATTTCTGCGTCTTGTTCCGATTGAATTTTTTCAAATAAACGACTTTTAAGCACCTTGAGTGCCTTCTCTTTATTTTTAAGCTGGCTTCGCTCTTCCTGGCACTCTACTACTAATCCGCTAGGCTTATGGACAATTCTAATTGCTGAATCCGTCTTATTGATGTGCTGCCCCCCTGCTCCGGAAGCGCGACAAGCTGTAATTTCTAAATCTGCCGGGTTTATGTGGACTTCGACATCCTCTGCCTCAGGCAAGACGGCTACGGTACATGCAGAGGTATGAATACGTCCCTGTGCTTCGGTATCTGGAACCCGCTGAACCCGATGAACGCCCCTTTCAAATTTTAGGCGGCTAAAAACTTTACTTCCCTCTATAGAGGCGATCACTTCCCTAAAACCGCCTCTTTCAGACGACGTAGCACTCATGACTTCCATCTTCCAACCGCGCCGATCAGCGTACCTGGAATACATGCGAAAAAGATCTCCTGCAAACAATGCTGCTTCATCCCCTCCGGTGCCCGCTCGAACTTCTAAAATGACATTCTTAGAATCATTGGGATCAGTCGGGAGCATCATAATCGTGAGCTCTTGCTCAATTTTTTGTATTTCCACCACTATGAGACCTAATTCTTCCATGCCCATAGCTTTAGTTTCAGAATCTGAACTAGCAGCCATCTCTCTGGCCGTAAGTTCATCGGCTCGGTAGCCCTTGTATCGTCTATATAGTTCAACTAACTCTAGAACTTCAGCCCGCTCCTTTGTCAATCGAATCATTTCCTTACCGTCTAATCCTGGCTGAGAAAGAGTCTCTTCAATTGCGACAAAACGATTTTCTACATCTTCTAACTTGTCAAACATCATAGTCCTCTCTATTCATCCCTATTCATGTCTCGTCTCAACTGAATCATCAAATTCCTGATTTTCCATCCCGATCTAGACTCTATCGTAATCAACACCGCCCTCAATTCAAAGGCTAAATTTTTAACTAAAAAAGCACGGACAAGCCGTGCTTAGTTCTAAATTCCAATCTACTAATCTTTTTTTACATTAGCATAGCGACGCTGAAACTTCTCAATTCGTCCAGCTGTATCCATAAGCTTATGCTTGCCCGTAAAAAAGGGATGGCAGTTGGAACAAATTTCAACTTGGATCTCTGACAAGATTGAGCGTGTTTGAAACTTGTTGCCACAGGCACAAGTCACATTGGAAACTTTGTAGTTTGGGTGAATGTTTTCTTTCATCTTATAAATCCTTCTGTGATATGTAAATCGTCTAAGAAATACACTTCCAACCGAATCTCGCCACCATGGAAAGATCTCGACCGCACGAGCGGGGAGCGAAATGTATCTCGCTTATTTCTAAAAATCAAGATTTTACTCTTAACCATTCTAAACTACACTCAAAACTAGCCATTCATAGAATCTATAAACTCTGCATTGGATCTCGTTTTTTCAAGTTTACCCAACAAAAAGTCCATGGCATCAACCGTGTTAAGAGGCTGTAATAACTTCCTTAATATCCACATACGGTTAAGCACATCCTTAGGAATGAGCAGCTCTTCTTTTCTGGTCCCCGACTTGTTCAAGTCAACGGCGGGGAACATTCTCTTCTCAGACATCTTACGGTCCAGGTGAATTTCCATATTACCAGTGCCTTTAAACTCTTCGAAAATAACCTCGTCCATTCTGGAACCAGTATCAATCAGAGCCGTTGCAATAATGGTCAAAGATCCGCCTTCTTCCACGTTCCTAGCGGCTCCGAAGAATCGCTTAGGCTTGTGAAGAGCATTGGAATCCACACCACCCGAAAGAATCTTCCCACTTGGAGGAACGACACTGTTATAGGCACGAGCGAGGCGAGTAATGGAATCTAGAAGAATGACAACATCCTTTTTATGCTCCACCAATCGCTTAGCTTTTTCGATTACCATTTCAGCAACCTGGACGTGTCTTTGCGCTGGTTCATCGAATGTAGAAGAAATCACTTCCCCTTTTACAGATCGCTCCATATCCGTGACTTCTTCTGGACGCTCATCAATTAATAAGACGATCAATACAACTTCTGGTGAATTACGCTCAATGGCTGTAGCAATTTGCTGCATCAAAACAGTTTTACCTGTTCGCGGAGGGGCGACAATGAGAGATCTTTGCCCTTTACCTATCGGCACTAGCATGTCGATAATTCTTGTAGAGAAAATTTTCGAATCGTATTCGAGTTTGAATTTCTCCATAGGATAAAGAGGAGTTAGGTTATCAAAGATAATTTTATCTGAGTCTTGATTCGCAACAGTTCCGTTGACATGCTCAACCTTTAGTAAAGCAAAGTATCTTTCGGAATCTTTGGGAGGCCTAATCTGGCCAGAAACCGTATCCCCGGTGCGAAGATTAAATCGTCTAATTTGGGAAGGAGACACATAAATATCGTCAGGACCTGGCAAGTAATTATAATCAGGGGCCCTTAAAAAACCAAAACCATCGGGCAATGTTTCTAAAACACCAGATCCGTAAATAATCCCATCTTGTTCCGCCTGAGCCTGAAGCAAACCAAAGATCAGCTCTTGCTTTCGCATGGAAGATGCATTTTCCACACCATAGCTTTTTGCCATAGCAGCAAGATCGGTGATTCTCATTTTCTTAATTTTATTTAAATCAATCATTTCAGGAGCTGGCAAGTTTGGATCTCTTGGCGGACGCGCTTGAAAATCTTCCTCATGTTCTACATCAGGAACCTGCTTATTAAATGGTCTTCTGGGGCCTCGATTCCCGCGGCTTTCCTCACGCCCTCCTTGTTGGTGGCGATTGTTGTCGCGATGGTTTCTAAACCCACCAGGTCCTCTGTTGTCATTTCTTTGGTGGTTGTCTCTGGGCTGATTATCTCTGGGCTGATTATCTCTGGGCTGATTATCTCTGGGCTGATGGTCTCTCGGCTGATTATCTCTCGGCTGATGGTTCTGCCGTTGAAAGTCACGTTGCGGCCTATCGCCGGATTGAGATTCCGCTGTTGGCACTTGGCCAGTTGCAAGATCATCACGAGATTGTGGCTTTTGTCGAAGGGGTCTTTCTTCGCTCACTACTTCGTTGCGCTTCTCAAAGCTTTGGGGCTCAGTTGCCGCTTCAGCCTGAGCCGAATCTGAAGTATCAGCTTCGATAGGAGAGCTGATTTTAGCAGTAGGGCTACGTCTTGGTTTTTTTACTTGTGAAGCTTCTGATGTTTCGTCAGGGTTCTGACTGTCTTTTTTTGCCACGATAGCTCTCTATGAATTGAAGTTAGTCTTATTTTATTTGTGGTGTTAGTTTAGGCGGTTTTAATCTCACCAAATCTTGTTTTTTGAGGGTTAAGAGATAGTTGAAAAAATAGTTCAACTATTTACCGGTTTCGGCAAGACTGCTAACAATGGGAACATTGAAAGACTTTGCTGGAATGTAAGCTGCAACCGCCATAAGCGCAAGCAAAAAATACCATCATCCCAACCACTCGATTTTATTAGTGCAACATGGGTGGCCCAACAACTCTACCTACCAAGTCATATTCAAACGCATCTGTAATCTCAACAGTCTGAATTTGACCAACCTGAACCTCTCCATCATTAATATAGACACACCCATCAACTTCAGGAGCTTGAGTGGAAAGCCGTCCTTCAAATAGAAAATCAGACTCATCGGATACGCCTTTCACCAAAACTTCTAAAATCTGTCCAATTTTAGACTGTTGAATTTCGGCCGAAATTGCCTTCTGAATTTCCATAATTTCCCCATGACGCTTCATCATGACTTCTTCAGGAACTTGATCTTTCATCCTTGCCGCTACAGTTCCCTCTTCTTTGGAGTAAGTAAAACACCCCAAATGATCAAATTTCATGTCTACAACAAATTTCTTGAGCTCATTAAAGTCCTGTTCTGATTCACCAGGAAAACCAACCATGACTGACGTTCTAATACTCATCCCCGGAATCATACTTCGAAGTTTACGTACGGTCGCCTCGATCTCTTCTCGAGTTACGGCACGATTCATGGACTTCAATATTCCATTGCTTGCGTGCTGAACAGGGATATCTAAGTATTTAACTAACTTGGGTTCCTTTGAAAAGAAATCCATAAATTCATCTGATATATTCTCGGGATAAACGTAAAGCATGCGAATCCATTGCAAGTCGGGAATTTTTACAAGCTCTTTAAGCAACGGCAGTAGCTCGTCAGTTCCACGATCTCGGCCATAGGCAGCAAGATCCTGAGCAATCAAATTGATTTCTTTAACACCTTCTCTAACTAAAGACTCGACTTCAGACACGACGCTGGAAACAGGTCTGGATCGAAGTCGGCCGCGAATGGCAGGAATGATACAAAAGGCACAGTTATGCTGGCACCCTTCGGCAACCTTTACATAAGCCGATGACTTAGTAAGCGTATTTACACGCGGCATGGACTCTGTATAAAGATAATGGGTTCTCTTAGCATGAACGGTCCCCATTTGAGTTTCGTCATCTATAAGGGCGCCAATTTTCGTGAATTCATCTGTTCCTATAAACAGATCTACTTCCGGCAAGCCATCTTTAAGCTGTTTTTTGTAACGCTGGGTCAAACACCCCGTGACTACAAGTTTCATTTTCGGATTTGATTTTTTAAGTTGAGCCGCTTCGAGAATCGTATCAATACTCTCTTCTTTGGCGGATTGAATAAAACCACAAGTATTAACTACGATCAGGTCAGCTCCCTCAGCTTGCTGAGTGATAGCCCATCCACCATGGAGCAACGTGCCAAGCATAACCTCTGAATCCACTCGATTCCGCGAGCAGCCTAAAGAAATCAAATGCACTTTTCTGTTTTCCAATTCCATCGACTGTTCCATTAATTCAAACTCCCTGACAGCTATTGAACGCCTATCAAAAAAAAGGCTAACCGTCGGTGGGGCTTCTATCATAAATCTGTGGTAAGCTTCAAGTAAACCCTGCCGTTTTTTATAAGGCTTTCTATGAGTGAAATTAGTCCAGATATTACGAGATCTTACGCATGGCACAATGGGTCACCTATTGGTTTTGATCATGGACTGCGCCTAAATAGCCGCGCCCTTTGGTATGGGGACGGAGTTTTTGAAACCATAGCTATTCAAGACAGCCACCCCATCAAGCTTTCCCTTCATTTAGATCGCTTAGAGCGGAGCGCTGACGCTGCCGACCTGCCCCTACCTGCAGAGCGCGAAGAACTATCCAGGGAAATTTTAAGAGCGGCACTCACCTCTAATGGAAATGGCATCCTACGCATTATGCTCTACCGAGGAGGCGATCTAGGTCTGCTCGAAGAGGGCCCAACGGAACGTCTCCTGATCGTGCAGCCCATGCCAAAGATTCCCGAATCTATTTATTTGGAGGGTATCAGAATGAAGCTACGGCCCATTACCTTACCCGACAAAAATCCCCGAAAATCTCTCAACTGGTCAAATACGATTCTAGATCTCAGAAAAGTCCGCAAGCAAAATTTTGACGACGTGCTAATGCACAATCAAGATGATGGTATTTTAGAGGCCTCTGCAGCAAATATATTTTTTCTAGGACGACAAGGCGATCTCTTAGAAGTTGCAACGCCCCCACTAACGACTGGAATCCTCCCTGGTACAACCAGGCAAATATTAATGGAACTCCTCCATCGCGCAAAAATTCCCGTTACTGAACGTTTGATTTTTCCCGATGAACTGCCAAGATTTGATGAGGCCTTTCTGACCTCAACCATCAAAGGATTAGTTCCCATACAACAAATAAATAGTCAGACACTCTATACTTTGCGACCGAAAGCTACCTTTCACGACATAAATAGACTTTTTCAAACTTGGTTGAGTCTTCAAAAAAACCCATTCTAATATTACCAACTAGACGAGCTAAAAGACGCTCTAGAGAATCACTCATTTTAGAAAGAAGGCGTCCTCATATTCTACCAGGATAATAGCGCTGGAACACCCGCTCCGACCGTACCAAAGAAGTAGACCCTTCCCGCACCTTCCACAAAGCTCGGAACCGTCACAGTTTGGCTGATATTGTCAAAGACTCGGATCGTATCTGTACCGCGTATTTGATAGAGATCAAAGCCATTGGATGCATCATTCGCTGTGAAATAGACTGAATCTCCAAGCGCTACCAGAGATGACGGAGTTGAACTCAAGGTTCCTGCAGCTATATCTTTTACTAACACAGTCCCCGCTGATGTACCGTCACTCTTCCAAATTTCAGTACCTTGGGTGGCTGTAGTAGCTCTGAAATAAATAGCAGTGGACGTGGCAACTAAACTTGAGGGTGAGGAGCTGCTGGTTCCAGAATAGATGTCCTTAACCAATGAAGTCCCAGCTGTGGTGCCGTCTGTTACAAACAACTCCACTCCGGTCGCCGTCGTCGTTGCCGTAAAGTAGGCTTTTCCGCCGAAAACGGTAAAGTTTGCAGGCGAACTTGAGCCCGTCCCTGCTACGAGATCTGAGACTAAAGAAACAGTACTTCCATCACTTACAAACAGCTCGACCCCAGCCGCAGTTGTCGTTGCCCCAAAGACGACCTTGGAACCCAACGCCGTGATATTCACTGGAGAGGAACTTCCGGAGCCGGCCACGAAGTCAGAAACCAAAACTGTACCGGCTGAGGTCCCATCTGACTTCCAAAGCTCGGCTCCATACGTCAAATCGTTAGCTTGAAAGTAAAGAGTACTTCCAGCTACAACTGGATTCGTAGGGCTAGAGGATGCCGTGCCAGATCTAATGTCTTTAACAATCACTGTGCCAGCTGTGGTGCCGTCCGTTTTATAGAGCTCCTTGCCAGCAGCTGACGAAGTCGCTACAAAATAGACCGAACTACCCATGCCCACAAAACCGGATGGTGATGAGCTACCCGTCGTAGTGGAAAGATTAGAAAGCATGAACGTCCCAGCTGCTGTCCCATCGGAAACCCAAGGTTCATTTCCTGATGCTGTGGTCGTGGCTGCAAAATAGAGCTTAGAACCGTAAGCAATCAAAGATGTAATCGATGAGGAGCAACTTCCTGGACAAATATCCAATACCATGTTCGCACTTGTACCATTATAGGCCCAAAGCTCGCTTCCGTTAATGCCATCGTCCGCCACGAAATAAGCCACTCCATTCATCATAACTAGGCTCTTAGGAACGATCGCTCCAGGCAGAGCTATATTAGAAGCGAGAGAAGCTGTAGAGTTTGATTCTTTAAATTGGAAAAGTTCGCTGCCGACGGTAGCATTCGTCCCCTGAAACAGCGCACCAAAGGATGTTGCTGTGATCCAATAGGTCGAGCCGGTAAACCCTGAAGAGCCACTATAGATATCATACTGAATCGTACCTGCACTTGTGCCATCGCTCACCCAGAGCTCGCGATTGGAGAGAGTATCTGCACTCATATAAATTCGGTTGCTTGTTGCGGCAAAATTGGTTGGGACCGAACCCGTAGTCCCTGCTCGAATATCCTTTAGAAGGAAGGTGCCTGCTGCTGTTCCATCACTAATCCAAGGTTCCTGACCAGCTGCTGCTGTAGTTGCTTGAAAGAAAAGCTTGCCAAGAGCTGGTATGATCGTGGTAGGACTTCCGGAAGCAGTGCCGGCATTGATATCGAGTACCATAGACGTTCCAGACGCAGTACCATCGGTCACCCAAAGCTCCCTGCCAGTCGCAGTCGTAGTTGCTGCAAAATAAACTTTGCCATTTAAGGGGACCATATTGGACGGAGTTGAGCTAACTGTCCCTGGTCCAATGTCCATTACTAGAACTGTTCCAGCTGCCGTTCCATCTGAAAACCAAAGCTCTGCCCCGTTAGCGACTGTGGTAGCTTGAAAAACAACCCCACCAGTCACAGGGGCAAAGGCCTGAGGAGAGCTATTGCTTGTCGTGTTTATATCTAACACAAACGTGGTTCCTGCTGCCGTTCCGTTACTGGTATAAAGCTCAATGCCTCCTGTAGCACCAGTAGCTTGCATCCAAAGCTTTCCATTGATTTCAGTAATAAACAAGGGGGTGCTACTCGAGGTCCCAGAACGAATATCCTTAACAAGAGTTGTCCCTCCCGTGGTTCCATCAGAAACCAACAGTTCATTTCCATAAGTTGTTGTTGATGCGCCAAAGTAAGCTTTACCATTGAGTGCTACAGGAAGCGTAGGATTTGAACTACATGTTCCCGTGCATAAGTCAGCAAGACGAATCGTTCCGGCAGATGTGCCATCTGTACGATAGAGCTCCCTTCCATTGCTGTTCGTATTTGCTGAAAAATAGAGGTAGCTGCCTATCGACACCAAATTGGTAGGTGAGGAGCTTCCTGCGGGCTCTAAATCAGCAACTAGGGAAGATGTCTGAGTGGCTGGGTCAAAAACCCAAAGCTCACGACCTGCAATAAAATTATCTGCCGCAAAATAGAACTTTCCAAGATGCTCGACAGCCTTGTCAGGAAGAGAGCTACCTTCTGAACCATTGAACTGCGCTAAAGAAGTAGCTTGACGAATATAGGATAAAGACGCGGAGCAGGCTGACGAATTGCTTGAGCTGTCCTCAGAGAGGGCTGAATATTGGGTGTAGATTTCATGTACCGTTAACGAAATTTCAGCTCCGGAAGTATTAAAGGTAGCTGAAGGCAGACTCAATAAAGGACTTCCCGTACAATTATTGCTCTTGAAAATTTTCACAGTAGCATTTGCTTCCGCGGTCCCCAGTAGATTAAAAATCAGGTTATTAGCTGGGGGAATCACCGACATTGAAGTTAATGTAGGGGCTACCGGCGGAACCGTATCAACAACTGTAAAACTAAACGAGTTTTCAGAATACAAGCCTCCTGAATCGGTAACTCTTATAGTTATGGTTCTTGAGCCTAGATCCGCTTCCGCAGGAGTCCAATTTAAGGTAGTTCCCGTAAACGAAAGACCGGTGGGACATTGCGCACGACAGGACGCCGTTAAAGCATCTCCGTCGACATCGGTTGCATTCATAGCTAGGGAGTACGGTTGCGACTTTTCAAGAGGGATATTGCTTGTCCCGACCAAAATGGGCGCATCATTAACTGCAGATATATTAATGCTAAACATTTTAGAATCAGAGGTACCGTAAGCAGTAGTAACGGTGAACATAAAAGTTGCTACCCCGTTGAAGTTGGAAGCAGGGGTATAATTGACTGTGCAAACACCCGAACCGTTACAGGAAAAAGCTCCGTCGAGAATTCCAGAAGAAAGAAGATCGACGCTAATGCCCGTCGCTACGTCGCCGTCCGCATCAAGATAGCCTAGGCCCGCGCCCGATTTAATTGTCAGAACCATGCCAGTGTCTTCAACTCCTGAAATCGTCATGTTATTTGCAATAACATCGGCATCCAGAATTTGAACTGATGAAGAAACATCAGAAGCAATGCCGCCATTTCCGTCTGTAACGGTCCTCGTACATCTTATAAAATTATGGGCATCTGCCACACCAATAACTAACGAACCTGATCCATTTACTGTCCCGGCTGCATTAGCCCAGGGACCAGTAGCAGAGGCGGAGGTCTGGAACGAACTCACATAAGTTAACGTGTCGCCATCTACATCAGTGCTTGTACCTGAGCAGCTTATGGTTTTGCCAACTTGAAGACCTTGAGCAGCAAGTACAGCAACTCCAGCAGGAACCGTTGGATTGTCATTTACGGAGGCTACGTTTAAAGTAAAGGAGTCGGAGGCATTACCAGAAGAATCATCAGTTATAGTTAAAGTAACCGTTGAAGTCCCAAACTGATTGGCTGCAGGACTCAAGCTAAGCAAACAATTTGGCGCCGTACCTGTCACTTGAATATTCCCCAGTGGCAAAAGAACAGAATTGCTACTTGCGGCGGTGACTGAAGTACTGCAATTTAATGGGCCATCAATGTCGACAATAGTAAACGATATACCAGAAAGATTGGTATCTTCATTAGTCGACTGATTTACTATATCTGAAATAACTGGCAAATCATTTACTGGAGTAATCGACAAATTGAAGCTTTTTGAAGACGTTAAAAAACCGTCTGAAACCGTTAAAGTAATTGATACTGAGCCAAACGCATTTAAATTAGGTGAAATATTAGCAAAGCAGTTTGGCCATGCACCCGAAAAGACAACTCCTCCTGAAGCGGAAACCGCAGCTGTCGAGCTTGAGACATAAGACAATGAAGTTGTACATGACAAAACGCTATCAATATCGGTGATGGAAATGGGAAAGGATACCGATTGGTCTTCGGAGACCACCTGATCAGAAATCGGTGCCAAAATTGGCGCATCATTGACACTATTGACTGTCAATTGGAAATAACTAGAAGACCACAGCCCAAGGGTGTCCGATACGGCTAAAGTTATCTGTGAGCTGCCATTTAAATTGGCCGCAGGACTTACACTCATCAGACAATTTGGAGCAGAACCTGTAACTACTATATTTCCAACAGGAATTAAACTTGAGTCGCTACTTGCAACTGTCACAGAAGAAGCACAGTTTAATGTGCTATCCACATCCGTAATCGTAAATGCTACGCCTGTTAATGACGAATCTTCATTTATAGTCTTATCTGAAATTGACGAAATGACGGGAGCATCGTTAACAGAAACAACCGTTAAATTGAATGTTCGCGACCCTGTCAAGGACCCGTCAGTCACGGTAAATGTAAGATCTGCATTGCCAAATGCATTTAATGCCGGAGAAATATTAGCAAAACAATTTGGCCAAGTTCCTGTAAATGCAACCGCTCCGGTTGAAGAAACAATCGAATAATTATTTGATGTATAAGATAGCGATGTGGTACAAACCAAAGCACTGTCAACATCGGCTATGGAAACAGGTATCGTTAAGGTCTGGTCCTCAGACACCACCTGAGCAGAGATAGCTTGTATGGTCGGTGCGTCGTTCACGCTGTTTACTGTCACCTGGAATGCACTGCTAGACGTCGCCCCAGAAGAGTCGGCAACCGTAACATTGATCTGAGAGCTGCCGCTTAAGTTAGAAGCCGGCGCTAAGTCTAAGAGGCAATTAGGTGCCGTACCAGACAAAATCATACCAGAGACGGGAAGAAGCGTCGAATTCGAAGAGGTGATGGAAACCGAAGTTTGGCAATTTAAAGAATCTTCAACATCTGAAATCGTAAACGTTACACCAGCTAATGTTATATCTTCGTTTACGCTCTTATCTGAGATTGTCGAAATTAGAGGGACATCATTAACTGAAGTCACGCTCAAATTAAAACTTCTCGATGCAGTCAAAGTTCCGTCTGAAACCGTAATAGTGATTCCTGCGAGCCCAAAGGCATTTAGAGCTGGAGAAATATTAGCAGAACAATTTGGCCAAGTACCTGTAAATGCAATCCCTCCGGTTGAAGAAACAAGGGAAGAATTGCCTGAAGTATAAGACAAAGATGTCATACAATCCAAGGCACTATCGATATCAGAAATAGAAATGGGCACATTAACCATTTGGTCTTCTATGACCACTTGATCAGGAATAACGTCGATAGTCGGCGCATCATTTACACTTTCGACCACCAACTCAAACGAGCTTGAGGAGCTAGAACCTGAAGAATCAGTTACCGTTAAAATCACCTGAGAGTTGCCATATGTATTAAATGTCGGAGAAAGGCTCACGAAACAATTTGGTGCCGTACCAGTAAGAACGATTCCCGAAACAGGTAACAGGCTTGTGTTAGAAGAAGAAATTGAAACTGAACTCTGACAATTCAGGACATCATCAACATCTGAAATGCTAAAAGACACCGCGCTTAGGGTGCTAGACTCAGTTACATTCTTATCAGTAATTGACGAAATTACGGGCAAATCATTTACTGGCGATACAGTTAATTGAAAACTCCGTGATGCTGCCAGAGAACCATCCGTCACAATTACCGTGATCGCAGCTGATCCGAAAGCATTTGGGTTTGGCGTAATTAAAGCTGAACAGTTTGGCCAAGTTCCAGAAAAGGAAACTCCCCCTGATGCCGAAACAACGGAAAGATCGCTCGATGTATAGGACAAAGAGGTCGTACACACCAAGGTGCTGTCAATATCCCCAATAGACATAGGCACTGCAACAGAATGATCCTCTAAGGTCATTTGGTCCGCTATGAAAGCCACCGTTGGGGCATCGTTAACGCTATTTACAACAACTTGAAATAAACTGGAGGCAGTTGCTCCAGCTGAGTCAGCAACAGTTACATTGATCAGAGAATTCCCGCTTAAATTCGCCAAGGGACTCATGCTCAAAAGGCAATTCGGAGCCGTACCAGAAAGGCTGATTGCACTTAAGGGCAAAAGATCCGTATTTGATGATGAAATAGAAACTGAAGTTATACAGCTAAGGGTGTCATCCACATCTGATATACTGAAAGAAACACCACTTAGTACGCTATCCTCATCAAATTTTCTATCCGCAATCGAAGAAATCACCGGAATGTCATTTACTGGTGCGATGGACACATTGAAACTTTGGGATGTAGAAAGCTCCCCATCGGTCACGAATAGAGAGATACTCACCGATCCATTCGCATTTAAACTAGGCAAAATATTTGCCTGGCAATTTGGCCATGTACCTGAAAATACAACTCCTCCTGATGCAGCAATTTTACTTGGCTGACTTGAAATGTAAGAAATCGAAGTTCCACAATCTAGACTGTTATCCACATCCGACATGAAAATCGGTATTGAGAGGGACTGGTCTTCTAAAACGACCTGATCGGCTACCAATTGAAGAATTGGTGCATCGTTAACGGGCGTCACCACCACCGTTGCCAAGGCAGGAGTTGAAAAAGAAGAGTAAGAAGTATTTACGGTATATTCAAAAGTTCCATTTCCATTGAGATTTAGACTAGGCGTAAAGAGATTAGTACAAATACCGTTATCACAAGTCCAGCTGCCTAGGGTGCCACCTACAGCTTGCCCCGAAGTCACGCTTATAAGACCATCAAGATCGTCGTCCACATACCCATTTCCAAGACTGATCGACACTGCTACAGGAGTATCTTCCACGGTTGAAAAAGCGACCGCTTGGACAACAGGAACGGAGTCTTTTATCTCAGTGCCCAGTGAACTGGAAATAGTGGCTAGGCCCATCTCATCAATTGCTCGAATGCGACATTTAATAAATTTATGAGCATGCGTCGATGTCAGTACGGTATTTCCAGAATCAGCAATCAATCCCGAGTAGGCTTCCCATGGTCCATCTAGAGAGTTAGCCTCAAACCAAACTCTTTGATAGGTTAACTGCTTGCTTCGGCTGCTCGACGTAACTCCCTCACAACTTAGCTCACTCGTTACCTTAACCTCACCCTGGTTAGACACGAGTTGCACTTCAAATGGAGCTGGAGGAGTTGGGGCTTTAGAGCCGCCGGAAACGTCTATGGCGCCGCCACTCGCTGAATCCACCGTTTCTACTGAAGAAATGGGATCTTCGGTTGTGGACGAACTATCTACCGTCTGAGCAGCATCTTTTTTGGAGCAAGCCACAAAAGAGTTCGCCAGACTGAGAAAAGTTAATAATTTGAACAAAAAAGACAATTTTACCATCCCCTGAGTCTTGTTGTGGCTCATCGGCAGAAGAGATAAAAACTAGACTAGAAATACAAAAATTCACCTAGGCGGAATTTTGTGCAACATAAATCAATATTTACACAAGACATGACGAGGAGTTTCAGTGCTTAATTCACGATTGCGACTAATCGAGTGTGACTGAGAGTGGTCAATAAGCCAGGCTATCCCAGAGAAAGCTGGAAAAACTGCGTGAAAGAAGGCCGATCAGTTATGGAATCTTAAAGCCAAACCAAGAAAAATAACGCAATTACAGTTACTTAGAGGTTGTTGGAAAGGAATGGGAGGCAACAGATGAACCTCACCTAGAGCTTTGCCTGAATTGAGTTCTCAAAAACCAAATAAAAAAGTTGACCCGTTTTTTCGGATCAACTTCTTGGAAAAACAAAAGGTTTCAGACTAGCAGAATAATCTACTTTGCCACCTTATCAACTTGAGTTTCGTAGGCTTCTTTTGCAACTGCAGATGCAGCTTGGGCTTCTTCGATAGCAGATTGAGACGCAAACTTTTTCATCTCTTCCATGATGCTGTGGCGAGTCGTATAGGTATTTGCACTTAAAATGATTTGTTTGCCTTTTCGATTCTTTAAATTAAAGACAAGGGGAGCTTTGAGATTGGCAGTCATATTTTGTGGATTAGAAGGCATCGTAACAATAACTGAAATAACGGCATCATCTTCGTTTTCTAGGGTAAGGTCAGAAACCTCGGCATCAGTTACTTCAACTTCATAGTCAGGTTTGAATAACAAAGGATTGATAAGCACAAAAGCAATAGAACCATCGTCCAATGACTGAAGCCACTTGAATGGCGATTCTTTGTCATGATCTAAAAGCAAATAACGCTTTAACTCGGGAAAGCCAATAAGCCCTTGAGGAAGCTCGATCACCTCAGTGTCTCGAATCTCAATTTCGCCAAACCTAGACGTAGTTACCTTATTCAAATCCGGCTCCTTTTGCACACGTGCAGGCCACCTTAAAAATAACTTTCCCAGGTATGCTGCTGGACGTTTTTTGCATTGATCTGATTGCTCTAGGTAATAGCCTACACCAATTCTATCAAGAGAATCAAGAGTTTTGGATTTAAAAAAGCAAATGACCTTAAAGCCAAGCTACTCTTCGTTTTCATCGATATCATGAGAAGAGACCCGGATACGCTTTTTGAGTACAGTCTTTGAAAGTTGAGGTCCAGCACCCGTAAGCCCAGCAGATTCTGCCGCCCTAGAGCCGGCCATTAAATCGTCTGTTGAAGATTGAGAGGCGCTTTGGTTCTCATCCTGAATACGCTGATAGACTTCTTCGCGATGCACCAAAGTGTTGGGCCCTGCCTTTATACCAAGGCGCACCTGCTTCCCTTTTACTTGCATCACTATAATTTTGATGTCGTCGCCAATAGAAATGGCTTCACCAATTTTTCTTGTTAGAACTAACAACGAACAGCCCTCCTCGGCAGATTTAACCATACCTGGTTCGATTTCGCGTGTTTTACTGCATAGAGGGAGTAATTTCAACCCAATTCATAACGGCAGGTCTATTGCAAGAAATTCATGAGGGAAGGCTGAAGAAGCTTATTCGACGCCATAAGTGTGCTCTGAAGCGCGGTTTCCATTCTTTTGTAGTCGCTGGTCGCCTCATAAATATCAGCATCTTCTATCTTACTGACGGTGTCTGTTTGATGATCACGCTGAAGTTCAATACGACTTTCCGTCGCGCTCAGGGCAGCCCAAGTGGCGCCTATATTAGCTTGAATCGAAGCCGCCTTCTCAAGGTGGAACTTAATCTCATCGACCGCGCGAGTGATTCCGACCTTGTCATTTCCTTCAAGGGCATCCTTAAGAAGCTCAAGGGAAGTGATCATCGCAAAGTGCCCGGCCCTCTCTTCCTCTGGGGTGGCTTCAAATAGGGTCCGCCCCTCTAAATTAATCTGCCTAAATTTGCCGTCGGCAATCTCTGTAAAAATGGCACCGTCATCTCCTAAAAAATTACCCTCTTTGGAAATTGCCGGAGAATCATTTCTGAACCCTGAAAATACATAGCGATTATTAAAATTGGAGTTTCCAAGGTTTACGACTTCATCGATAATTTCCTTAACCTCACGAGAAACTGCCAAGCGAGAGTCTGGACCATAGGTATCGTTGGCCATCCCAACAGAAATCTCATGAGCTCGTTGGAGACGGTCACTGATACCAGAAATTGCGGCTTCCGACACTTCGACAAATCCCTTGGAAAATCCTATGTTGTTCAAATAATCCTTCAAATTTCGAATGGATTGCCGGCCTTTAATTATTTTGGTCACGCCTACCGGATCATCCTCAAGTCTATTAATACGCTTTTGAGAAGAAATGACTTCCATAGCGTCCGTATTTCGCCTTTTGGCCAACTCCATGCGCTCTGTGGCGATATCATAACGTTGTTTTTCAGAAACCCTCAATGGTTACCTCAGCGTTTCATATTTAAAATGGTGTCAAACATTTCATCTACTGTCGTAATCACCTTTGAAGATGCGGTAAACGCGGTCTGCCACTTAATCATATTGGCAGCTTCCTCATCCAAGGAAACTCCCGAAATCATTTCCTTTCGTCCTTTAAGTTCAGCCAGCATAATTTTGTCTGTATCTCTGGCATGACTCGACCTTACAACCTCAGTCCCTAGCACCCCGACAAAATTAGCATAGTAGTCATTGAACGAAGCATTTCCGTCTTCCATCAGCTTTTTTGACTTGAGGCCAAGAAGCTCATTCGCAATGACATTGTCCCCCCGGGCATTAGGAGAGCTTGCCACTGAAATCGCGTCCGTTGAAGATTGAATCAAATTGGAAATTTCGATTTCCGCAGCTGCGTTTGCAGGGTCTCTTACATTTTCAAAGAATCCACGGCCTATGGAATCGGCAAATTGGTTGAGCCCAAAACCCTGCTGATGAATGTCGTTTACGCTTTTTATAAAGACTGATGCCAACTCGTTATTTCTTTGTAAAAGAGGCTTGGCCACGTCATCTCGCACATAAAGCAAGGCCTTTACCTCACCACTCTTAACTTTGTCAGTGACATCCCACGATTTGCCGCCCCCTGGCTCGGTATTTACCAACCGAAACATGCCCCCGTCATCTCCATTAATTTGACATTCCATAGTACTTGCAAATCTGCGATCAACTAGCAGAGTTTCGCCAGGACCTCTTAAGCACATCATGCCATCTTTGTCTTGGTAATATGAGACATCCATAATAGACGAAAGCTTGGAAACGAGTCGATCCTGCTGATCTCGCAAATCATTTGCCGATGCAGATGGAGTCAATTCCATAGCTTGAATGGAAACATTTAGCTTCGCAATCTGCCCGGTAATATCGTTGATCTCTTGGGTACGGGCGGCAATAGTGTCATTTATGGAAGCTCTTTTTTCTTTGATTTCGTTGTCTACGCGCCTGAATGATGCTGAAACATTGTTAGCCTGATCGACAAGCACTGTTCTTGCAGTCAAATCATCAGGAGTACTGCTAAGAGACTGGAGAGCACCAAAAAAACCAGACATTTCCTCAGCTACAGTTGATTCAAGTTCGGGACTAAATATCAATTGAAAATCTTGGAGATTGTCATACAACTTATCTGAATAACCATTCTTGGTAGTCGCTTTAGTCACCTGTTTTTCGATAAACTGATCATGAGCCCTTTTTATTGAGCCTACGTAAACGCCATCACCAATAACAAGTCCATTTCTTGATATGGGATTCTTTTGGGCTAGATTTACATCCTGACGACTGTAGCCATCAGTTTGGGCATTAGCGATGTTATGAGCCGTCGTGTCGATACCCTGACGATTCGACATAAGCGATTCGCTACCGATATTTAGGGAATGACTGAGGCTCGCCATAATTTACGCCTTTGTTACAAAGTACGACAAGGAATGGGACTTCTTCTTTTGCCCTTGAGAATTGTACCCACTTGACTCTCGAGAAAGCAAATCTCGCCAAAACAGATAACTCTCTCGATGGCTTTCCAAGAGCTTGCTCATCAAAATCACATTTCGTTCTATTTTAGGTTTGACCACAATCTGCAAAGCAAGCAATTGATCCGTAACTTTCGAATAGTCAGATAGAGTAAAATCTACTACAGATTTCTCAAAAGCCTTTACCTCAAAGGAAGTCATGGCCCAATATTTAAAAGCCATAGCACGCATCGAAGAAAGGGTCTCACCCTGAACCTCTTCAATCCCTTTATCTCTGCATTGTTCTAAAAGCGCACCTGCTGCTTTAAAAAGGATGTCATATAAATCGGAAAATTGACGGCTAATTTCCTCTTTCCGCGCTACTATCGGCTCATATTGAGCAATGGAGTGCTCGACAATGATAGACTCTTCCTCTTCTAACACGCCTAGGAATTGGCTTAAGTTCAAGGCTAGTTTTCGCGATGCGTCTTGAACCGTTGTCAGCCAACTACCAAAAGAAAAAGAATTTTTCATATGTCACCTCTTAAGTCTCTTGGCTTGAAACTCGGTCTTTAATGGCTTCTCTCAACATACCATGTGCAATTTTCTCAGGATCTGCTTGATAGGTGCCAGCTGCAATCTGGGCCTTAAGATCAGCAACGCGATCGTGTCTGATGGGATCCGTATTTTTGGCAATATCAAAAGCTTTTTGACGAGCTGCTGCATTTTCCTTGGCCTTGTCGGAAACATTGACTCCCACAGCACTTACGTTGGCGCTGGACTTCGGGGAGCTAGAAACCTTTGACTTTGAATCTGACTCAGTTCCAGCCACGTCTGCGCTGAGTATAGTTCCAGAGTTTTTAGTACCACTATTTCGGACCTTCACATCCATTGGAAGCCTCCTTATGTTTTCTCCATTGTCGCTCTAGTTGCAACTTATGTCTATCGCCCGAGGCCATATGCCTGTATTCCCTTAGTTTTTACTTGGTCGGCAGAAATTACAGCTTGCCTGATTTCGGAAAGACCCGATGCACGAGTGCGAAGCAGTTGTTCCTCTATGGACTTGGCGAGGCCTGTAAAATTCTGATTTGCCATTTGCTTTGTATATTCCGTATCAAGCATGCTTTGATACATACCTTCCGCATTACCATCACCCATCAAGTCGCTTTTTTGCACCGATTCGCGCATAGATTTGGTTAGAATTCCCAAAAAAACGGCCTCAAAATCTTGAGCGGCTTTTTTTATGGCAAGCTTTTCCGATTCTTCTTTGGAAGCTCCGCCCACTCCCGAGTACCGGTTGGTATTGAACTGTTTTCCTAAACCTATTTCCATAATTCCCTCATAAAAATTTCAATTCCGCCTGAAGCGCTCCAGAAGAGCTGAGTGCTTTCATAATCCCGATAATATCATTGGGACGAGCCCCCATCGAATTAAGAGACTTAACTATGTCGCCGACGGTAGTTCCCTTTAAATCCACAACGGAATCTCTAGCTAGGTTTTTTTCGCCTTTACTAGACTTCTTGTCTTCAACTTTAACCGTAAGATTTCCGTGTGAAATCGTCACTGGCTTGATAGTAACACTCTCCCCCATAATAATAGTCCCTGTGCGCTCATCAATGGTCACCATGGCTTTAATATCAAGATCAACTTTTAGGCTCTGAATCCTCGCGACAAACTCTATAGGGTTGTCAATATACAACGGAGGAATCGTGATGGTTACTAAACCAGGATCTACAGCCTTAGCAAAGAAACCGGAAAGCTCCGTATTCACTGCCTCTGCCATTCTGGTGGCATTTGAAAAATCAGGATAGCCCAGAACTAGCTTGAAGCTGTTTTCAACCACAAATGTTGGAGCAAATTCTCGCTCAATCACTCCTCCTCCCGGCACCTGAGCTACGGTCAGAACCCGGGCCCCCTTGCCATCGGCTTGACCCACAACAACAGCACCCTGGGCAAAGGCATAAACCTGGCCATCTCCAGATTTTAAGGGTGACAAAAGCAAAGTTCCCCCCGCAAGGCTTTTAGCCTCCCCAATCGTTGAAATTTTAACGTCGATTTTCTCCCCAGAGCGCGCAAATGGAGGCAGTTCGGCTGTAATGATCACGCCAGCCATGGCGCCATTAGCCTGCAAGGGCCCAGCAACCTCAAGACCCAGATTCTTAACCATATTGGTCACTGCAGAGTTGGTGGTAAGAGAGGCCGAACTGTCACCGGTTCCTTGAAGCCCAACCACAAGTCCATACCCCACTAACTGGTTCGATCGAACCCCACGAATGGAAGCCGCGTCCTTGATTCGAACGGGTGCACTAATGGAAAGAGAGGAAATAAAGAGAAGTTCCAGCACGACTAAAATACTACTTCTTTGCAACATTCTTTACCGCCTTTGTGTCCGCTATTTTTGGTTGCTTATCATTTGCGGGAGAGCTCTTGGAAGAATCAGCTGTACTTGCCGGCTGATCCCCAGCTTTGGCCTTTTCATCTGCAACTAACTTAGCCTCTATTTCTTCGCGCTTTTTTTGTTCTTCTTGCAATTGAGATTTAAGAGTCTCAATCTCTTGTTCGCGATCACTGATTTTCTTGCTAGCTTCTGCGATTTTTGCCTCTTTATTCGTAGCGTCTTGGAAAATCTTAGCTCGTTCTTCAGTCATTTTAGTGCGCTCAGTAGAAAAAGCTTTGATGCGATTGTCGAGACGCGTCCTAACGTCATCTAAACGGCGCTTGTCTTCGGCAAGCTGCCTCGCATTCTTAGATGCCGTTTCTGAAAATCCGCTATATCTAAGTGAATATTCATCCAGCCAAGAATCGTTTGATCTGCGAACTGACTCAGATCCGTCTTCATGGAACTGAATCCTTCTCAAGTCTTTAGTTGAGAAAGCTGTATTATCTCCTGCAATTCGCCCAGGTATGACAGCTTCGACAGATAGGTATTTTACATTCCCTTCCACCTGAGACGTTCTGGAGGCTTTGACACTGAGGTCCCCTGTTGACGAAATAGATGTAATCTCCATGGGTATTTCTGACATTACATTTTTACTTGTTTCCTCACCGCCAAGGTTAGGCATTGCCGCCAGAAGCTCCTGAGTAAGAGCATCTCCTACTACCTTAGAATCGCTAGCATTGGAATTCGATTTTTGCGGCTCAGCATTTTGAGCAATGGGGACGACTTTTACAGTTACAAAATCCCCTACCGATAGAGGCAGCTTTGCCCCAAATAAGTGTGTGTGAGGATTGTTTGGCTGAAACAAGCTACCGCTTGAGTCAATTTCATTTTTCTTGAAGTCAATAGCTCTGTTTTCGACAAGAAGATTTTGCTGATTCTTTGCTACGGGAGCTGACTTTGGAGCAGATTTGTTAAGCATGGCAGCTGCAGGAATCGGCCGCGAAACCTGGGAAGTCTGGCAGCCTATAAAAATTAAAAAAGTAACTAGAATTTTCATAAACTCACCTCTACTTTTCCTTGGGCTACAACTTTCGAACGCACTTTCTTTTTAGTACCTTCCAATTCCACGTCTATAGTCTGGCCTAATGTACCGGTTTGAAACGATTTGCCTCGCGACTCCATTTCAATGGATCCATCTAGAAGCCTGATTTGTACGTCATCGCCGCGATTGACTAAAGGCTGTTCCTCAAAGATTCCAAAACGCACAATTGCGCCTGGCCTTGCTGCAATCTTCATGCGTTTTCCAATTACCAAGGATCGATCCCTTGGGGCGCCGTCCATATATTGGGCAAATCCAACCCAAGTCTCCGCAATGTCGGTCTCTGAAATAATCGCATCTTTTTCCAAGCCGTTTACGAATGACAGCAGCTTAAACTCTGGTGTAAATCGGATGGTACCCCATACATTTACCCCTGAGGACTCACCGGTAAGTGGCGAAATCCGAATTTGAACGCGCCGAACAAAAGGCGTCCTAGAGCGAAGAAGTTCGCTTCTAAACTGTTCAAAGCCAACGACTTTGGCTACCCATTCCTCGGATGTGACATTGACTGATTTGGAATTTAGGCCCAATGAGACGCTCCAACGCTGCAAAGCAGAATTGGGGATCCATTCTGACACTTGATCTTCAATCTTTTGCTTGATAGCCTCACTCTCTATCACATAAGAAATACGTTCAACAGCAACAAATGTACCAACAAACTCGATCGGAGCTGCTTTTGAGTCGACTCCTATTCCTTCTTCTTGAAGTACCTGTTTGAGCTCATTTATACCTAAGTTCTTTACAGTCCCAGGCAGTGGCGACGCTGCAACATCAATGGTTCGTATGACATTGCAAATCGCTTCATCACCGCTGCAAGTGGATATCTGTGAGAAGATATACCTCTCCGTGGCGACATGAGCGTTCTGAAAGATACGAATCTGCACACCCTCGGCTAAGGCTGAAAGGGACAGAAAAAAGCAAACAAAGAAAAGGAAATTTCTAAACATTCTATCTCATATTGTTTGTAGTTTGGAGCATTTGATCGCCTGTTTGAATCACTTTTGAATTGATCTCGTAGGCTCTTTGACCTGTGATCATGTTGACCATTTCTTCGACGATATTCACGTTTGAAGATTCAAGTTGAGACTGAGCGATGCGCCCCAACCCATTTTGACCAGGAATGCCTACAATAGCTTCACCACTCGCCCGTGATGTCACGTAATAGTTGCCGCCTGTAGATACCAGACCTGTTGGATTTAAAAAATTGGCAACTTGAACTTGTCCGATTTCTTGAGTTTCACCAGCAATTTTCACTGTAACAATACCATCATGTCCTACGTGAAAGCTATCGGCTCCTGAGGGAACAGTGATCTCTGGAAGAACTGGATAGCCATCAGCTGTAACAATTCTTCCCGTGTCGTCTTTTGAAAAGTGTCCATCACGTGTGTAAAGCGTGGTTCCGTCATCTCGTTGAGCCCTAAAGAAGCCCTGACCTTCCACCATCATGTCCATTTCATTGTTTGTGACTTGAATTGCACCCTGGGTAAACATCTTGTCCACACTAGAGAGCTTCGATCCACTTCCTATTTGAATTCCGCTAGGAACTACGGTGCCTGTTGAAGAGCTTTGACCAGGAGCCCGAATATTTTGATAAAGCAAATCATGAAAATTGGCGCGAGAACGCTTAAATGCTGATGTATTTACGTTAGCTAAGTTGTTAGCAATCGTATCAATGTTTGTCTGCTGGGCTTCCATTCCAGTGGATGCCGTATAAAGAGAGCGAATCATGTATTTCTCCTATTTTGTGTAGTAAAAGTCATAAAATTTGGCACATCAAGCACGTACAACTCCGATTTGATTGGCTGATTTTTCCATCATAGAGTCCATGTTTTTGATGCTTTTTTGATAGGCTTCGTAGGATCTATGGGCGATAATCATCGACGTAAGATTCTTAATGGGATTTACGTTGGAACCTTCTAAAAACCCTTGTTTGATTCTGGATTCCTCGGCTGGCTTAATTTGGTCGTCACTACCAGACCAGAAATAGTGGTTGTTTCCGACCTTCTCTAACTTGTGATCATCGGCAAATGTGACTAGCTTGATTCTATCTGCAATTTTGCCATCTAATAGAACTTCACCCCTGGCATTCACTTGAAAGCCTTCTCGGGCAAGTATGACTCCCTTTTCCCCTAAAATAGGATTGCCGAACTTGTCTGATACAAGCCCATCTTCATTAAGAGAAAGACTTCCATCCCTCGAATAGCGCATACCATCAGGTGTGTTCACAGAAAAGTAGCCTTTGCCTTCAATCATCAAGTCAAGAGGGTTGTCTGTTTTCTGCGCTGGTCCTTGACTGATATCTCTGTCTACCCCAGAGACCTCCACATAGTTGATCTCGTTTCCTCGAAGGGGCATGAGTTTTTCAAAATCTATTTTGTAATTTGCAGGGGGCAACGGATCTTTATAGTACTTCTGAGGTTCTGGCTCCAAAACCTTAAAAGTAACGTTTTCGGACTTATAGCCGACAGTATTTATGTTTGCTAGATTGTTGGCAATAATGTCCATTACTTTTTCTTGGGCTAAAGCACCTGACATTGGAGTATAGATACCATTCAGCATATTGACCTCCTCACATATGAGGAGACCTTGCAATGGTTAGGCCACAATTCAACGGAATAGGTACAAATTTCATCAGTTGATATTTCAGACTTTTTGCCAGATGCAAAAAACTGAGCGCCTTCTTCAATACGCGAATAACTGCAGGAAATGCTCAGTGTCAAAAAAAGCGTCAATTAGATTACGCCTGAGAAAAAATAAGTCATTTCTTTGACGGCAAAAGAGATGAGGATAGACCACTTTTAATTCTTAATTTTTAGTTTTGCAGCAATTTGAGAGCGATCTCTGGAAGCTGGCCTGCATTTGAAAGCACGGAAGCGCCTGCCTGTCTCATTATGTTGTATTGAGTAAATTCGGCAGTTTCCTTCGCAAAATCCGCGTCAAGAATTCGGCTGCGGGCAGCCGTTAGGCCTTCCGATCTTATCGAAAGATTCCGTTCCGTAGAAGTAAGACGGTTTTGAATAGCACCTAAAACCGACCTGTAGCTAGCCACTTTCTGCATCGCTTGGTCAACTCTATCAATAGATAGTTGAGCATAGTGTTTGGTATCGACTCTACTACCTTCTTCATTTACCGAGGAGCCAATTCCCAGAGAGCCTTCTCCATCTAATCGCGCATTTAACTTTTCAAATGGCACTCGAATGATATCAAGTGGATTTCTTTGCTCCAGGGAGTCAACAGTAGGGAAATAATTTTTATCGACTTGGATTTCCAGGGGGAAATCATTGTGATTTTTGAATAATTCTTCTGGAACCTTGGAAGGCCCAGCCAAAAGTCTCGTGCCATTGAATTCTGTAGATAGGGCAATACGTTCAATTTCATCTTTCAATTGAAAGTATTCCATATTTAAATAGCCTCGCTCCTTGGGGCCTAATGTGTCGGAAGCAGCTTGAATGGAAACCTCTCGTAAGCGTACTAAGATGTTGCTGATTTCATCTAGTGATCCTTCTCCCACCTGAATCATAGCAATGGCATCGCCAGCGTTTCTCTTGGCTTGATCTAAAGATCTCACGTCAGCTTTTAACGTTTCTGAAATGGCTAGACCAGCAGCATCATCCGCTGCGCGATTGATTCTATAGCCCGAAGCCAACTTCTCCATAGTACGAGTCGAAGCAGTTTGATTTTCACCAAAATGCCGCTGAGCCACAAGAGAGGCCATATTCGTTCGAATCCGAATACCCAAAAGGGTGTCTCCTCATCACAAAAGACTTATTCTTCTATCCTATAAGATAAGAATACATGATCCCCCCTCGCCTGGGAAGTGATCAGCTTTAGCTTTGCTGGTGAGGGTAAGTCCGCGACTACATACTTAGAGGCCTCTGAAGACCCCAAGATAACAGGGCAAATCGTGATTTCTACGCCAAAAACCAATTTTGCTGCAAAAAACAACTGATTGATCTGCCCTCCACCGAATAGCAAGACCTGATCAAGTTTTTTAGAGTTTAAGTGAGCGTAGAGCTCGCGAGCTGGGTCGTTTTCATAATAGAAAACAGATACCCCGTGCCGCAACGCAAAGCCTTCCTGCTCGGAACTGATTCCATGGGACCTAGAAGTAACCAGGGTACGTGGTCCAGCTTCGCTCCAAAAAGGAAGAGTTTCAGGGAGGCCTTTATTGGTAAATACATACCATTCGACTAAGTCACCCCTGTTATTTTGAATCCCCCAGGTTTTTCCAGCCGAAACAAGGGATGTAGACCCCGTAATTACCGCTGAGGATTCCATCAATAGTTGTTTAAGATGCTGCTGGTCCGCTAAAGAACTTAATCCATAGGTGATTCTTTCCGAATCACTCTCGAACTTCCTGAGAGAAATGTACCCATCTAGACTCACAGCATTGACATTCACAATCTTAGTCACCTGTCTTCCTCCTGCTGGTATACTATCTCCTTACTTGCTAGGGGAATTCAATAAAATTAGTGATTTGTTCCAACGCTTTTGTCACTTAATTAAGCCCCCAAGCAAGTAATTGCGCACGACCCGAGACGTCTTCAGTTTCCGGAAAGATTCCGATGGATAACAAGAAATGAGAAGGAAAGACGGCCTACTCAGAATCTTGAGTGCTTATGGGAGACCTTCCTTAATAAGGCTTCTGCCTCGCTCTTAAAAATTTAAGGAGCTGTGTCTTGGGCGATTTTACATCTCTAGATAAGCTCCCCATTAAAAAAGCTCCAGTGATTTACTGAAGCTTTTTAAATCCGCGTCTTTCAAGGAGAGCTTTCTTAATGCAGGCTCACTAATTTGTTTCTTATTTCGACCTGGGCATCAGCCAGAGACACTCCGCGAGAGGCTGAAATCTCTGAAACTATCAACTCCATCGCCTTCTCAAGCATTTGCTTCTCACCGAAAGATAACTCTTTTGTACATTGTAGGGTCCAAAGGTCTCTCAAAACTTCTGCAACATCTTCAATCATACTTGCTTTTAGCTTCTCATTGAATTCACGGAATCTTCGGTTCCACGCTCGCTGAGCGACTTTGTGAGGAGTGCTTAAAATGGAATAGATGTTTGATATTCCATCAGTACTTACGATACCCCTTAAGCCGGCCCGTTCCGAAGACTTTGTAGGAACCATCAGAGTCGTTCCTGTTGCTAAAAACTTCAGCACATAGAAGTCGACTCTCATCCCTCCCATATCTTTTGACTCAATGCTTGCCACTTCGGCAACACCGTGGGCAGGATAAACTGCTTTATCACCTACTTTAAACATCACTTTTCACCTCGATTGATTTCCGCCTGGAATCTGGATTTGAGGACCCCTAGTTGCTTAAGGATCAATCAGACGGGCTGACTTTCTATTAATAACATAGAATTTTATTAAATCAACTTTAAAATTCTTTAAAATACACAGCAGCTGTAGCCCCCTATATTCTCTTGCTTTTATCTCTTTCCATGATTACAGTCCGCCCCTCAAGAGGTAAATCCTCTGACTCTTTTAAGCTCCGTAGTTCTTCGACCACGGATCTAGGACTTCTCCCAAGTACCGGATCTCGTTGTGAAAAATGAAGACTCTAAGGTGCTACTAGGGTTAAGGAAAAACACTTGGTAACTATCTATTTAAATTGGGAGATTCTATGTTTGATGTAAAGACAAAGTCAGCTATCGTGGAAAAGTTTCGCATTAATGAAAAAGACACGGCTTCCCCACAGGTGCAAATCGCACTTCTTTCAGCCCGTCTTGATTATCTAAAAGATCATTTTACAAAAAACCCAAAAGATCACCATAGCCGCACCGGACTTCTAAAAATAGTTGGCCGCCGCCGTCGCCTTTTGGATTATCTTAAAAGAAATGATGAACCTACTTATAAGTCCCTTATTGTCACTTTAGGAATCAGAAAATAATATTTTCAAGGTTCTCTAAGGTAAGTACTTATATTTATCTTGGTTACAAATTAAATCGCTGATACCCTATTGCGTAGATTTATATAAGTCTACGCAATTGGCTTTTGTACAGCCATAATTAAGGAAAATGTATGTCAGTAGTTCGTGAAGTGTTAGTTGGAAATCGCACCATCAAATTTGAATTTAATAAGTTTGCTAAACAAGCTAACGGCTCTGTCATGGTCACATCCGGTGGAACACAAGTTCTAGTTACCGCTTGTGCTTCGACTGGTGTTAAGGCTGGACAAGACTTTTTTCCCTTGGGCGTGGAGTATGTCGAAAAGATCTATGCAGCTGGTAGAATTCCAGGTGGATATAAAAAGCGTGAAGCTCGACCTGGGGATCATGAAATCCTTTCAGCTCGAGTCATAGATAGACCCCTTCGTCCTTGTTTTCCAGAAGGATTTTATAATGAAGTCGTCATTTCCGCGACTGTGGTCTCCTATGAAAAAGGATTTAGCCCGCAACCACTTGCTGCCATCGGTGCTTCTTGCGCTTTAGTAATTTCGGATATTCCTTTTAATGGTCCAGTAGCTTGCCTATCGATCGGACTTGAAAATGGAAACTTCATCATTGACCCCCCTGAAGATCAAATGACAGAACTTGATTTGATGATTGCCTGTCGACCAGACGCAGTACTCATGGTCGAAGCCGGAGCTAAATTCCTAAGTGAAGAGCAAATGATTTCTGCCATTGAGTTTGCTCAAAAGTCTATGGAACCTATCTTTGCTATGCAAGACAGTATCCGCAAAGAGCTAGGTAAGCCAAAGATGGAATACACCCCAATGACGACACCTGCGGACATAGCCAAGAAGGTAAACGACTTTGCCGCTGCTTTAGTCAAAACAGCCATGGCTAAGCCAGTAAAGCTGGATCGCCAGAAAAGTCTCGCAGAGATCAAATCCAATTTGATCAAAGAACTTAATCCCGAGGTCCAAGACGCTGCAAGTAAAGTCCTCGCTCAGGCCTTCGAAGATCTCACTTATTCTCACATGAGAGCGATGGTTTTAGATGAAAGAGTCCGTATCGATGGACGTAAACTCAATCAGATCCGTCCTATCTCTTGTGAAGTAGGGCTGCTCTTTAAACCCCACGGCTCGTCTCTATTCACGCGCGGTGAAACTCAAGCACTTGCGACTGTGACACTAGGCGCTGCTGATGACCGCCTACGCTCAGAGACTCTTTACAATGCCGACAATAATGAGAGATTTATGCTCCATTACAACTTCCCTGCGTTCTCCGTAGGCGAAGCGAGAATGGCAAGATCTTTGGGCCGTCGTGAAATCGGCCACGGCGCTTTAGCTCACCGTGCTCTAGCACAAGTGATGCCCACAGAAAATGAATTCGGCTACGTTGTGCGCGTCGTTGCTGAGGTGTTAGAATCCAACGGGTCCTCCTCCATGGCCACTGTGTGCTCTGGGTCCATGGCTCTTCTTCACGCCGGTGTACCCATTAAAGAGCCCGTTGCTGGAATTGCAATGGGGCTTATTAAAGAAGGTGATAAGTACGCAGTACTTTCCGACATCTTAGGCGATGAAGACCATCTCGGTGACATGGACTTTAAGGTTTGTGGAACGGAAAAAGGCATTACAGCTCTTCAGATGGACATCAAAATAGGTGGACTCTCCAAGCAGATTCTTTCTGAAGCATTGCAACAGGCAAAAGAAGGACGCAAGCATATCCTAGGAAAGATGGCGGAAGCCATTACTGTGCCTGCTGCACTTAGCAAGTTCGCACCTCAAATCTTCAAACTCAAGGTCAATCCCGATAAGATTCGTGATGTGATTGGCTCAGGCGGCAAAAACATTAAGAGAATCGTAGCTGAAACTGGCGTAAAAATTGATATTGACGACAACGGCATTATCAACATTGCCGCACCAGACACCCTTTCTGCCGAAGCTGCTAAAACCATGATTAGAAATTTAACAACAGATCCTGAAGTTGGTGAAGTCTATCTTGGCAAGGTCAAAAGAGTTGTGGATTTTGGTGCCTTCATTGAAATTCGTCAAGGAACGGAAGGACTTTGTCATATTTCCCAACTTGCTGACTATAGAGTGGAAAGAGTCACGGATATCATCAAAGAAGGCGATGAAGTGATGGTTAAAGTCATCGAAATTGACCGTCAGGGACGCATTAAATTGTCTAGAAAAGAAGCTTTAGAGCAAGCGCCTGCAAAATAGGCCTAAAAATCTATTTTATACCTGCGTATAGAAATGGATTCCCATCAACCTGATGAAGGCTGGTGGGAATTTTTTTCATTTTAGTTTACAAAGGCAAAAACATAAAAGGACATCATAATGATTACACTTCGCACTGCTCCTGGAAATGAAGAACTGCTTCCAGCCTACGGAACTGCCGCTAGTGCTGGCGCTGATTTGAAGAGCGCCATTGATTTGGTAATTCCTGCTGGTAAGCACGCTCGCGTTCCTACGGGAACTTGGATCGATAGAGTCCACAATGATTATGAATCTCAGGGACTTATTCCAGAGCTTCAAATTCGCGCTCGAAGCGGATTAGCCGCTAAGTTTGGAATTACTCTTTCCAATGCAGTGGGCACCGTTGATGCTGACTATCCAGATGAAATCTGTGTATTACTTTGGAATACCGGATCACAAGATTTTGCTATCCAACGCGGGGACCGCATTGCACAGCTCGTGCTGAATATGGTGGGAAGAATTGATAACCTTTTAGTGGGTGGCAAGCGACTAGGCGGATTTGGTTCTACTGGAATTAGCGAAAACATCACGTTTTAATTCTAAACAGCCAAGATGCTTTCATGGCGAAGGCATCCTGGCTGTCCTAAAACTTTAGACTAGGCCACAATGAGAGCATCCTACATGCCTCCACAATCTGACTGCTAATTAAAATGATTCCCACCGCATGATACCTATGGATGTTAACCAACAAAATCATTGGGAGCTTTTCTGGAAGCGTCGGAGACTTAACAACTAGTGAAATTTCTATTTTATAAGTACAGCTTCTTCAAAAGCCTTTTCTGGCGCTAAAGGCGACCCTAATCCTCGGGGACTATAAACATCAAGACTAGTTGACGAGCAAAATGGTCTCTTTGCTCTTGGGCTGCTAGACCATCCTGAGGAGCAAGCCCCGCAAAGCTCCAAAATATTTGAGCTGCAGAAATGTTGGCAAATTCCCCTATAAGCCTGCTTTTCCCAATTCTTCGTCGCCCTTTAACTACGGCACTGGGCATTTTCTTATTATATAAACCTTCTAGCCGCTCTATTTCACGCTTGCGGCCGATAAATACAGAACGCGACATGGCGGCCTATTTATGCTTAAAATGAAATATGGGCTATTTTGAGCAGCAATATAAGAAAATCATATTTGCTCAAGATCGTGTTTTCATCATTTTGAGCATAAATTGATCCCGGTCGGCGGGTGCTGAGATTTAGCGATATACTTTGAAAGCAGCACTTCCTAAATGCTTGGCTGGTTTCTGAAAATCCGACATTTCGCAATCTCAATCGGTAAGAATCTGAATTTTTTAAAAATATCCTAAGGGGAGCATCAAAGGCGTGAGGCCAGTAATCACCCGCCAAGCAACTTGCTCCCGTATGTCTGCATTCTGTGAAAGGAACGGAACAGAAATAGGAAAAGTCCCAATTTTCCAAAAATCAAGGATCTTGCAGAGGTCATGCTTGATCGGATTGAGTAATTACGCACGGCTAATAAAATCGGCCCCAATGCAGATCTGCAAAAAAAATCATAAAAAAATATGTGGTTGCCATAATTCAGGTTATTAGGAGAATCAAAGGAAACTTGGAAATCGCGCCGCTTCCCTTAGAAACCTTCTTTTTGGGTGTTCTGTTGAAAAGCAACTCAACTATAGAGGCCCCCAAATCTAAGTTATTTTTAAGCTGCTGTTTTATCTAAAGCACGCCTAATAAGCGCATTTCCTTGGTCGAACTTTCCTTCTTCTAGGTAAGCACGTCCTAGGCCCATCATAATGCTTGGATGGTCTCCCATCGTCTCATAGGCGCGTTCTAAAAACTTTCTGGCTTGTTTTCGATCGGGCATTATCGAGGAAATTCGATTAATCGCCGCCGTAGCAGAAAAATCTGAGCCTGGCATTCCCAGTGATTTTTCTATCCACCAAATAGCTTCTGACAAAAGCCCCCCATCAGCACAAGCATTAGCCATTCCCACCGCCACTTTTTGCTTCGTAGGATCAATGGCATGAGCCTTACTAAAGAAAGTCAATGCTTCATCACTTGCTTTGCTGCGAAGAGAGATAACACCAAGTCCTATATAGGCATCTGTACAATTTCTATCATAGGAAAGGGCTCGCTCATAGGAGGATGATCCCTTATCAAAGTCTCCCATATCTACTTCAAGGTCTCCCTTAAGTCGCCATACCTGAGCTTTTTGTCGATCAGTGACATTGACCTTGAGCAACAGATCATCAAGCATCGTGATCGCGTCCAAATGGCGCCCTTTGGGAATAAGCTCCTCAATTTGAGTCAAGATGGTTTCAAAGTTATGAATAGGCACCTCACTTTGGATATAAGACTTTAGGAGCATCTTGAGTACAATTCGCGATGACTCGCCTTCCACTATTAACTTATGTCTCATCTGATGGGTTCTATCATCAAGACCTCTTAGGGTTGCTAGTGTATTAAGGCATGCCACAAGGCTCTCTGGTCCTGTACCAGCCGTTCTCAATTTAAGGTCTTTTACAATTTCGGCCTGATGCCCTTCAGGAGACAAAATAATTTCAGCACCATCGACAAATGCTTGCTGAGCATAACCTAAGAATGGCACCAGCATTTCGTGATCTTCAACCAAACTTGGAATATAGAAATCTGCAGCGGAGATCATATCTTTTAGAAACGGCCTGAGGTCTTGCTCCAAGAATAAAGTTGTCCCTTGTAATCCAAGCCTAGACGCAGAGAGTTTAAGATTTGCCGCATTGGAACCACTTCCCGCCATAATCCATATTGGGGACTGATCACCATACTTAACAGTTTGAGAAAGCTTAGCAGCGTCGATAACTGTTTCATTACCTCGACCAACCTCGAATAGATCATGGTAGATAACAAGATCTCTTTCGGCTGGAATCCCAAAGTAGCTTCTAAATTTTAGACCATTGCCATTTAGTTTAACCGCAGCAACAGACGGCGAGGATACCAATATTTTTGAGTCATCAACCCCTTCGTCTAAAAGTACCGAACGGGAGCGCTCTGAAAATGTCACAAACTTCTTTGCATGCAAATTAATATCAAACTTAATAGCTCTCGTATTAATTCGTGCTTCATTATATTGATACTGAACTCCTGAATAGAAAACCATAAATGGCAATGAGTATTTGGATGCCAGACGACATGCTTGAAAGGAGGCAATGGAGGAGTTGTCTGTAGCAATCACCAATCCCACATCATCAAGGATAGAGTCCAAATTAGGTAAATAGCCTAACATCCGAGAATCTTCATGAAAGAAGCAAAAATCCACATGAAATTGAGAAAAAGCGGTAAGAGAAGGCGGTATTAAGCCGGCCACTTTAATTGGCAAATCCTGAGAAAGCTGCTCTAGAACTGGTACTAACCACCAGTCTTGAGGTTTTGAAATGACTACTAGAATTTTTTTCTCATTCATAAGAGCATCTCAGTGAGAAAGGGCGTTTGAAACGCCGGGTTTATTTTTCTTCCACGACTCTAGAGGGACTCGAAATATATCCTGAAAGGGTTGGCGGAGATCTGGTGAGTCTACTTTTACTCCAAACTCTAAATCCTTAGATTGAGTTTTGGCTGCTACTAGTAACGGAAAAAGAAGCTTAATTTGACTCCTCGCAGGAATTTCCGGTATTCGTCTCTTAAAGTCAGAAAGATCAGCTTGTTGACCCGCTAAGTTTCCGACATAGACATCGACGTTTGACATTTTGACTATGGAATCATTCGTCAAATTTACGACCAACGTGGAATTTGGGAGAAAACGAGAATCCGCAACCACGCCCCCCACTTTATCCTTCTCCAAATCGACATTTATTCGTGCAAATGAATACCCTCGCTCCTCGATCCGCACCGGTATGCGGACGATCGTTGATTCCACAGGCTCTCCGTTAACCGCTAAACCGACGTCAAAAAATGCTGTTTTTTCGGTGAAATTGCTTGGAAGTGATACCGGAACACGATCAGTCAACCTCGTGTTGGGTTCAATTTTCCCAAGAAGCTTCTCAGCTTCGACTCCTAATTCTCCTCGCACAAATACCGACACACGACCACTTGCTTCGCGTCCGCGATTAGAGGTCGTAAATCTTATATCTAAATCTCTTCCTGGAAATGCTTCACCAACCTGAACTGCAGTGAACTCTAAGTGACTTGAATCTAGAGAGCCATCTTTCCAATTGACTTGAAATTTGTCATCTAGCCAGCTGTAAACTTCATTGCTGCTTTTAACTAGCCAAGTATTGATGTCTCCAGCCAAAGCAGCCGAAAAATGGGACGCCCTGAACTTTATTTGGTCCTGAAACTCCTGATCAAAAGATTTAGAGAATAGAAACTTTGAAAATTCAAGCTCCTCATCGATAGTAGTCGTGGAGAATTCATCTTTTTCATCACTTAAGTAGAAGCCTTCAAAGGCACTCTTTGACCAAAGTGATTTTGATTTGTCATCATTTTGTAAATGCTGGTCCAAGAATGCTTCTGAGCGATACCGGCTTACTGGAAGAATATTAGAATTAAATTTTGTTTTTTCTACTGGATTGATGACTACATCGGGTACAACACCAAAGCTTTGAATACTTCTCCCATTGGGTGTGTAGTATCGAGCGATCGTAATTTTGACTGCAGAGTCTCCTGGAAGCTCAAATACAGTTTGAACAGATCCTTTACCAAAAGATTTCTGCCCGACAACAAGTGCTCGGTTGTGATCTTGAAGCGCACCAGCTACGATCTCACTCGCAGAAGCTGATTCCCCATTGATGAGCACTACCATGGGGATATAGACCTCATGTTCGCCACTGGTTACCATTTCCGTCTCTTCTCGCCGCCCTTTAGTTGCGACAATCACCCCAGAATCTACAAACTGATCTACGACGGCTACGGCCTGATCTAATAGACCACCTGGATTAGACCTTAAGTCTAAGATCATGGCTTTTCGCCCTGGATTATGTGTTTTAAAGTGCTGCATGGCTTCTGCAACTTGGGTAGCTGTACGATTTGAAAAGGAATCAATCGTCAAATGCAATACACTTCCGTTAGGCAAAGCCAAAACTTCAGACGTCACAGATTCCACCTGAATCACCTCTCGCCTGAGGGCAAGAGCTTCAGAAGTTAACGCCCCATCCCGGAGAAGGTGCAGCTTGACTTCAGTCCCTGGCGCTCCCCTCATTACATCTATAAGGTGATCCAATGTTGCACCAAAAGTTTTGTGACCATCAATGGAAAGTATTTTATCTCTTCTCTTGATTCCAGATTTGGCTGCAGGACTATAGGGAATAGGTTTGATCACTGTTAAAACAGAATCTCGCATGCCTACCATCACTCCAAGGCCCCCGAACACTCCCTCAGTACCCTGCTTCAAATCTAGATAGTCTTCAGGAGTCAAATATGCGGAATGGGCATCTAAAGCAAGAAGTAGGCTTCTAGAAAAAGAAAATGGCTTGAGATTAGGCTGTGACTTTCCAAAAAACTTTTCCATGTTGACGACCCAAGACAGGAGGTCTGAATACCCAGTCTTATCAGGACGGGGAATCTGCTCGGACACCCCATTCAAAGAAATTTTTGAACTCGATTTTGTGGCCTCATAGGAAACCCCTGGAATGCGTTTTAAGACAGATTCCCCGATTTTAATCAAATTCACGCTGTCAACACGAGACTGATCTACGTAGTACCCCTGGATAACCGATAGTATAGAGTCCACCGTAAGAACAATATTCGCCTCAGAACGACGCTCAGCCTCCGACATGGGCGAAGCTGTGTTGAAGTCATTAGAATCGGCAACAGCATTCCTAAATCCAATGGTGATCCTACTGAAATGGATAACGAGGAAGACTATGATGAGAAGTACGCCACCGACACCTACCGGCTTAGCTAACTTTCTATTGGTTTTTATTAATGACATAGGCAAATATCCTCTAGGAACTTTCTACCCATCGGAATCTAAATTCAAAGGACTTACATCCTGAAACCAAAAATCAGCAATATTGGAAGTTTAGGGTAATTTTTGTGCATGGCCGCATGAGCTCTATCGATGGCTGTGCATAGTTCGGCTCCTTTAGGAATCTCGAAGAAATTTAAAAAAGTGTTTTTTTTACGCCTCGTTAGAACATTTAAGTCAAGTCTTTCAGAGGGACAGCCGAGGGGAATGTGAAGATAAGAGATTGAAGGTGGGCTAGTTATGGATGATTTTATCAGAAAAATTAAAAGCGAATCCTTGGCAGGAATTCCTTTGAAACCCTTATTTCAAGCCCAAAGAAACCTAAATCGCATAAAGGTCTTTCTGATCACGTTACTTTTTCTGACAGCATCTCCTTCCTATGCAGAAAGGCATACTTTTTCAGAATCAGCAAAGCTCCATGAACTCACTTCAAAAAGCACAAACCAAAGTTTAGCTGCAGACCGTACTTTCGAAGAACTAGAGCTGTCTTTGTTGAGCTCCTCTGCAACTGTGGATTCTGATAGTGAGCTTATTAGAAAGTTTCAATTGAACTCATCTGATCCCAAATGGCCCTATCTTCTAAGTATTTTGTATTTGAAACTCAAAGTACAAGGTGAAGATGACAACAACTACCTACTCGATTCTTCGGCAAGAATGGCAAGACAGTCTTTTGAAATGTCTCGCGGAGATTCCTTTGGATATTTAGCCCTGGCCAATCTTTTAAGTTTTGGAAAACAGCATGAAAAAGCCTTAAATATATTGGAGAAGATTAAGGGAGCATTTCCTAAGGAAAGCTGGCGAGCTGACCTGTTCGAGATTAAGTTTCTATTTGCTGCAGGTCGCGCTAAAGAGGCCGTGGCAAAAATACAGCTCATTATGAGAAATGAAAATAAATCCGTGAGATTGACCGCCATGAACCTATGTGCCCATCTGTGTGATGAAAATTTGGGTTCGATCGCCGAAAAAGACTTGTTAGTTTGGTCTAAGTCGAGCCCATCCCCTGACACTACGATAGTGTCTGCGCATTACTTCTCTACAAAAGGTCAAACAGATCAGGTTCGAAAAACACTAAAAGACGGTCTAAAGAGTTTCCCCGCCAACATCGTGTTGATGCGTGAGCTCGCTTTTGAGCTCACCTCAAACTCTCCCACAAACCCTGACTACGCGATTAAGTTGTTGGAATCTAGCCAAAATCTGACACATGCAGCTACTATTCCCAGTAAGGAGCTTGCACTGAGATCTTCGGATTTTAAAACTATAGGCTTCGCATGGCTGCTTAAGAAAAATATAAATCACGCTGAATCCTATTATTTAAAAGCTCTTGCACTTAATCCTACCCCTGAGTTTGTCTTGAAAGTAATAGACGACTATCGGTCCGAGAAGTTAACAAGAGCTAGCCTATCATTTCTTGAAAAAGCAATCGAGATTTGTCCAGGCAGTTCTTCTCTACATGCCTTAAGAGGTGAGCTATATTCTGAGGAATTAAAAGGATTTTCGATGTCTGAGAATTCCTACTTTGATGCCATTTCCTTAAATCCACGGGAATCTTCGCACTTCAATTCTCTGGGACTTCTCTATTACAAATTTAATAACCTCGAAAAGGCAATGACTTCATTTGCAGTTGCCACAGCACTCAATCCAACAGATGCAAATGCTTTTTATAATCTTGCGTGTGTAGAAGCTTTAACCGGAATGAAGGAAAAGGCTCTTGCAGCCCTAAAGAAAGCTATTGAACTCTCCCCAAACTTGCAAGCTCTAGCCACTACCGACAGGGACTTAAATAGCCTGCATGTTATGCCAGGCTTCTCTGAATTGACTTCAGGCACCCCTAGCCATTAGTTGTCCTGGGGATGGAAAGAATTTAGAAAAGCCAACTGCGGATATAGGCCCCACATTTGGCGAGATTTCGTTAAATGGCAAAATGGCCCACAATCCATCCAACAAAGAAGAATTGCCAGCCACCATAAGAGCTTTAAAGCCGTTCAAGGAGTCTCTAAAACGCAACCGTCACTTGAGGACCCTAATAAAGATCGCCTCAATTTTAAATCATTGGGAATTGAGCTGCTTAGCGAATTTCCATGGCACGCGGGTAGATCAAATACGGGACAACTTTTTTTCTGTAATCGTCTATACCTTCGTACCAGAAGGAATCATTAGGGCTAAAATTTGAAGCCATTATTTTTTCATGGGCTTTTTTTGAGCCTAATATCAAATCAATCGGCAATGCCTCGAAATTATATTCGTATCCGGGGGCCTTCCATTTGAATTGGCCTTCACTTAGTTCAATAAATGTCTTGAGCAAGGCTAAGGATAGGCCATAGGAACGCATTTTTTCTGGTTCCGTAACATGTATCTGAATGCCTCCGCAAGATTCTCCGGCCCATTTGGAAGAGGTCGGCTGAAATCCACAAGGCCTAAGCACGATACCTTCACACACCTCAGGCCACCTAGAGGTCAAATAGTCTCTGACTTCATTACCATCTTTAATATAAGGGGCTCCTATAAATTGAAAAGGAAGGCCCGTTCCTCTCCCTTCAGAGATGTTTGTACCTTCAAACATCACAGTCCCCGGAAAAGTAAATACCCCATCTAGGTTCGGAAGATTAGGAGATGTGATAACCCAAGGCAAACCCGTATATCTATAATCTTTTGCAGGATCCCAACCTTTAAGAGAGACGATTTCCAAATTTGCACCTATTTCAGCATTCGCCCAAGCAGCAAACTCTCCCATGGTGAGTCCATGACGCATGGGAATCGGGCTCTGCCCGACAAATGAATACATATCTTGGTCCAAAAAACGCCCTTCTAAGACGTTACCTTGTACCGGATTGGGACGATCTAAAATAACAACTTTTTTTCCGTACTCCTTGCAAGCTCTAAGGCACTCAGCTACGGACCACTTGAATGTGTAGACTCGGCAGCCAGTAACTTGCAAGTCAATCACTAATGTATCCACATTTTCAAGCATATATTCAGGGGGACGCCGGGTCTCAGAATAGAGACTATAAACAGGTAAGCCACTGGGGCCGTGCTTAGCATGTTTTGTTTCGATCATATTATCTTGCACGGTGGCTTCAAACCCATGTTGAGGCCCAAACAAAGTAGTAAGACGACTACCAAATTTATTTTGCAAGATTTTCCAAGCAGGAGCATAGTCTGTATCTACACTAGCCTGGTTACAGAGCAAGCCCATCCGCCCCCATTGATTGCCCAAAGTCGAATGATTTCTAAGCTCGCTGAGTCCCGTCGTTACTCTCGACATAATATCCCCTATGGACGCAAATTTGCGGCGTCAATTAAACTCTGTAAACAGCCTTCCAGTGTGGCTCCGTTCACGGGTTTTAGCTGTTGAGACTCATCGTTAGACAATTGGCCGTAGCCCATAAATCTGGAGTCACTGTATTCGTTAATCTCAAACTCAAAGCTTCTACCTTTGACCATAAACATAAAGTGATGACTTTTGAGCACTTGGGAGCCAGTTGGAATTTTTATTTTTGACCAATCCATACATCCATTCTCCTTTGGGTTCATTAGGATTTACCTATATTAGCAACTTACAGTACTTTGATATAGGTTTAGGAAAAAATGGACGTCGATAAGGGTTCCTCATCGTCGTCTTCACTAGAACTGCCATTAGAGGCAATAAAATCAAGCAACATTTGTTCGTGTTCAGATTTAATTTGGACTATTTTCACGGCTATCCCCGGCGAAGAGTCTGCGGCATTGCTCGGATATACAGTTCTAGCCATTTTTCCATTAAAGAAAATAGTTTGAGTCGGAGTTAAAGTAAGCCAAATTTCCATAATGCTTGCTTGAGTAAATGGAAACCTACCCGGAGATTCAAAATCAAGAAAAAATCCATTTGGCGAAATATCTTTTGTAAGTAGATCGTAGCGAACATCTGCCCCAATAGACCCAATAACCACCTTTAAGGGATGATCGAGCTTAATGCGGCCTACTTTTCTGTTGTCCTTTTTAGAAGACATAATACCCCTCACTCAAAGCTACACCCAAAGTCGCTGGGTCAAAATTTAGCCGGCTTCCAAATTAGTTTAATGCCCATAGGATTGTGAATGCATTAAAGAAGTCGCAAACTTTGCCATAAAAAAGCTGGCTCTCGCCAGCTCTTAGTTTATTACATTTCCAAAGATATAGAAACAGTCCGCGGGGATTATCTTTTCTTGGCTAAAGCGACGTCTATGACTCGCTTAAACTCGCTATAGGGTAAAGCGCCAGAAAGTCTCACTCCGTTGATAAAATAGGCAGGTGTTCCATTGACACCTAGCTTGGAACCAGAGTCCATGTTTTCTTTAATTTTACCCAATATGTCGCCTGGGTCTTTGACGCACTTATTAAATTTATCCATGTTCAATTTTATGGCTTTTGCATGATTCACAAAATCTTCATCACCTAAGTTTTGTTGATTTTCAAACAATTTTTCATACATATTCCAATATTTTCCCTGAGCTGCAGCACATTTTGCTGCTATAGCGGCGGGACGAGCTCTCGCGTGGAATGGCAGTGGGTAATCTCGGACAACCCAACGGATTTTACCCTTATATTCGGCTTGAATCTTCTTGGCATCTGGAACCACCCTGGAACAGAAGGGACACTCAAATTCTGAATACTCGACCACAGTGATAGGGCAATCTTCCCCCTTACATCCACTAGGATTTATATCATCAGCACTTGGTCCATACTTAACCACATCACCCGCGTTTAGAGGCACTTCATAAGTAGGCTCTACCGGTTCTGAATACATGACCACCAGTTCACCTGACTTCCGCGCTTTAGCGATAAGGCCCTGCATAGCTTCATTGCTTGCTGTCCCCTCTAAATATTCACGAATTTGCTTTTTTTGCTCATCAGGAGGTAGTTTTGAAAGTTGAGGATGATCTTTAAATTTAGCAAGGGTTTCTTTCACTTTGCTGTCAGAAACTTTAGAAGCCGCCGTCATAAAGTCATTTTTAGCTTTTTCAGGGGTCGTCTTTTTGTCTTTTGCCACTTTTTCCCAGTAAGCTTTAAAAAATTGCTCCTGAGCTATTCGCTCAATAAGCTCATATTTCTTCTTTTCCAAATCAAAGAATTCTCCTTGATTCTCTTTAGCCACTTCAAGCACTGAAGTTGTTTTGCCATAAATCTTAAAGGCCGAAGTGGAATCCGCCCTGGCATTTACGGAAAACAAACTTAAAAGCATAAAAACAGCACTTAATTTCATAGTGACTCCTTAAAGTGAATGGCTCTAAACTACTCATAGAGTATTAGAACACGATGAGATCATCTCATTAAGAGCTTCCATTATACGCAATCTCGCCCAAAAGCCTAGATGTTCCCTTCGGTTTTTCTTGGATAGTTTGATGATTTTAGTTTAAAATCAAGGATTGCATCAGAAAAGGGCTATTATGGGCAAAAATCACATCGTATGGATGGATCTTGAAATGACAGGACTAGATCCTGCAAAAGATAAGATCATCGAAATCGCAACCATTGTGACCGACGCAGACTTAAAAATAATAGACAGGGGGCCTTGTTTTATTATTGGTCAATCCAGCTCAACCTTTGATTTGATGGATAAGTGGAACCAGGAGCATCACACAAAATCGGGCTTGTGGCAAAAAGTTGTGGAAAGCTCAATCACCATTGAAGCTGCAGAAAAAGAAACCCTTGATTTTCTTAAAAAACATGTCAAGCCTGGGAAATCTCCCCTAGCTGGAAATAGCATCTGGCAAGACAGACGCTTTATTGCCGCGCATATGCCCAGCCTCGATCAATTTTTACACTACCGCCTGATTGATGTAAGTACTCTAAAAGAACTTTCTAAACGATGGTTTCCCAAGCAAAAACCTTGGGAAAAACAAAACTCACATCGCGCTTTAGATGATATTGAAGAAAGCATTAATGAACTGCTTCACTATCGAGAGACCTTATTTATTAAACCTAAGGAATGAAGGTTTCCCGGTTTCAGCACAAAGACATTGCGGTATGGCTCACAAAAGAGGATCCATCTGCACTATACAAATATTTGATTCCAAGTCAGAAGTTATTTGCAGACTCTATAAAACTTGAAAAGAAACGTAGCGATTTTTTAAGGTCGCGAGCGCTGCTAAACTATGCGACTGGAACCATGGGCTCCTATAACTTCCAAGAGTCTCAGCTCCAAATGCATGGTGACTTTTATGTCTCCTTATCCCATAAAGATCCCTACGCAGCTGCATCTGTCAGCTTGGTGCCTCAGCACCTGGGTGTTGATATAGAAGGCTTCAAACCACTGACTTCGAACTTCCGGAATAAAGTACTCTCGTTAAGAGAATGTCAAAACTTCTCAGAAACCCATTTGCCGACAGTGATTGCTTTTTCCTTTAAAGAGTCCGTCTATAAAGCTCTTAATCCCACCTACCCCCAAGTAAAGTATTTTCATCAATGTGAAATTGCAAGTTTCCTAAACAATGTCCTTACAGCCCAAGTAACCCTTAGAGACCCCACCTCGGAAACTATCACCCAGCAACTCTCCATATCTGGCTACATTTGGATCCTAGAAAGTCATTCCGCCCGCTATGCGGTGTCCATCGCCTATTGCTTAAAAAATAGCTGGCATTGATTTTTAGGTCTTCACTTTGATAGAATATCAACTATGAGCAGGATTTGCCTGCTCGGGCTATAAGCCCCTGAAAGGAGGTGATGCTAGGTGAGTTGTACCACTTGTGACCAAGCACCTGGTAGCATGGAGGTTGGGATCGGTTAAATCCAGTCCTAGCGCCCTAAGCTGCCGCCCGCCACCTCCAAGTGCGCGGGTTTTTTACGTCTAGCTTCTAGACAGGACCTCTGCGATTCACACACTTTGTGCCACCAATACCCTCAAAAACATTGGGCTTTTTATGGCTTAGATCTTGCTTTATAGGTCTCGGTATTCACTGGGGAGACTACATGGCTGGCCTTAAAAGATTCCAATTGCTCCTATTCGCAGCGTTCCTTGCTAGCTCTCAAAGTTTTGCCGAACGCATCAGTGCGACCAGCATGAATGAAATTTTAAGCTCTGCTTCCATGAAGTCTCGAGAAGGCAGAAAAATTGAACTATTTACCGATTCAACTCCGAACACATCGTTTCCTATCGTCATTAATGGCACCAGCCATGGCAACGAAAAACTCTCACGTGAATTTGTTCTGTGGCTCAAGGACCGATATCAAAAGAATATCGGGAAGATTTCTCAAACCGGACTCCCCATTCGTCTAGACTTTATCCCCACTTTAAATCCCGATGGGTATACTAGAGGAACAAGACTGAATGCTCATGATGTCAATCTCAATAGAAATTTTCCAGTACTTTGGGGATTTTCGAGGGAGAACCCAGGTTCTGCACCTTTTAGCGAACCTGAAACCAGATCTCTTAAAAAACTATTTGATATGAAAAAGTACAAATTAGCCCTAGATGTTCATGGCTATACAAATTGGGTTGTGATTCCTTCAGCACCAGGAATGATTTACAAGTCAAAATCGTCTTCCTTGATGAAATCTGTTTGGAAAGAATGGGGAAATAGCATTAGAAGTGCCGTTGAAACTCTACTTCCTGAATACGAAGTCAAATCGGCCGGATCCCTTGGAGATGGCGGTGCATTTGAAGATTGGGCATTTTGGGACGCAAGGTCATGGTCTTCTTGCCTCGAGCTTCAGGGTATCAATAAATCGCTAGAAGAAATGTCCCTTACCGAAACCCAACAAACAATCACTTCATTTGAACGTTACGAAACCTTTATCGTAGAAGTCATAAAAAAAGCATACCAACTTGAACAAAACAAAGTCCTACTTTCTGACATGTAGAGAAGCCAAAAAACTACGCTAAACATTTAATGATGCCGCGTAGTTCCCAAAAAATGAGGTCACTTACTGACCTCACCCCATTTCAAGTCATAGAATTAACGCTGACGCTTTTCTTGATTTCTTACATATTCCAGAAAGTGTGCATTATCTTCCATGATTTTATTGTAGTTACTTCGTCCTTGTTTCGACTTCGGATTATAGTTTTGCTTATTATTGTTGTTAAAACCAGGGTTACTTCTGCCATTCCCAGAATTAGATCCGTTGTGTGCTGTATTTCCCGTGTGAGTTTTCATGGCGGCTTTCCTCTCGACGAGTTCCCATGCCCTTACAACACATCCTTCGGTTACCAGCTCGCATGCCAATTCGTCAACGGAAAGACCTTCTGAACGAGAAAGCTCTTTGAGCTTACGGTAGAGGCTTCCTGAAATCTTGATTTCTAAATAATTATCTTGGTTAAAGCTGCCAAAGTTAGAATTACCGCCCTGCTTTTGATTTTGGAAGGACCCATCATTTCTTTGTCCTTGTACTTTCATCTGACTTGACTGAGAGGGAGCAAAATTCGATTCTTGCCCATTACGATCTTGGCGATGATTGCCATTGCGATTGTAATTTTGCGCCTCATTACGAGCCTCTGATGAGCGACCTGCGTCATTTTGTCTCGGAGGCGCCATTTGTCTCTCATTATCACGAGAAACTGGTGGAATTTGGCTATCAGGTGAAGAGGACAAGGAGGAGTTAGATAGATTTCTTTCTTTGGAAACTTCACCTGAATTCCCTGGAGAAGCTGTCTGAACTCCTGGCAAGTTGGGACTAGGGCTCTCTTTTTTAGCCCCTAATTTAACCCCTAAATTTTCGCCTGTTGCTAGGTCCGATTTTATTGAACGAGGGGAAGCAGGACTCATGTCAGTCTTACTTCTTCCATGATCGACCGCAGATGGTTTTGAACTCATTTCCGAAGGGGAACTCCATTTCTTTTCAGGCGCCAAATCAGCTTTTTCCTCAGTTTTTTTAGCTACCTGAAGTCCTGACGCAACTTTCTCAGGGGTTTCCCGAAGATCCTGTTCCGTCTGTTTCGACTTCACGGTTGCAGACTTTTTAGCCTTCGTTTCTGCAAGACTCCCATGGTCTTGCAAGGAACTGGCTTTGACTTCAGTATTTGCAAGACTTGGACTACTTTTAGATTTAGGCGCTGGCTTTACTTTTTCAGGGGAAGCTGTTTTCTTTGCAGCAGCCAACTTGGGCGCTGAGGCCTTAGGTCGTGACTTACTTGCAGCTGAAAGGGAACTTGACTTCTTTGATGCGGAAACATCTTTACTCGACAATGAATACCTCGACATAGGTGAATGGAAACAGATCAAATTTTAGTTATAAGACCTTGTTTTTGTGATGCCATGATCAGTTTGTGTGGCGCTTAAGCGCAGCGTGCTCAAAGACATGAGCTTGTTCCTACCATCATATAAAATCGACTGTCGCGTCAAGCTAAAACTTGGATCGGGCCCCAAAAAGGCCCATTTAGAAACGCAATACCCCAGAACAATTGAAATTTCTTGGCAATATCAAATAGCCCACAACTTTTCAGGTGCCCTAGCAAAATAATTGTCGAAATGTGATGCCGACACCTTGCTACCTGAAATATCGAATAGAGCGAAAATTCAAGAGAAGACACAAAATTAGAGAAAATATGCTCGCGATAGAAAATACTGCCGCTTGGGGGCCGACAAATACGACTCGCTATGGGGGGGGCTAGCCCGCTTCGAAAGTAAATGAGCTCATTACAAGTGGGCAAGAGATGCCATTAGGTCTCAAATAAAGAATGATAGAATACAGCTAGACTTATTGAGGCGCTGTTTGCATGAACCTTCACCTAAATATCACATGGTTTCTTTGCACATTTTTTTTTGGGAATTACGTCGCCAAAGGAGCCCCTCTCCGGATCGGAGTCGAACAGTCTAACTTACAAAGAACGAGTCCGTATTTCACTAATATAGTCGGTTGCAGTCTCTCAGATGCAATTAAAGGGAACAAAAATAGTTACCCACAAAAAACTTCAAAAGTATGGGACATAGATCTTGAGAGTATTTCCTTTCAGAACGGAACTGAGCTCACCGATGAGCAGGTGAAAAGCTCCCTCGCCCAAGCTAGCCCCATAGAAAGAGCTTTTCTATTTTCAACAAATTATGGGAAGAACAATCTGCATGTGACCTTTACCCTCCCCATTAGTGATCCAAAACTCTACTTAAAATGGCGACTCATAGCTCAGAAGCCTTCCCTGTATTGTGGCAACTGGACTACTTCAAAAGACAAGTCGGCGCAGATTTCCCTTGAAAAAGAGGGGCAGCACATTCTCCTGGAAGGCGAAAGCAAGGAAGTGGGTCTAGAACGCCTAAAGAAAAATGAGATTGATATTTTTATCCCAGAAACGTGGACTCAAATTGAGCCCTTTTTAAGAAAAAATCCGCAAGTAAAACCTTTCTTTTCTAAACAAGCGAAAAATCTCTACATTCATTTGAATCCTAGTAAAATCAATCGTCTCGCCCAAAGACAATCCCTATTTGAGTCTTTAAGAAGACTCGATCTTCCTTTTCCATTTTCCAAACTACCGAAAGCCCGATCCTCAAAAATAAATCCATCTTCAAAAATTGACTCAGACTTTACACTCGGCGTGCCCGCCGACGTCCATTGGCTTGAAGCAGCAAAGCAAGCAACGGCAAGTCTTTTAGTCTATTTCAAAAAGCCCGTAATTAAGGTTTTAGATCGAGAAAGCCTATTTGCTGAGATCAAGTCAGGTAAGCTTGACGCTTGGGTGAACGACGAAGAGCTTGGCTACATGACCTATCACTCCCAAGTTTCTCCAAATTTATATGGACCGTCTGGATTTTCCAATCCCACTTTAGATAATCTCATCGAGCGAGCTCAGCTTCCAGATGGCGCTCCCGCATCTGACGAGTTAGTTGAAGTATTGAACTCCAACGGGATCATGATGAAGTTGGCATCTATTGAAATCATCGCCCTAATCTCAGAAAAATACAGAGATCCTGACATGAGTGATGAAAAGCTTACAAATTTACTACAGAAATTCGGCCGGCAGTAAGCGCCCCCCTAACCAACAAAACGACAAAAAAACAACAGGCCTTTATTAGGGGCGCTGTTGTTTAAAGATCACAGGGATGAGGTCAGTATCTCACGACACGAACCTTATGCTAAATCTTAGACCATTTCCTTAAGAGCTTTAAGAGCTCTAATCTTTACAACATTACGTGCTGGCTTAGCTTTGAATACTGTCTCTTCGCCAGTAAAAGGATTGATTCCTTTGCGAGCTTTTGTTGCTGGCTTGTTGATACGAGTGATTTTTAGAAGTCCTGGAACATTGAATGCTCCTGGTCCTTTAGAACCGATATCAAAGCCGATTAGGTCTGTAAGGGCGTTAAACATAGCGCTAACGTCTTTACGAGTAAGGCCTGTGCCTTCAGCCAAAAGGTTCACAATGTCACCTTTTGTACGTGGCTTTGTAGTCTTAGCGGCAATCGCAGAGATCTTTTTAGGCTCTGGACGATCCACTTTAACTGATGTTGCCCTTGAAGCTGTAGCTTTAGCTGGCTTCTTAGCAGTTTTTGTTTTTGCTGGCTTAGCAGCAGACTTGTTCGCTTTCTTCGTTTTCTTAGCCATTGAGGCCTCCCTTTTGAGAGATAAAAATTTTTCTATAGGAAAACTCTAGAAATTCGAAACATAAAAATCAAGTCTTTCATGCATTTTTTTTTAAAAAAGTGCATTTTTTTTAAATTAGGGTTTTGAAGCGGTCTTGGAAGTAGACCATTTTGAAGGAAATTCGATCATATATCGAATAAGACGAGCTCGCAGCTGGGTCTCAAAAATCACCGGAGTCATTTGTTTTTGAATCGCTTGGAAGAGCTCCCTGTCTTCCGCTCTAAGGCTTGCCAAATAAGCTTCACAGAGTTTTTTGTAACTCTGTTGGTCATGCTTTTTCATGTGCTCTAACTCGTCACTTGCAGCGGCTCTAGCAACCTGATCGCGAGGGGGCATTGCTATTTTTTGTCGTTCCCCAGGTAAAGATGGGGGCAATGTGCTCTTCGATGTTGCCATTATTTCCAATTTACTTGTAGACAATCGCTCAAAAATTTGGGTGTCTTGCAGAGACACCTCAGATGCGAGGCTTAAATGAAGCGACTCTAAGTCCTTTAAAAAATCAAAGGAGTGCCATTTGGACTTAAAGAGATTCCATGCCTCGGAAACAGAGGTTCTCAAATTCTCGAGGGATTCATGAGCTGGAATAGGTATTTTGGAATCGAGCCTGAGCACCCATTCCGAAAAAAGATCAAACGCGACATAAATCCGCCCCTTAAACTGAAGAGAGAGATTTCTGTCTTCTGGAGAAAGGGATTCATAGAATTGGGTCCAGGCTTCTAGATTGTCAGGCGAGAACAATTTAATAAGTTCTAAGCCCACCCTGCGTTTAGCGTAAAAAGTACCTACCGCTTTCCCATAGGATTCGAGATCCTGGGTCGCCTTTAAGCCATCGCTAGAACGAAATACTAAAGTGGGACCGGGGTCTTTAGAAAATGCCAAGTAGCTTTGCGAAACAGAGCCTGTAAATATTCCATGGTCTTCCAACTTCTTACCAAGCGTCTGCAGAAGCTTGCGCTCGCGCTCAAAAACCGATGTCGGAGCGTTTCTTTTTGCCCAAGCAAGGCCGCTAAATGCACGATCCCAACTGAGCCCAGCTGTCCCATCCAACTGAAGCCAAGACTGCTGAAGTTGCATTGCCTGCTCGATACGCAGAACCACAAGCCTGCTATTGAAGTCCAAATCCAGCCAAAGACTCTTCCAAATGCACAGGGGATTTTGCCCTTCAAAAAAATTACCGATAACCTCCCCTTGGGTAGCTCCCGCTAACAAATCTCGATGCGCATGGGCATAACCTAAAATAAACTCTTCTCCAAGTTCACTGAGATCAATCTCAAAACGATATTCAGCTTCGTTTCGTAGGATCCGCATGCCAGAGCTCATCTCCCAAGATTTAAGACCTGAAGCATCAAATAATTTTAAACAAGGAATTTGTGACAGAGCCCGCTCAGCCAGCATAATCTTGGAATGACGGGTAAAGGGATTATCACCACTGATCTCAGACTCATGAAAGACCACTGTCGGAGTCCCATGAGATAATAGCTGTTCTTGAATCTTAGATAGGAAAAGTCCTACCATCGATAGCTCATCACTATCCAAAAGGGGCAATACCCTTGACCTAGACACCTGATCAAAAAGCCTACTGGATCCTCCAGAAGATTTGGCAAGACCTTGAAAGGCACGCACCCACCACCAAGGCAGTAGAAGCCTATTCTGTTTAAATGACAATGGTGATGCAGCCATATTCACTTTTACTTAGGGCCCTTTTCTTTTTGCTTATTATATTTTCGGTTTGTTTCCTGAAATAGCGACTGACCCATTTCATCTCGCAAAATGCGAATCTTCCCTAGAACTTTATCAAGCAACATAGGTTGTGAAAGAATAATTTCTTTCATAACTTCAACTTCATCGAAGGTTCCGAATTTACTGCGCTGAGCTGTTTTTTTTGACATATATATTCCCCCCTTAGACTTATCGGCCCTTCGGGGGAAAAACTAATCCGCTGATTCTAAAAAAAGGGAAAATAGTCGAAAAAATCTAATAAAAACAGCAGCTTTCAAAGCAAAGAAAGGCTTGAACCTAGAAAGATTGACTTGGATCTGTAGCTAAATTCAGAATCCAACTGTGAATCAATCCCGCTGGAAATGGAGCTGGGCCGCCGAAATCTTGATGTCTTTGTAGAAAAGCCCATACCCATAGCCCACTGCGAAGAATAAAAATACTCGTACTGAACCTGTAAATTTATAAACGTCATCGTAAATGCACTCTCAAAGCGCTTTCCATCGCTCAAAAAAGACGCGCCATCATAACTTTCAAGGCCGTACTCGGCTGATGCTCTAAGGCGATTCCATGCATCTAAATTCCACACCCCGCCCCCTTTAACTCCTGGAAGCCTGCTCATGCGAGGAATATCAATCCTATCCAAATCAGATTGTGTTGTAGTCACAAACTGACCAAAACTCGAGCCAAGCTCAAATCCAATTTTTTTAAAGGTCTGAATTTGATAACTATATTCCACAATCAACCCACTTCTAGCATCTCTTGAGTTAAAGGAGCCGCCTGAAGCCGGCCGCCTAAACTCCCAGTTGCCTTGCTCCGATTGCAAAAGAAGCGAGAAATTATGTCCACTGCGAAAACCGCGCTTTAAGCGAAACCAATCCATATCCACAGCCTCTTCAGCCCAGCCCTGCGTGGCCGCTAGGAAACTAGCAAATCCAAGAAAAACTAAGATGACAGCGTTGCGTTCAAAATGTACTTTAGGGCAGTTTTGCATAAGCCTGAGTCCCAAGAATTCAGACAAGAATAACACAATTTTTATTCGGAGCACGAAAAGATTGGAAAATCAAACCACCGAAATGGATTATATTCAAAGTTTTGGTCGTGATTGGTCGACTATTATAACCTTTGCCGGCCCTCCGCTTGTCATCATACTCATCTTTATTGTTATTTATTTGGCGCGCAGAATGCATGCCAAAAAACTAAGCGCACTCACTTTAGGCGACGGACCAGATTCTACTGAGCCGGCCTCTGAAGACCGTCAAGAAGAATGGGATCTTGAGCCCCAAGAAAAAGACTCAGACCGCTTGGTCGCTGAGAAACAGGAAGTAACACCAGAAGTAACAACAGATGTAACCACAGATGCAAAGCCAGAAACTTCAGCTACAGTCTCACAAGCACCTCTCAGCAGCAGATCGGAAACGCCTCCCACGACTTCCTGGATGGAACGACTACGATCAGGCTTAGCGAAGACGCGAGGTCAATTAACTTCCAGTATTCATGCCCTTTTTTCTGGTACCACGAAAATTGATGATGCCCTATTAGATCAAATTCATGAGGCGCTCTATAAGTCTGATATGGGCGTTCAAACCGCCGATCTTATGGTTCAGCAACTTAGAGCTCAACTCGCAAGTGGAGAGCAAGTCACCTTTGAAAAAGTAGCGGAACTACTCAAGCAACAGGTCGTTGAAGTCTTTAAAAATTCAGAAAGGCCTGTTCTGGTTCCACCTGAAGGCCCGCGTGTGATTTTAGTCATTGGGGTGAATGGGGTGGGAAAGACAACCACTGTTGGAAAACTCGCTGCCTGGCACATCAAGGCCAATAAGTCCGTGCTCCTTTGTGCCGCGGATACCTTTCGGGCGGCAGCTATTGAGCAGCTATCTGTTTGGGCGCAACGGATTGGAGTCCAAGTCATAGCCCATAAACAAGGCGCTGATCCCGCTGCTGTGGCCTTCGACGGGGTAAAGGCTGCCAAAGCACGTAACATGGACGCCGTGATTATCGACACCGCTGGGCGCCTTCATAATAAAGTGGAATTAATGGCCGAGCTTGGCAAGGTAACGAAAGCGATCCATAAAGAAATTCCAGGCGCTCCCCATGAAACATGGATTGTAGTAGATGCCACAACGGGCCAAAACGCCGTCCAACAGGTTAAGGCCTTCAACGAAGTCACGCCGATTTCAGGGGTGATTGTAACCAAACTGGACGGCTCTGCTAAAGGTGGGATTGTAGTGGCCATCGCACATCAGTTTAAGCTTCCCATTCGGTTTGTAGGTGTAGGTGAGTCTTCAGAAGACCTTCGCCCCTTCAACGCTGAAGAGTTTGCTTCTTCACTCTTTTAAAGTTTCCATAACAACCCCAAACTCATTTTCTTGACTTTGGGGTAAACCTTAAAAGTTTAGACCATCACTTGCATTTCACTAAACCTGCCCTTGAAATCTTTTTCAATCTTCAAACATAAACTCAAGATTTCAAAGCTTTTCTTGCATTGTAGCTGCGCGCCCCAATCAAAGATAAGACTTAAGTTTTGAAACCTTATGTCCAGTCAAAATTATCAAAAAATCTCAATTTGGGTTGACTTCAGATACGGTCTAGTCTAAACCATACTTTCTTTAGATGGGGCTATAGCTCAGTTGGTTAGAGCGCTACGTTGACATCGTAGAGGTCTCCTGTTCGAGTCAGGATAGCCCCACCATTCCACTTTAATAAGCAACTTTAAAAGAAAAGACGAGATCCGGCAAAAAAGTGCTATATTTTTTTTTTTGCATTATAATTTTAGAAACAAAAGGGAGCTCAAAGATGTATCAGATTTTAGCTTGGATTGCTTTTCTACTAGCTATTTCATGCAAGCCGGTCGCGCGCGAGTCGGAGGAGCTAAGGTCAGTTTCTTTTGGAAACCCAAAAGTTGTCAGATTAACATATGACATTGCTATGTTAGGTGGTTCAATCAGTGCTTCATATTGTGAATTTAGTGAGAAAATGCTAGAGGGAAATGTTTCTCAAACTTGCGGTAAAATTAACGGATCCGTAAAGCTTATGAGTTGGCAAACTGCTAAGTCATGTGTATTGAATGAACTAGCAAAAGACAATAAAAATATTAAAAAACAAGAGGCCAAAAAATATTTTGAAAAAAATGCTAACCAAAATGAAATTCTTAATATATTTAAGCAACCTGATGAACAATATTTACTGAAAAAACGAAATGGAAATGCTTGGGAATTACATCTAAGCAATGGGAGCGAAGCGACATCTAATATTTCAACTATTGTACTAGGTCTCTTCGAATGCATTGAACAGAAAGCTGAGATTTCGCGCGATTGACTTTCAGTCCATTTCAAGTAGTTTGAACCTTAAAAAAAATGTACTCGATTTGACCCTGCGAAGTGCTACCTTAATTCACCTGAATAAGCGGACCCAAACATATGTGTACCAATTTTTCAACTCACGCAAACAATACGGCATCGCCTTTTTGGTGCTGGACATAAATTTAGACATAGCAATTTTTATATCTTGAAATCGATTTCCTAGTAGAAAATGGATTTCAAGATTAAACTATAATATAACGCGTGGATGGGCCTCGACCTTGCGATTCAATTTTGTTTGCCTCTATCAACGTTTTTAATATACGGCCAGCTGTTGCCCGTGAGATCTGGAGTTCTTGTGACAAATCTCGGATAGACAAAGCGCCACGGGATTTTATGATTTGAAGCGCACGGTCATGAGGAAGAACCGCAGTTTTCTCCGGGCTTGATTTCTTTCTTGAAAGAACGCATTTTACAAAACCAGAACCTTCGATTACGACAGGCGCAAGTAGATGAGCCTCGCGAAACAATCTAAAAACAATTGAAAATCCAGTGCCTAATTTTTCGATGTAACCGGCTTCACGAAAAACTTTGCAAATAAAAGCATTGCGTACATAAGTGATGCCGGCTTCGAGAAGGTCTAAAGTAAGAGGTCCAGGAAAATTACCTGGACTAAAAACCTCAATGCGATCATCGAAAATTGCGATTTTCGTAGGAGCCTTAAGGCTATAGTCTCTATGAACAACGGCATTTAGAAAGATTTCGCGAAGCGCAATGAGTGGGATCTCATATTCTTCGGTTCGAACCACAGATCTTATTTGAAATGACTTTGAAAGGCACGAGGTAGTGAATTCAAATGCTTGTTCAAATTGTTCAAAAAGTGTCCCTGTGCAGTCTATGCTCCGTAAGGCCTCTCGACCGGAGATTCCCTTAAACTGCGAGCAAACTATGTGGCACTCAGGAAGTAAGACATTTGTTTCTTTGCCGAAAAGAAGAATTCCTGCAGTCGTCGCAAATTCACGCCCCTGTTCCTCGGTGATGATGTGGTATGACAATGCAATTTTCCGCAGATCCGGGGTACTTCCCTGCATCTTTCGATTCTGTAGAAATATCCTGAATTTTTGTTCATCAATATCTTTCCAGGACGCTCGAAAGACGGGGTATTCGTCAGGGAACCTTCCACGTGATGCCCATTGTAGCATCTGAATCGTGTCAGCAGTTGCTCGAACCGAACTACGGCCCACACGTACGAATGTTCCTTCATTTAATCCCGGGGTTGTCAAATGATAAGGCTTTGTAATCCCCTCGTGGACCTCGATTATTAAAACAACGTTGTCACCAAACCGCTGCGTCAAGACAAGTGGCATTAAAGGAGGAGTTATTTCCCGGTAAAACGTGTTGTTGATAAACTCGAGAAGTTGTTCGGCTTGGCTCTCATCAATTCCTTTTATGGTTCCGTCGTCGCGAACCCCAATCACAATGCGTCCGCCATATTGGTTTGCAAACGCAACGGCCTCTTGCAGAAGCTTACTGGTATTGGGCAGCGATTCTTTAAACTCAAGAGTCGACGACTCTGTCCCTGGAAAGTGCATAGCTATATTTTCCCTTTGATCAGGTAGTTAGCACCAGCTCAAACAACCCTTTTGAGTCGATTGATCTGTTTCAATATATATGCTATCAGCTCAATCAACTCAAATCAACTCAATCGACTCAAATCGACTCAATCAACTCAAAGTTGCCAATTTGCTTACCTTTGCGTAATCGGATCCATAGCGCTCCAAGGGCTAAGTGCTGGCAAAAATGAAGGTTTTCTTACTAGATAGCCCGCGAATCTTAATATTTGAAACTGAAGCGGCATTGAAATCCAAATAAAACTAATATTATTAATTAGATAAGATCTAGTTTGGGCGACTGCTGGCGGCCATCGGGTAGGAGGGGCGTAAGCCCCGACCTCCCCACAGAACCGTACGTACGGATCACGTATACGGCTCCTCAAGCTAACTTTATCCAAGTCTTTACATGATTCCAATGGGGATATTTTAGATTTGATACTACTTTTAATCCCAGCGATTTGGTGAACCACTCGTTTGGATAGGCTTTCTCGATAGCATTCCTACGAGAGAGCGCCCACCGACCGTTATTTGAAAAGA
>JBAXBA010000011.1:0-61331 GCA_037142195.1 Pseudomonadota bacterium
GTATACCCAGTGCATGCCGGGAAAGAAGAATCTAACCTTTACATGGGTTACAGATGTAGAAATCACAGAAAAGAATGCATTTCAAATCATGCGAGGAGGCCGAGCACGCTGGAAAATAGAAAATGAGACATTTAACACACTTAAAAATCAAGGTTATGAGTTTGAGCACAACTATGGTCACGGTCACAAAAATCTATCCGTAAATCTAGCTTTCCTCATGATGCTGGCATTTCTGGTAGATCAATCCCAACTACTCACCAGTAAAGTGGTTCAGATAGCCCTGCAAAAAAATCGCAGTTTAAGTGAATTCTACCGAATGATACGATCACTTTTCGATGTCTTTCTCTTTGAAAACTGGCTCGAATTATATGAAGCACTTGCCTATGGATTTGATTCAAAAATCACAATAAAACGAAGGTCAAACTCATCGTGATCTAGCAAGCCCAAGATTATGCTTTGATTTTAAGTGTGTTCTCTAAAAAACCTATATCAGCATGGCTTCCGTCAATTGACAGAGGACTTCACTTTTATTTGCCTATTCAAATCACCAAAAATATTAGCATTTAAGCAAATAATATGCCGGGAGCTGCTGAGAAATGCGTCTGATTTTTGATTTCTACTCCTGATTGTGTTATGTTTTTGACATACAAGACCTTTACAACCAAAGGAGTCCCTTATTAAACTCTATTTATTTATGAGCTTCCTTCTCCTATCATCTTGCAAAACTCAGAAAAATCTTGAATCGGAAACCGCAAATTCATCAAGCGTTATGATCAGTACGAGAGATTTTTTTGACCCTTCGGGAAAAGCCTGGACAGGGCGTCTCATTCTCCCTAAAGATTCCGAGCGTCGCCCGGATGGCGGAGTCTGGTTTGAAGTGTATCAGGGAGCTCAAGGACAGTCCTTTTCTAAGCCCATTTGGCTTACTTGGAATAAGAATTCAGAATGGTTCAAAGAATATGATCAACGCACCAAAATAGACGTTAATATATCTCCTTCTGATTTTGAATATGTTAGAACCAGCAAAAATATTGTTCCAGAACGCTTGTCGGGACTTGCCAAGGTTAGCTTTCTAGAATCTTTAGCGGGGGCGCGCCCAGATAAATTAAAAGACACAATAAATGGAGTAGCTACGGCAGATTCCATAGAAGTCCTTATTGAAAAAGCAACCTTTTCTGACGACACACTGACACTCGACTCTGAACCCGTACAGATCACCGGCAGATTTGTGTCACTTTTAAAATTTGAAAAGAAAATAGAGGAACATAAGTATTCCGCTAAAGCATGGAGCCAGGGTGGTTTTTCAAGTGAAGTGACAGTTTCTTATCAAGCAACGCGCGAAGACCCCAACGAGTCGGCAGCACAGCCTACTCTTGAGGGCATCGAAAGTTTTGGAGCCAACGACTTGGGGTGGTACGCTTTCGGCGACGCTCCCAACGGCACGCTTGAAGTTCGTGCTTTGGAGCCCAGAGCTGCCATGAGGCTGAATCAGGCTAGCGTCTATCCAGACGGCCAGCATTATATTGACGTGGATAATTTTAAAGACACAGAAAGAAGCAAGAAACGAATTTCCACTGCTGTCATTGGAAATACTAATGTAGGCCCAAAAACTCCCCCAAAAGGCTCCAAAGGACTCGTCGTTCACATCTTTGGTGGTATCGGCGGAAAAGGTGGCGATGCACCCATAACAATTCCTACAAAAAAATATTATACGGGGCACTTTGCCTTTGGTGTAGGAAAAGTAGTAACAGACCCCTTTACTCATGAAGACAAATTAGACATCGAGTATCGTCAGGTATATGGCAATGGTCCCAATGGGATCGTTTCAGGGGCCCTCAAATGGCACGTATACTCAGGGAGTTTAGAACGTGGCTGGATGTACTCTCGTCCTATTTCTGACGCCGTGATCTGGAACCCTTCCCTCAGCAATCCCTATGTTATTGGTGGCAAGACCATCGATCCCATTGCTGGAATCCTACTGGAACTTGATGTCATGGCTGCTAGATTTAGGTCAGCCGATGGCAAGGGAGTTGCCAAAGTCACCTCGACGAAGTCTTGCGTTCAAGATTCCAACCAAGCCGCTTATATCAGCTTAGCCAAATTTCTCGATCGTCTCGACAACTCTCCAGAAATGAAGTCGGGAGTCGCGAACTTGGATCCACAAACCTCCAAGCGCCTTCAAAACCTAAAGAAGATCGCCTATCAATATAGAGACAAAGTTATTGGACCAGCAAGGCTTAGAGCTGATTGGCGAGAGGCCGTAAATAGCACAAAAAATCCCATTTTAGCGGAACCCTTTTCTCCATTACCCATGATTTTTGCATCACTGAAAAGCATTGGTGTACTTACACCTAATGGATCCTATAAAAGAATACTGAATATTTTCTATGACAATGACAGCCTTATTTGGTTCGTGAGAACCAATCAAGTGGGCGGTAATAAGCCTAATATATTTCCGATTGCTCCGGGATTTAATTAGTACTTTTGGGCAATGCAGGAGAAGTTTAAGGTACGCCACCTATTTTTCTTGCGTTGCCATACATCTTTACTTTTTGTCCATTTCCAGAGCCGTTGATCGTAATGGCATCTCCATCGTTGAGGCCATAAGCCGTACATCTGATGTCTTTCCCTAAAAAGCGACTCGCGGAACGTAGTTGCAGTTTTAAATCGAAAAATGAGATATAGTTTGTCTAATTTCTTGTTTTTATTCATTTAAACAATTTATATTTAGATGCATAGTCAGGGTGTCGATATGAGATATAGGCTCAGAGATCAAAGCCGTTCACGAGGAGTATCTCATATGCAATCCCTACTAGTCTGCAGCCTCATAATCTTTATCGTAGGCAGCATGGGCTGTAGAAATGAATCAGCCTCTATAAAAAGTCGATATTTACCTAATGATGCTAATTCGGAAGGTGAAAGTAAATCGAACGTTGATGTTAAGTTGGGCGCAAAAGAGTCAATCACAATCGATTTTTCAAAACTGCAGTTCCCACCAGTAATCCAAAAAATCGGTGTGAATTCTGTTTGGAATGAACTCTCCGACTCTTCTCTAAGCGGACTAGACGGAGCGGCTGCAGCGGGAATGGTCATGGGATCAGGATTGCTAGAACTTAATGAAACGAGGTTGTATGACGGCAAAAATTCTTGCCTAGGGCCCAACGCTATGATCTTTCGAGATAGCCAAGCAAAGCTACAAATTAGTGGAAACTCGAACTTGACGACTCTTAGGAATAGGACGCATTCATCTGGTCTAGTTAATTTTTTGCAAATTGCTGGTACTGTTACTAAGGGCAGTCCATTTACCTTAGCAAGCGTTAAAGCTTCAAAAAATGGTAATTTTTATCCCTTGCCGGCCACCTGGAAAGAAAGAGCCGAGTATGCAGATGCATTGGCGCGATTGGTTGATAGCATTTACATGGCTGATCGAGCACCGTCAATTTTTTCTTTCTGGCAAGAGCCGTCCCATACGCTAGGGCTACAAAGTAAGACTGAAGGAGGTACGCCTTCCGATTCGGATATTGAGGCGAATACCAGAGATTTTATAGATTTCCAGTTTGAAATTTCCAAAAACTTTAGGAAATTGAATCTCGATGTTCCTCTAGCAGCTTTTCAATTAAACTCATCTCAAGGGGTTAGCGCAAATGGAGTAGTAGATGGTGCGGACTATGCCCATTTTTTAAATCTTCTTATAAAGAAAGAAATAGCTGTTGGCGAAAAAATGCCATTCGATTTTTTCACAATTCAAAATTATAAAGGAGAACGAACAAGAGAAATTATTGCTAATGCGCGCTTTGCTCTACTATCCAATCGTTTTTCTAACGTACCCATACTTATGAATGAATTTAGGTCCTCTAAGGAAGGAGGAAATGACGAGATTCTCAATACATCAAAGGACCTTGCGCAGTATCTGGAAACAATTAAGTTCGTCATGGACCAAGCTGATGTCTCGCATATCCTCCCTTCAGATGTTGTTACTCAGACATCTAAATTCAGAATCAATGAAGTGCTGATTCGTTTGGGAAAACTGCCATTCAATCGTGTTCCTATTAACTTCGGTGGGCATTCAGAGCTTTCAGGTATCGCAAGTTTTGATTCTGAACAAATTTCTGCTGTTATATGGAACAATGGCGACGAACCGATAGATACTTCGATTTCTCTTGCCAGTACTCCTCTGAGTTTAAAAGCACAGAGCAAGCAACTTATAGTACAAATTATGGGAGATAAAGGAGCGGCAGAGGTGCAATCGTTTCCCAATAAGATAACTACTGCATCTGCTTCGATTGATGGAATCACATTAAAACCTAAAGCCATTCTCTTTCTTGAAACACTCGACTCTACTAGAATAGAACCACAAAATCCAAACCTACTGTATTTACGACACGATTCTTATTTTAGGCGTCAGGATGCGAATAAGTCCCCTGAGACGACAAGTGCATATAATCCGAGAACTAATGAGCTACTTTTGGCCACTGCATCAGTTAGTGACCCGGTTGCTGCCAGCGTTACATTTATGAACTTAAATCGTAGTGGCGAAGCTACAAAAGGTAATGTTTTGAAAATAAAGACTTCGGTAAGTACAGAAGGGGCACAGTCCATTGTGCTACAGCCTTTATTGCGACTAGACTTTTTAAACGGCGATAAATCAGAAAAAACCATTTTCCTTGGGAAGGAGTCAAAAGAATTTAATTGGGCTGATGCGAACCTTCCTAACTGGCTTCCTGCAATTATCAAAGAAGCTTTAGCTATGGGGACTGGCGCGGCGGTTGGTGAGTTTGAAATTAATTTATCGACTTTTGCTCCCCCGACTTGGGCTAATAACTCTATACCATATACGGGCAGACTCCAGCTCTCGGCGATACTTAAGAGTGCTGGTGGACCTTCATTTGCAAAGATACATTTAGAAGTTAAATAAGTTGTTGTTTGTATCCGGAGTTGAAAAATTGCTGTACTAGGGTAACAAGCCAGGTATTGTCCTAGCTAAACGCAGTAATTGCGGCCTTCAAGAGATGGAGCCACCGACCAACCGAACGGGCGCGGATTGGTAATCCACACTAGCTTAATTTCGTAAAGTCCCCCACCAAGCACAATTTTTTAGGAACCAGACCGCAAGTCGCCAATTTTTTCCCGCTTCACGCTGTTTCTTTATAAAAGTTGCAATGGTCAATTTGCATGGATTCTGATGTCAAGGAAGGAGCTGATTCGCGGTTCTATACAGAGCTGTAAAATACTTGGGCGAAAAATACTTTGGCGAAAAATAGGAGATGATGGCTGCTACAATAGACATCTCTCCCTTTCCATGCTGACACCGAGTCACATCGATTTCAAAGACTTTAGCCAGCATTTTGCTCCAACTAGAGTTCTTTATGGGACTCTCATCTGTACAGCCATTTTTGACGGGCTTGCCCTTCTTTTCCTCTGGTTTTAGAACTATCCTACTGCGACAAGGTGAGTTAGGGGCAAAGAAGCCACTCCACTTAACCAAATGGGATTTTGGTGGAGGAATGATGGCACTTGGTTTTTTCTATAAACTCCCCAGGAGTGAAGAGAAGGTGGGACGTGCCATCACTATAGGCGCTCTTTAGTTCGAGTTCTACTTGGCCTAGCACTGACCATCCATGGTCTGATAGCATCGTCCTTAACAGGTTTCTCACTCAAATTGGTTTTTTGGCAAAGATATTTTGGTGAGAAACTGTTTTTATTTCAGTCGCTTAAATTAGATGTGAGTACACGCCCTAGTAATTTTGGGCAATGCAGGAGAAGTTTAAGGTGCGCCACCTATTTTTCTTGCGTTGCCATACATCTTTACTTTTTGTCCGTTTCTAGAGCCGCTGATCGTAATAGCATCTCCATCGTTGAGAGCATAAACCGTACACTTGGATTTCAAACTATAGTCTTCAAGGCGGCTTAAGTCTGGAAAATACTCATTGGTATGGGGAGACACTTCGAAATCCAAAAAACCTAAACCCTTGAAATTGCCTTTTTCCCCCAGGAATCGAACCAGTCCAAAAGACTTCTGAAGAACCATGGCCCCTGCGCTGACCCCCAATATGACTCCCCCTCGTTTGAGAAAGTCAGAGATCTTGAGATCCAATCCCGAATGAAGAAGCCGATCCCTAAACGCTGTGACCTGCCCTCCAGATAGATGAATGAGATCCCTTAAAAAGAAATCTTCGTCCTTGTCACTTCCTAATTCCGTTGGTTCAAGAAAGCCCACATCAGTAAATCCAATTTTAGAATAATAATGGACTTTTTCTTCAAAATACTTACGCCTAGGATCTGGCGCTGCAGGAATGTAGCCTATCTTGGGATTCTTCTTCCCTGTCAGCGATCTTATGAGGTTGACGTCTAAGTCGGCAGTTAACTTGATAGATTGGTCGCTGTGAAGTATAAATTTCACTCCGGTATCCATTCCTTACTGAAACTTGAAAAGACTATTTCCCAAAATAAGCGCCAAAACAAAAAAAGCCCGTAGGCTTTTTCTAGACAAATGAAACTCTATTCGGCTTCAGCTTCCACTCGATCAAAATCGTCTTCTTCATTGGGCGCTTTGGGCTCCCAAATGGACTTACCTAAAGTGACTTTTTGAGACTTCACTTCCGTTAAACCTGGGTATTCCATCCTGATGGCCCGAACGGCATCTTCAGGGGTAATAAATATGGGAAACTCTCTGCTATATTCGTAAGCTTCTAATACTTTTCTTGGCCGTTCCATCACGCCTGCGAAAAGAAATGGAATTTTAAAACGCCGGCGAAGTTGCAAAACTTCTGACAAAAAAACTTCACATACTTCTTTTTCATCTTGAAGATCAAGAATCAAATAAGGAAGTTCTGTTTGCTTTATCCAGTTATGAAGGCAAAGCGCGAGCTCTACACTCAAATCAAAAGTATTTTTTTCAGCTGTTTTGATTACATTACAAACTACAGCGCCATCTATTAACTCAGGAACCAACTGAAACATAGGTCTCTAGACTCCATTAAAGTGCCCCTAAGTCGGGGAACGAAAGTAACGACTCCTATCCATAGCTTTTTATAAAACCTAGGGCAACACCCAATTTACTTTTTACTAAACCCGCGGCTTCGATCAATCCAGTCTATGACATACTTGCGCTTTAAATCTCTTAATGACCTCAAAGGCATTTCCTTTGATAGAGTCTCAACGCGGACGCGAATTTCCCGATCGACGTCAGACTTTTCCGTGCCCTCTAGATAGAATGCTTTGAGCTCTATCGGCACTATGGTTTCTCCGAGGAGCCCTAAAAGGCGCTCATCCTCTCCCTCAGAAAATATTCCACATCTTATTAAAGATTGGCGTTCCGCCTGGTAAGTCAAGCTGATGTTAACCATAATTCCGAATGGTTTTAGAGGCTTATGGGAAAGATAGTCTTCTTCTCGGCGAATTTTAATCTGCCACTCAGTCCCATCCTGATCGGAAACTTTTCGATTGAGAAGAGTGGATTCCCAGCTTTTGGTATCTTGGTCGGCTGCTAAATAAGACTTAACTAAGGCCTTTGTTGGCTGGCGTTCCTCGGATGTGCTATAACCTTTTCTAATCATGCAGCGCCTCAGGAGGTAATGGATCTTGAATAAGTTTAACTCCACACACCTATTTTCGCTAATTCTAGGGATTCAGTCTAGCTGCAGCTACCGCCTAGCAAACTCGGAGCTCAAAGCACCTCCTGGAATTTCAAGCATTTACGTCGAATCCATCTATGATACGGCCTCAAATTCTTTGCCCCACGATATTCTTTGGAATGAACTCCAACGGGCCGTGGGAGAAAGTGGTAAACTGCGGCTTACTTCCCGAGACCAGGCCGATGCCCATTTAAGAGCTCATCTAGTTAGCGCTTCGATCATTCAAGTAGACCCCCAAACCATTACGGCCGTGAAAGATCCAGTGTACCAGCCAGGCAGCGAACCTGCGGACTACCGCGACTTTAGAAGTTTGAATGTCGCATCCAAATTTGCTGGGAAAGAAGTCATGCAAATGAGCATTGCGGTTGACCTCGTCAATACATCAACTGGAAAAACTATCTTTAGTCGGATGTACCCTTTAAGCCGCACCTATTCCATCATCAACATTGCAGGCACGCCAAGCGGACGCTTTCAAAGGGCGGATGAGGCCTTTGAAAGTAATTTCCAATATGCCTCTAAAGAGCTTTCCGGGCAAATTGTCCGCGACATCTTGAAACGATAGCTTTTTGTTGAGAGCAATAGCTTTCAAGTCATTACCTAAAAGTGGTATTGGGACGCTCCCATGCTTTCAGCATCGCGCCTGCCATATTGGCAAGGGCCCTTTTTTCGCCCAAAAGAATTACATTCAGTTCCAGGCGCCAACTGGCTTCTTTCTCGCTTTTATCAAACTCTTTAATTCTCACTAGATTTAAACCCCAACAATCGGAAGTCGACAAGTACTCGAAACCCAAGGTGGTGGAATATTTAAAATCGGGCTCGTTTTGAGTGACTTTTTTTGCATATTTCCAAACTGCATTGAGCTGTTTCATGATGAGCGCCTGAGTTCCGACACTCCGTGTCCTAGTGTCAAGGGCGGAAAACCGCCCGTTACTGTCCACAATAGGTTTTTTTTCCAGTTCGTAACCTAAAGAAAGACCTGTATTGGCAAAGGGACTGAGACTGAGTCCATAAGTCGATTTCGATAGAAAATTTCGATAAAGATTCCAAGTGGAAACATGGGACAAACCAATCGAGTAAATCCCCATCCCTGCTTCTGTCACAAGCTCGGACCAGGGCTCTGGCAAATCAGGGACGTTAATAGGCGACTGGCCTTTATTTGTAATTTCGGCATTAGCCTTACGAAGAGCTTCTACAGTAGCTCGCAATTCCTCACGCTTTCTAGCTTTAACCCGGTCATAACTCACCCGATTGACCAGAGACATGTTAAAAGGTAGAGGTTGCTCACCATCCTTAGGTTCCCCATCGCTCCAGCCTTTTAAGTCCGCCTTAGCCCTTTCCTCAATGCTTTTCGCTCGGGAAGGCTGAAACTCTCGATCCAATGTTTTCGTGAAAAAACTCCAAAAATTTATGGACTCAAAATTAATTTTTTCTTGTTTCGTTAAGAGATCATCAGTAGGGATTAGCAAATTAGCTGACTCCACTCCTAAATCTGATGCGAACCAAGTCCAGCGATCCGTAGCTTTTACAATTTGTCCTGTATCCTTATCCGCGTAATCAAAGAGTTCCCCATAAATTCCTTCGCGCTCAGCAATAGGCCTGATGGACAAACTGGTATTCAAAGTAAAATCATGTTTCCATAGGTTGTCCCCGACCAACACCTGACCCTTCACGGGGAGCCTGGACAAAATGCCAAATTTTGCGGTTTTAATCTGGGAAGTCTTTTCAGGAAGATCAGGATGTACAAAGGAGCGGCCCTCCAAATCTAAAAACAAGGACGTCTGGAGCTCATCAACGATGTTTAAGGGAGCTATAGTATTTATCTGATAGACATCCCTTCGTCCCCCTCCTAACAAATCCGTCTTATCAACCAATTCCCTGGAATCTCTATCGTAAATTTGTCGGCTTTCCAGGGCTGCCGATGCATAAATGCCAGAGTTTCCAAGGCTGTAGTAGCGGCTTCTATATTTTGCAGCGACAGGAGTTTGCTTGCCCGTCCAATATCCCCCGCTTAATTGATGGTCACTGTAGCTTCCGAAAAGACTAAAATAGAAGTTTTGTTGGTCTAGATTTAAGCGATAACGAGAGGTGGCAAAGCTTCTAAATGGCACTCCAGCAATGGCCTCTGTAAATCCCTTAGAGACCTCCAAGTCTTCTAAATAACGATGGTCTGAAAAGATTTCGCCATTAGTCACAAAAGACAATCTGGGAGTTAAATAACGAGTAGCTCCCCAAACGGCTTTTCCTCGCCATTCATTTTCTGGAGTCACGAGAGAGGTACTCAATTCTTTTTCTAAGCATTCCTTGGCTTCGTCAAGCGTGGGATAGATGGCACAAGCACCTTTTTGACGTTGCCCTTCCCAATAGGAGCGATTGCTCAAACGCGCAAATTGTTCATCTTGGCTCCCTGGAACTATCACGTCGTCAGCACTTTTTAGAACTGCTGCATTTAAGCCTTGGCGATACAGAGCCCTTTCTTCCGTTCGAGCGCCAGCTTCTTTCAGCCAGATGCGGTCCCGTATGCCCTCACCTTCAAAATGAAATTTAAAGCTTTCAGAAAATCGATACTCGGACTCAACTCCTAACCTAAATCCACGCTTTTCTAAAAGTTCAGGACTAAAAGTGATATCACTTTGCTCAGAAAACCGCATATATGCAGGTAGCCCAATCACAAATCCTGTAGAACTTTGAGAAGCGAAGGTAGGAACCAGAAAACCTGATTGGGGGGTGTTTTTAAGGGGAAGTCTTAAAAAGGGCGCATAAAGTATGGGAATTCCCCCAATTTTAATGACGGGATTATAGAAATCCAGGTAACCTTGCATCTGTGCTTCTACATTCCCGGACTGAATGGACCATGCTGGACTCTCACCCTCTTCGCAACGACACGGGCTCCAAGAAACGGCTTGGGAGGAATAATCATTTCCTTGGCGCCGCGTTATAGTTGCGCCCGAAAGTCTAAAATATCCCACAGCTTCACCACCCGCGAGATTCTGCTCTTGTTTTGCCTTATCCCAAAGCTCCCTTCGGCGCAAAAAAACTTTTCGTTGACTCGGTGGTCTATTCACAATCCATGGGTTCGGCTGAGTAGAAATCGAGTCAATTTGGGAGAGTATCTTTATATAGGCTTCTATCCGAAAGGTTTGCGATTTCTCCTCTGCATCCAAGTGGCTATAATCGTCCAAAAAACGGCGACGTTCTGATTCTAAATCACCCAGCTTCTTAGCCCGAGCAGCCTCAAATTCTATCTCATTAAACGTCAGACCTAACAAGTCATCGACAATCTTTCTTGTGTAATTGATTTCCTTAGCAACTAAAACCGCGTTTTTTATCGTAATGTTCTGAGATTCCATCTCAAATTCCAAATCTTCCCCAATAAAAACCTGGTCACCAGAAATTAAGATCGTATGTCCGCTCGCATTTATATGACCAGTTTCACTATTGTGGGTAATTTTGTCCGCAGAAATTAAGGTTCCCGGCGCAATGGCAACGACATTTCCTTCAAATATTTTGATTTTTGAATCTTTTGTAAAAGACGTTGAATCTGCATCAAAATAGAACGTCTTTTTAAGGTTGTCTCCAAAAAGACTTGAACTCCATAGTAGGAAAGTCAATGTCATAAATATCTTTTGCACCAAAAAACTCCATAGCCGCCGCAACCGCAGTAAATGATCCGCCAATAATCGCTGATCCTCGGCCGCTTAGCCTAAAACTCCAACAGTTCCAAAGATCTTGGAAACTATCATACCACTCAATCTGACCTGGCCACAAAGAAGAAAGTTCTGATTTTGATTTAATGGAACGGGGAGAAGCTGTTCTAAAAAAAACCAGAGGTTCATGAAAGCTTGCAAACTCATCCAGAATGCCTGCGACATCTTTATCCCGTAGAACGGAAACAAAAACGGGTACGCGCTTTGCGCCGTAGCGTCGAACAAATTCAAATTTTAGGGCCTTGATGCCCGCGGGATTATGGGAAATATCACAAAATAAAGAAGACTCATGAAAGAGTATCTCGGTAGTTCTCCCTGCCAAACTCGGGGGCAAAAAGCTCCCTAAATCCCCTTCTACTTTCCCTGGAATGCCCATAGCTTTAAGTATCAGCTCGGCGCCCTGCAGCCCAAGCCTCGCATTTGCAGAAAAAGTAAGACCTCGAGCCTCTACCCAGGTCGGAAGAGAACGATGGCGTGAAGCATGGTGGACTTGAGCCTCGGTGCTCTCAGCCAAATGGTCAAATCCATGAATAGAAAATCCTTCCCCTAAAAGTAAAGGGCGATGGGGGCGAGCTATTCCCAGTTTTTCCTTCGCAATATCCTCTAGGGTCGGACCAAGCCACTCCATATGATCTAAATCGATGGAAGTAACAATAGATACTAAGGGTGATAAGACATTCGTAGCATCCAGCCTCCCCCCAAGTCCCACCTCAATGATTAAAACATCACAACTTTTGGCTTCAAAATAGGAGAGCGCCAAAAGGGTTGTCGCTTCAAAAAAAGTCAGCTGATCCCAATTGAGCGCCTGCAATTTGGTTTCTATATCGTTATAGAAAGACGCGAGTTCTTCCATCGTCGTCTTATGGTCAGAAACCACGATGCGTTCTGCAAAAGACAAAAGATGGGGTGATGTATAGAGCCCAACCTTAAAGCCCCTATTACTTAGTGCAATAGAAGCTACAGCTGCTGTACTACCCTTGCCATTAGTACCCCCAACTAACATCACGGGAATCGTAGACGACGGACTGCCTAGAAACTCATAAGCAGCCACCATGCGGTCCAGTCCCAGCGAGATATGGGAGGGCTGTTTAGAGAAAATCTTTTCCAAAAATGTTTGGTCTGTCACAATTCAATCTTCTAAAATAGCGACTCAGCCGGAGCTCTAGTCAAGAGTGTTTATGAGTGATCATCCTGAGAATTTGGCTGATTTTTCCGCGCATGGAATCGCGATGTAAAATCAAATCCAGCATGCCATGCTCCATGAGAAACTCAGAACGCTGAAACCCTTCGGGGAGCTCTTGGCCGATAGTCTGCCTAATCACACGAGGCCCAGCAAAGCCAATCAGCGCGCCTGGCTCTGCAACATTAATATCCCCTAGCATAGCATAACTCGCTGCAACACCTCCCGTGGTGGGATGAGTCATGACCGAGATCATCGGCACACCTTTATCCCGCATCAAGGACAACGCGGCACAAGTCTTGGCCATCTGCATCAATGAAACAATACCTTCTTGCATTCTAGCGCCACCTGAACTTGAAAAAATAATTGCAGGCTGATTCTTCGCCACAGCTCGAGCAAAGGCCCGAGAAATCTTTTCACCTACGACCGCTCCCATAGAGCCGCCCATAAACCTAAAATCCATGGCTGCCACTTGAACAGGGATTCCCTCTAAAAGGCCTTCTCCAGAAATTAAAGCATCATTGATCCCCAAATGTTTCTGGGTAGCTTTCAATCTTTCCTTGTAAGGCTTGGTATCACTAAAACTTAAAGGGTCGGTGCTCACGAGATTGGCGTCCCACTCCACGAAGGAATCAGGATCCAAAAAGAATTTAAGACGTGTCAATGCTGCGATGGGATAGTGATATTCACAAAGAGTACAAACGCACTGATTCGCCTCAAAATCTTTTCTGTAAATGACCCCTTTGCAGTTGTTACACTTAAGCCAAAGGCCATCCGGTGCGCCTAATTTCTGACTTTTATTGAGAGGTGCCTTTTGTATGCTGTTCCAGGCCACTAAAGCCTCCTAAAATAAATGGCAATTCCCTGTAAGATTTATCAAATGCACCGTTTTTAGTCAATCATCTAAAATTCTTTTCCCAAAAAAATCAATGACTAAGAGAATTTTTTACTTGCGAAAAAAAAAGGGCCTGCTAATATGACTCTTATCAAGCACAAAAATAAATAGTCACTCAGTACTTCATCTAGTTGAGAAGGAGTAAGGAAATCCAAATTAGCTGCCACGGCTGGCGGCTTCGCATTTAAAACATGCGGATATCCACGAAAGGAGAATTGAGGATGGGTTGCATCAAGTGTCCGCACCATGTGCGCGAGGGACAGTTTTCAGCTGGGACGCAAACTTTAGAATTTAAAGATCTTTGCGGACTTCTCATGAAGAGAACTCAGGATCCGGATGTCATCAAAATGAAACCTCGAGGTAGAGGGAGACCCGCTCAAAATCAAGAGCGGCTGCCAAGACTACCTGAAGGTACAGCCACGGAATGCTCTAATTTTCCATTTGGCGAAAAATTCGACTATTTTTCATGCACGACTTACCGAGATACTTTTAAAACAAAAGGACTCAGAAACGGCGTACAGCCATCTTTAGATATGGCGGCTGTGGAGCACTTTACGGTAGGCGGCCTTACTGATATGGAACTACTTTAATCCCACAACGTTTAAAGTGAGATTCCGTAGCTGATATTGACTTCTCTTTCAAATGGCTCCTTTTTAGGAAACATATAAAAATTGAAGTTATATTGAGCTAAGGCAAACATTTTCGGCCCTAGCCTAACACCTAAACCGGCTCCCGCAAATGGTTTGTAAATTGGGTCAGGGTTGAGACTCTTCAACAAAACATCTTCCTCATAAGCCTTAACTAGACGCTGAGTAGCAGCTACACCCACGGTGGTTCTTACGATAAAAATCCAAAAACTTGGATTTATGTCTAAGCCCACCTTTGCTTTATTTTGGGTTTCAAGAAGCTTGGTTTCCTTGCCTGAAGTTCTAGTATCCAAATCCTTCTCAAAATCAATCTGACCAAACTGATCCACAATCTGACTTTGAGTAGTAGTCGTTGTTTGTTTCGATTGACCCACTGCACCATAGAGGGAAAAGAAAGAACCCAACTTAATTCCAGCCTTCAATCCCCCTTCTTTTCTCTCGGAAATCGTTTCGGATTCCGTTCCTTTCGCACGATTGGGCTTGATGCTCTTCGTGGAAGCAATGCTTAAATAGGGTTCAAATATGATCCCAGCTTTTGCCAGCTGAGATAGACTTAGTGCTACAAACAAAATTAAAATATTCGACATCCGCTTCATACAGTCTCCTAGGAGTTTCTACCGATCCATCGGCAGCCTGGGATGCAATCCTTAGTAAAATTCACATTCTAAAAAACACTTAAAAAAATATCCTTTTTATAAATCAATAAGTTCCATCTGAAAAATAAGTTGTTTTCACACGTTAAGTCCTTGTTTTTTTCGCCACCCGACTTTTCGAACATTTGGCTGCCGGCTTTCGCGAGTGATGCTCCTTGCGGAAGGAACAAATCTACCGTGGGCAGATTGCCAAACATCTCTTTGACCTAGTGCCAGAACAGTTCTAAACCCTGGAAGAAAACGAGGATATAGGGACATTCACCTGCTAAAAAATGAGTGGTAAAACTTCACATCTAAGAAATCAGCTTCCACTTAAAAAACCAGGGACTTTGCATAATGGACATCCTACCTATCGGGACTGGACCATTTGCAAGAGATTGCTCCTTGTTAGTTAATTTTAGAACTCAATCACCAGCCTTTAAAGCAGGCATTTAGCTTGGTGAAAATCATGGACTTAGCCAGTAAGATGCCTGATGACAAACTGGCGGAGTCTGGCTATTTAGAGCTGATTTTACTTTTCATTCGTAAAATAGTTTCCAAAGCCCCGTTTCGGGACAAACGGAAACTTGGGTCTCTTGATATTCGGCGATTCACCTCCAAAAGGCCCTAAACTGAGGCAAAGCCCCTCCTCCTTTTAAGTCCAGAAATCCAGGAGCTCTAAAATGGCACCCCAATATCAAAGTTCTAAAGTGTACTAAGTCTAAGCGTATAATTGCAAAAATCGCCCTATAACTTTGATCTCGCGGAGTTTTTAATTTCCTTCTACAATCAAGATTCTTTCCTTCACAATATATTTGGGGTCTCTTGAAAACTATTAAAACTATTTTACAGCCATATCCAGAGACCCGAGTCCAGTGGGTTGACAAGAGCCAAGGTACATTTTCGATAAGAACCCCGTGGATTCTAGTTAGTGGTTCGGTTGATGAGGAACACTTGCACTCTATTGATCAAGCGCTTAATGCAATTAATAGCTTTGATACGTCCTTTAACCAGGAAATGTTGGCGAACTACTTCTTGGGCCAATTTTGCGAGTACCCAGTTTCCCATGTAAAGCCAAGAAAGCTGAATCAATATGTCGATGAAAAACCAGCCCCACTGGATTGTGATGTCAGTCGCCTAGATGATTTTGCAAACCAAGCACTTAGATTTAAGACATTGATTTGGAATGTTGAAGATATTCTCCATTTATCGCGACTGGAAGGTGAATCAGATCTTTATGATGGAATTAGTATTATCACAGCTATTCGGCGTTTACGGCTACTTTCCACAAGTTCCAATATTGGAATTCAGCAAAGCATTTCCCGTCTTTTGGAGGAAAAGAACAGCGACACAAAAGAATATATAGTTAAAATGCAGCGCTTATTAGAGCATTCCCTGTATATCACCCAAAATGCAGTTAATATTCTTCAAGAAAGTTTGGGACGTCACCGCCATGCAGATGAACTTCTTCAAAGTTTTATTTCATCGGAAACAGGGCACGACCTTCTCGTTCAAAAAAGCTTGAAAGTCTTCGGAGGACCTCGAAAAAATTGGAACAATGCCCTATTAGATGAGGTCAAAATGATTATGGACGTTTTAAGGTACGCTGGAAAAAGCAGCCTTTTGGCGTTATCCGCTCTTATTGAAGGTTTTGAGGGAGTCAAATACGACTCGGAACCTAATAATATTTGGAATATGCTCGATAATATTCCGGGTTTTGCTAAAGCAAGCACAGGAGTGCGAGAACATCAGCGCATCAATGACCAGCATGATCATTCAAATATCTGCCTTGAGCTAGCTTCTGTGCTACCGCCAATTACTAGGGAAGAAGCTGTCATTACAATCCTCCTCAGCGAAATTGCAGAGATTTTTAGACAGTCTCTATTTGAAAAGCTCTATAATTCTGTTGGTCGAGTATAACTGCAATAGGTTTCATCTGGAACTGAAGACGCCTTCGATTTGACAAAATAAGTTGGGCACTCGCTATCCGTAGCCTGAACCTTGCACTTCGTATAGTAGCAAGTTTGAGAATCCACAGTTCCAGAGTTTACAAATTCTTTTGTGCAAGTCTTAAAGCCTTTGGTTTCCTCATTTTCTTTGAGCGTACAAATATCATATGTCGGAGCAACCTTATCACTTGAATTTTTGTTGCATGAAACCAGAAAGCCAAGAATTGGGGCTAAGAAGTGCGATAGTTTAATAATCAACCTGATCTCCTCACATTTACTACCAACTTTAGAACCTTTTAAAGTCATAAGCAAGAAGCAAGAAGCAGGAAGAAAAATCTAGGCTGCTTTTTAACGGACGGCTCCTAGGCATTTGAAGCCAGTCATTTAAAAAACTAGCAATGCTTCATTACTAAAATTTACAATATAAAAAAGGACCTCTTAAAAGGTCCTTTCTACAAATCACAAATTACAGCCTATTATTAAGTAGTCTTAGGAACTTGAGCTGCATTCGATCTGGCTATTCTATATTTTTCCATAATTACGATCCCCCATGGAGCCACGAAGGTCGAAGTTAAGGTTGCAGAAATGACTCCAAGCCCCATGGACATCGCAAAATTCCAAATGCTTCCTTTGCAATATATGACAATCCCCGTAAGCGAAACTAAAGTTACAATCGAAGTATTTAATGAGCGTCCTAAAGTTTCATTTAAAGAAAGATTCACGAGCTCAAAAAAGGACTTTCTGGCATTTAAAGCAATGTTTTCCCGAATCCGATCAAAAATTACAATCGCATCGTTTACTGAGTAACCCGCAATCGTCAAAAACCCGGCAACAGACGTCAAGTCAAAGGACATCCCAAAGTAAAAATAGAATCCTAAAACTATCGCGCAGTCTACAACCATTTTGATAAGTAGACTCGGCCCGAAGCGCAAGTCAAATCGAAGCGCCAAATAGAGCATAATTCCAAGGATCGCATAGAGTAGTGATATCACGCCTTGGCTTCTTAATTCACTTCCTACCTGTGGTCCAATATAATCAACTTGCTCAAATACAGGGCTAAAGTCGGCGAACTTAGTCTCAATATTCTTCTTTAAATCTAGAAAGTTCGAAGACATGGAGGCTTGACCAGCAGCTGATGTTTCTGCAGACTTTCCAGCTTCAGCTTTTTGTAGGGCGTCTTGATACCGTAAAATGAAAATTCGCTTCCCACCTTCAAGAGCTTGCAGAGATATATCTTCGATTCCGGCAGCTTCAGCTGCTTCGGTTATTTGACGCGAATCCACATCCTTGGAAAACTTCACAATTGCTTCCGTACCGCCAGAAAACTCAACACCCCAGTTTAAACCTTTTACAACTGTACCGGCAATGGTTACCAATCCCAATGCTACCAATAGGCTCGCAGCAACTCGACCTATACCAAGAAAATTAACATTAAAGACAGTTTCACCGGCATTCATTCCACCAGCTAGCCAATTTTTAATTTCTTTTTCGGAGGTGAGGCGATTCAAAATAAATTCAAAAACTATTTTTGAAATGTAAAGCGCCGTGAAAAGGGAAACAAGCAACCCAATGAGAAGAGTTACCGCGAAACCACGTATCGGACCCGAAGTCGCCGTTTCTAAAAGCACAACAGCGGCTATCATCGAACAAATGTTGGAGTCCATAATGGTCCAAAACACCTTACTAAACCCATTTTCTAAGGCTTTCCTGCCGGATTTGCCTTCTCGCACTTCTTGTCTAATTCTTTCATTAATCAGAACATTAGCGTCCACCGCCATCCCTAAAGACAAAATAAATCCTGCTATCCCTGGAAGAGAGAGAGAGAAACCAAATAATGCCATAAGGGCCAACATAAACAGGCCGTTTAGGAGCAATGCCAAAGAAGCGACCAAGCCTGGGCGCCTATAATAGACAACCATAAAGATGATCACACAAAAAAAGCCCATCAATGCGCCTTTAACACCTCGGTCAGCAAGCTCTGGACCGAGAGAAGCTCCCACCTGCCTTTGCTCCTGGACCGTAATCGTAGCCGGTACTGAGCCCGACTTTAAAATCATGGAAAGTTGATTCGCTTCTTCTACAACCTTTTCATAGCCGCCCCGATTATTGAGACTAATTGAGGCATTGCCTCCAGAAATTTTCGCCTCAATAACGGGGGCACTCTCAACGACATCGTCAAGAATAATCGCCATTCGTTTCTTAATATTTGCTCCGGTCACGTCGGCAAACCTCTTGCCGCCTATGCCTGTAAACTTCAAAGCGACATGTGGCAAATTACCAAAGTCATTCCCTTGGCCCACAGTCGAATCCATAACATCGTCACCGGTGATTTCAGTCGCACCATTTACTACATAGGACTTCCAAAGGTTAGCTTTTCCCCCAGCAATAGTCTGACGCTGGAAAAGGAGCTCCTTTCCTTCAGGAACTTTCGAAGCAAGAAGTGCGATGAGCGCTTCGCGGTTTTCCCCACTAAACGAAATTTGGCCACCATTGTCTTCAACTTTCACTCCCTCAGGTAGAGGGCCCTTGGAAAGCTCTGTAAACCCAGTAAACGTATCATCGACAATTTTGAACTTCAGCTGTGCAGTACGGCCTAAAAGCTCTTTGGCCTTCTCCGGGTCTTTAAATCCTGGCAACTGGACTAATATAGATCCGTTTGCTCTACGGCTAATCAGAGGTTCAGATACACCCCATTTATCAATACGCGATCTTACAACCCTTTCTGCTTGCTCCATAGCAGACTGCTTTGTGCGCTTGACGTCTGCTTCAGTAAACCCAAAATAAAGCTTGTTCTTTTCTGACCCTTTGCTTTCAACACCAGGAAACTCTTTTTTAAAATCATCACGAAATTTATCTTTATCGGCATCTTCCTTAACTTCCACCGCCAGCTTTTGCTCTCCTTTAACAGAGTATGCTGTAACCACGGGCTGATTGCTATCAGCTGCCCATCTTGTAATATCAACAGCAATATGGCCAAGCTTTCCTTCGACAGCGCTAACTGCATCTACCCCTAATACGAGCTGCACCCCACCTTGTATATCAAGACCGAGTTTCACATGACTTTGAGGCAGCCATTTAGGCATATTCGCTTGAAACTTCTCAGAATCATTTCTGGTCTCTTTCGGCATAGAAAAATAGATCACAGTGGGCGTCACTGTATAAACACCCAATAGCACGATGGCAATAACCCACAACAATTTCCATTTTACTGAATTCATAAAAGCAACCCCAGTAAGGTAAGTAAGAGAATAGACGTCACTTAAGTCTAACTTACATAAGCATGGCCGACGATGAAAAAATAGAAAAAAGTAAATGAAAAGCCAAAATAGATGTTTTATCCACAGGTTTGCTGGCTAATAATTGCTCAAATCAGGTTTCATGGCGAAGCTCCCGAGGCTAGAGGTTAGCTTAAGGTAGAAGATGTCGCCTCATTTATAGATCTTGGTGGAACTTGCCTCGCCTCGCTAGTACGGAAATAAAATTGACCCTTAAAGGATTCAAATAAGCGTAGAGGATAGACTTCTAACGTGTTCAAATCTACAACAGCCTTCCCTAATGTAGTTTCTACAATTTTATAGTCTTTAAGCTCCACTATCGCCAAGTCATCGGCATTGCCGAAGCCCGTAGGATCAGAATACAAAAGCCTCTTAAGCACAAAGAAATCACCTCTATTAGAACTTAGATACAGGCCTGCACCCAAAATCAGGTGACCTGCCATGCTGGCGCACGGATCTAGAAGATCTTTAGGAAGCCCGCTCGCAACTAACTGGCCATTCTCAATCAAGATCATATAATCTGAAAAAAGGAAGCTTTCTTCCAAATTGTGCGACACACATATTACGGTAAGATCGAATTCCTCTTGAAGATTTCTTATGAGCAAATGAAGCTGTTTACGCAAAAAGGAATCAAGAGCAGAAAAGGGCTCATCTAACAATAGGATCTGCCTTGAAAGCAAAAGACTCCTAGCTAAGCTTACCCTTGCCTGCTCGCCGCCCGACAATTGACCGGGAAATGCCTTTTCTTTTGCCCGAAGCTCCACTTTTTCGAGCATTTGACTCACTTGAAGTTTTTTCTGGGTTTCAGACAAGTCATGGTGCAGAAGAGCTAACAAGAGATTTTGCTCGATGGAGATTTGAGGAAAAAGTGATGAACTTTGAAACATATAAGAAATCGGTCGCTGAGGAACTGGCAAGTCGCTAATCAATTTGCCTCGGAAATAGATTTCCCCTTTCTCCAAAGGAGAAAATCCGGCAAGGCCATCTAAAATAGTCGATTTTCCCGACCCACTAACGCCTACTAGGGAAGTCCACTTGCCATGGGGCGCTGAAAAAGAAAGAGGCTCCGACCAAGATCTCTCCAAAAATTTCAGTCCTCTTGCTTCAAGACCGTCATCAATAGCCAAGATCATCTCCTTTTTGTCTCGCCTGCAACTTTTCCACAAAATATGCCCAAAGTATGGAAAAAATTCCGATCATCAAAGCCACAGTAGCGGCAAACGAAAATTTGTAAGATCCCATCAATTCAAAAACTAGGGTCGAAAGAGTCCTATAATCACCACCAGACAGCAATAGAACGGTCGAAACGTCGCTCACGCTAAAAGCAACAGCTACCCCCCAAGCCGCATAGAGACTGAACTTAAGCTCGTGCCACTCTATAACCCAAAACCTTACTCTAGACGTCAAATTTAGAAGTGTCATGGGCTTATGGTAGCCCACGAGTAGACGATCTAAAGGCGGATATATAATCCTGTAAACTATAGGAAAGGTCATCATGACATGCGCCACCATAAGAAATCCTAAACCCAAATCACCAACCGCAATGGAGGACTTTATAGAAACATACAACCAAAAAATACCTAGCAATGCTGGAGAAAAAACCATCATGAGCCAAGGAACTTCTTGCAATAGGTTGGACAAGGTAGGAAATTTATCTCGAAGGTCAATAACAAAGCGCGCGTATACCCAAGCCAAGAGCACACTACCTAAAGATGAGACCAAGGAAAGTTTTAAGGATCCTTTAACAGCACCAACCAAAACATGGATCTGAGTGCTTTCTCCCAATAGAAAAATCCCTCTAAACCCATCAACAGCGATCGACAAAAGAGGCGGCAATATTAGAGACAAATAGATACTTAAAATAAAAAAGAAGACAAATCTATCAGTTTTCAAGATGTGACCATTGTCTCTTTGTAAAGACGGGTTGTTCGGAGATAGGACCCTACTCTTTTGTTTAGACAGCACACGTTTCCATAGCAGTATAATTGGCGCGGAAAACAGAATCTGCAAAAGACCTAAAAGGGAAGCCGTACCAAAATTTCCATCCGACTTTATTGCCGAATAAATACCTACCTCTAAAGTTGCCCGTTGAGGGGAACCACCTAAAATCAGGACGATGCTGAAACTTGAAAAACAAATCAAAGTTATCGTTAGAAACAATCCCCATATGTCATTACGTAATTCAGGCCAAACCAAATATCTCCACCTACTATAATTTGACAGCGCAAGTATTTTAGCCTGTCTTTCATAAGTCTGAGGCAATGACTCTATCGCTAAAAGTAGTGTCGTAAACACGAGGGGAGCATTCATAAATACGTGGGCTGCAACAATCGCTGACGTATTGTACATCAAGGAAACATTATCCCCGAACCATTGGCCGATCCATCCGGATCGGCCAAAACAAAGAATAAAGGCTATCGCTACAACGACGGTGGGAAAGGAATAGGGAATTAAACTCATTTTTTTGATAAAGCCTCGAAAGGGCAGACTCCTTCCTGCGAAGGAGAATGCTAAGCCACCTCCAAGAACTATACTTAAAGCGCTGGAAAGAAAACTCTGCAGCAATGTAAATTTAAGCATTTCCCCCAGTTGCGAATAGTTTAGAATTTCTGCCGTGCTAAAGAACCCCGCCAAAACCTGCCAGACGACCCAAGTAAGAGGAGCGAGCGCTCCCCATATAACAGTGGCGAAAACGAATACCGAAGACCATCTCTTAGCCATTCTATTTAAACTCACTCAACCAAACATTATTCAATTTTTTTCGATCTGATGCTGTTAAAAAATTAAGTTCCTTTATCTTAGGCTTTGATGCATTAGTAAAAATTGGATTTAAGTCCTTGATTTCAGACTCAGGAATCATCGGGTACATCCAATTTGCTTGCGCAATTATCTTCTGGGCCTCGGGGAATAACAAAAAATCGACAAATGAGGTTGCAAGAGGCTTATTTTTAGTGGTTTTTACGACACCGGCAAATTCAACGTTAATACTATGCTCCGAAAAAAGAGCAGCTCTGTAGCGGCTGCTCTTCTCAACGATATGATGGTAGAATTCACTTGTCGTGTAGCTAATTACTAATGGAGCCTCACGTTTGGTAAAAAGGGAATATGCTTCACTCCATCCTGGGGTTACGGTCAACGTTTGATTTCTTAAAAGTTTAAGCTTCTCTGGCAAACGAGAGCCGTATGTAGAACTCAAAAAGTCCAAAAAACTCAACCCTGGCGCGCTAAATCTTGGATCTTGTAAAATCAACTTCTTTTTAAAATCTGCCCTCTCAAGCAGATCATCTAAGCTTTTAGGCGGATTTGCTATTTTTAAAGAATCATACATAACAGAAATCATGCCAAAATCAAAAGGTACTGCATTTAAACGAATTTTATCAGGTATCGACACTTGCAACTTCGCTTTGGATGGCACGAGGGGAAGAAAAAGATCCGAATCTATGGCATCTAACAACACAGAGTTATCGACCCCTAAGATAACATCTGCTTGACTGGATCGACCTTCAAGCTTGAGCTTGCTAATCAATGTCGCTCCGTCACCTGATGAAATAAATTTTAGGGTGCAATCGCATTTCTGCTCAAATAGCTTCTTTAATTCAGACCCAGGCCCCCATTCAGAGACAAACGACTGATAGGTATAGACAGTCAAACTGCTTTTAGCAAATAGAGGTTCTAGTCTAAAAAAAAGACACATAAAGATCAAAAAACGCAACGTTAAAGTCACACAACTTCTCCCGCTAAATCGAGTCCTATTATTGGCTTCTTCAAGGACACTATCTCGTGGCCAAATTATAGCTCATTTGAATAATGAGGCTACTCTATAATTCAATTTGGTTTTTGTGGTATTATTTCCTTTTGGCTCATCAGCATGGTCTATCCGAGTCCCTAAAGACAACTTCCTATACCACGGAATGGATCCATACCCTATTTCCAAGCTTATGGTCTGATACTCCAGCGAGATTCCGCAACCAATAAGAAGCAGCTCTCAGCAATCACCTCAAAGCAGCAGATGGCCAACAGTCTAAGTTTCCTTCTCAAAAAAAACGAGACCGCTTCAAACAGATGAGCTACGGAAACATCCTAGCAAACTAGCTGCAAAGCCCAAGCGGGCTTGATTAAATTCTATGTAGAGAAAACAAAAATATCTGGTTTTCGTCAATTTTCAGTTTGGACCTACCTAATGTTTTAGGCAAAACGAAATGAATGGGACCTGTATCTTCTTAAAACACCCGTAGAGCGCCTGTATGGCTCTATGGGAACCACACTCTAGACACCAATTACTTCCAACAAGGCTCATCAGCCAAGCTAGGGACCTCAAAATGACGTAGGATATTGCCACAACCTACTGTTTTTAAATAGAGAAACAGTCTTATAGAAAGTTCCACTATTAGGTTGCAAAAACAGACGTCTTCCCGTAATCGTAACCTGGGGCGGAGTGGCAGCTACGCATCAAGACGTAGCGATACCAAGGGGATAGAAATGAATATTCTTTCAAAAATAGCAAAGTCAAATTTTGCCGGTTTTCACGGCTTGCTCCTAGTGCCTATCGTATTTTCAGCGAGTTGTGGCCTCATAAAAAAGGATGAAAATAGATCTGTGCCCCGCCGCAACCAGATGGCCAAATCTGACCCATCTAAAGACATACCTACTTCTGGCGCGAAACCCCCAGAGGATACTTCCAATAGTACAAATAACAGCCCGTCAGAAAGCACATCTGATGGGAATTTTGAATCCGAGGAAAGAGATACTTTAGGCGCCCCTAGCCCCGAAGAGGAAGCCTTAGCCGAAAAGAAAAATAATCGAGGATTGTTTGAAGACCGAAAGTATGAGCTTATAACCCCAACGGGGGAAATCCTTATGGCTGCAGCCCTAAAGTGGCAAATTGAGCAAGAGAAGCCAGCAAATGCAAAAATTTTCGCCCAACCTGCGCAGTGTGCACAGAACATATCCAAAGTCATGATTCTTGCGGGATTTCCCAACTATACTTCGCCCTTGGTCCCTGGCCTAGTGGCAGCAATTAAATCTAAAGGTGGACTGATTGTGCCACTTCCTAAAGATAAAAATGCCATTGCTGAAGTGATTGCCAAGACTTTTGACAACAAAATACCCACGGGAACCTTAGTGGGTGGGTGCCTCTATAAGAACTGCAGCGGCGAGGCAGGCGATGGTCATATTGCTTTGGTCGGAGACCTCGATTCCAATGGTGCCGTTAAACTTTACCATAACAATTGGTATCGCCCGGAAAACGAAAACGGTGTTTGGAAACCCCAAATGATCCCGTTAGGTTGGTACAATAAGGGCTTTAAGAGAAAATTTATGTCTACTTCATGGATGAACATATTTCGAGATCCTCCCCGTGTAGGAACGGCCTATGATGTCTCCATTGAAGTCCCAGCTATTGACGACCTTGATCCCACTAACTACTATTTAACCTTAGCGGTACCCGTAGAAGTTTGGAAAGAATACAAAAATAAGCAAGGAAAGGTCCTTGATAGTGACGGAAATCAGGTGCCCATAGAAGAATAGCCTTTGCTTTGCTCTATGCCTATATTGGCCTATGATCTTCATAGGCCAGTTTTTGCGACTTGAATGAACCCGGCAAAACGCAAAAATGGAAACCAATGCGCAGCTTTCAGGTAATCTCGACCTGTTTCCTCGTTAAAATAATTGCTATTAAATATTTCGCGCTAACTCAGCCCCTAGCATTCTAAATTGGTCCGTACGAAATTTATACGTATCGCATCTACTGAATTCCCAATAGAAATGACTGAATAAAAGCATTATCAAGAAGAAATGGCTGTGGTTAAAGCAATCACGAATCAAAGATAAATAGTCCTCATTTCAGGCATTTTGCCATAAAATTGGAAATGCAACTTAGACCTTCGCCTAGGCCTCGTTCAGGCTATTTTGTGAAGCTGGGATGATTCAAAAGTGGTACGCGCTGGATCATACCAAGATCGAAGAGCTTCGCAGCAGGCTGTCAGCAGAGACTCAGGTATTCCAACTTGGAAGAATCAGAGGAAACTTTCTATTCGTTTTAAATTCAACGTCACTCCAGATGAGCGACAAACAGTGTATCCTGCCCATGCTTGCCGAACATCGGGCCTTGTTTGGAGAAGAGGCTCTAGCATCTGTATTTTGAAGTAAACGAGGAATCTATTTAAAGATACAAAGCAAAAACTTCGCCCTAAATTCGAAATTGGGGATTTCTGGACGAACTCTAGTTAGGAAGCGTTTGGGACTTGGACATTTCCACCGAAACATTTGGTTTCCATATCATTTGGGGTAGAAACAAAGAATTGCTTTTGGTTGCTAGCCTGGCTACTAAAGGTACAAAAGCAAGTCCCATCAAAAATCCAATTCCATGAGCCAAATAACTCACTTCAGGCATAAACTGAGTAGGGAAAAGAAGTATTAGGGAGACTCCCATCGAGCGGAGGACACGATCCCTAAGCGTGTACCGATTGCCGTGCAAGACAAAAAGACCAAGCCAAAGACCGCCCAGGCCATACACCATACCTGACGCCCCCACCAAGCTATAGCCATCTTCTTTTATGAGCAGGACTGTTAGGTGAGTTAAGTAGCCAATGAGTAGGCCTATCCAGGGAAAAACGGCCCTACCATAATGAGCCTGCAAAAGAGCAGCAAAAGGTATGAAGAGCAATAAGTTCGACAGCAAATGACCAATATCTGCATGGACAAACATCGCGGCAAATGAAATCCACCACCTGGCAGTCGGCTGGTCAAATGGTAGCTCGATTGCCTTGAACCAAAACTGAACGGAAACCACCAACATCATACTCGATAACAGAATAGAATCTAAAAAAGAATCCTTTCTGAAGGTGGTATACATGGGACCATAAGGAATCACGATAGGCAAAGGGTCATCTTCAACCTGTTGACTCAACTCATTATAATCTTCCGTTGGCTCATCCATAAGTAGCCTAGGATGCTACTAAAACAATTTTAGAATCTTTTTTTTTCTCTGACTCATTCAAAATCACAATTTTTCCAGTTTTAGTATCAAAATCAACTATAAACCGGCTCCCTTTTGATTCACTGAACAGGATGATCTCACTTAAAGGCTTTTTCACCTCTTCCTGAATCAGTCGCTTCATAGGTCTGGCTCCCATGGCAGGATCATAGCCCTTTTTAGCCAAGAATGAGCGAGCTTCATCAGAGATCTGCACTTCAACCTTTTGTGCTTTTGCTTTTTCTACTACCTCACCAAAAAACTTATCGACAATCTGAAGCATGATGGATTCTGGTAGGTGATAGAAAGAAATAATGGCATCAATTCTGTTTCTAAACTCAGGCGTAAATGCCTTTTTTAGAGCGTCCTGTTCCTTGCCAGATTGAGGGCCGCTAAGTTCACCAAATCCAATGCCTCTGCTGGACATTTCGTAGGCGCCGACGTTAGTCGTCATAATTAAAACTACATTTCTAAAATCAGTCTGCCTACCATTGGCATCTGTAAGGGTACCGTGATCCATAACCTGGAGCAAAATGTTATAGACATCAGGATGGGCTTTTTCAATTTCATCCAGCAATAGAATCGCATGGGGGTTTCTGTGAATGGCATCTGTTAATAATCCCCCGGCCTCATAGCCCACATACCCTGGAGGTGCACCTAGCAGACGGCTCACAGTATGTCTTTCCATATACTCAGACATGTCAAATCTGATCAGCTCTGCTCCGAGCATTTCTGCAAGTTGCTTAGACAATTCCGTCTTGCCTACCCCAGTTGGTCCGGAGAACAAAAACGAACCGATCGGCTTAGAATCATCGCCCATGCCAGATCGAGAAAGCCTAATGGCCGACTCAATGATTCCGACCGCCTGATCTTGTCCAAAGACTTTAGACTTGAGCCTCTCACCAAGGGTGTGCAGAGCCTCTTTCTCACTCGAGGCAATTCTCTCTTCTGGCACTCTTGCCATGCGGGCTACTACAGATTTAATATCGGCAACAGATATGGCACGAGGATCTTCAGCTGTAGGCTTTAAGTTCTTTGCCGCAAACGAAGCTCCTACCTCGTCCATGACATCGATGGCCTTATCAGGAAGCTTCTTATCTCTCATGTGCTTGATTGACAAGTCAACAGCCGCTTTGATGGCAGACTTTGAATACCGCACATTGTGATGGGCCTCATAAGACGTTTTAAGACCTTCAAGGATTTTAATCGTGTCGTCGCGACCAGGTTCCTCGATATCAATTCTCTGAAAACGCCGGGTCATTGCATGATCCGATTCAAAGTGCTGTCTAAATTCTTTATAGGTCGTAGAACCAATGCACCTAATCTCGCCGTTTGATAGAGATGGTTTTAGAATGTTTGATGCATCAAGGGAGCCACCGCTAACAGAACCAGCACCCACAATCGTATGAATTTCATCAATGAATAAAATCGCTTTAGGATCCTTGGTTAAGCCTTTGATGAGACTTTTCAATCTCTCCTCAAAGTCCCCCCGAAATTTGGACCCAGCCAACATACTTCCTAGATCCAAAGAATAAACGACACAGCCCTTTAAAGCTTCAGGAACTTTATTTTCAACAATCCGCTTGGCAAGTCCTTCGGCAATTGCTGTTTTGCCTACACCCGCCTCTCCCACATAGAGGGGGTTATTTTTCCTTCGGCGGCAAAGAACTTGAATGGTTCTTTCGAGCTCTGGTTCACGTCCAATCAAGGGATCGATTTTCCCCGCCAAAGCTTTTTTACAAAGGTTTACCGTAAAGGCTTCTAAAGCAGATTTTTTAACTTTTTTGTCACTATCCTCGCCCTCACTATCGGAACCTTCCCCTTGTGAATCCCTAGGCTCGGATCTCGAGCGTTCGTCGTCCTGACCCATATTTTTAGGAGAAATCCGGGAATCTTCAAATTCGATTCCTTCCTTAACAATACCGTGGGCTATAAAGCGAACGATATCAATCCGTGAGATTTCCTGTTTTTCAAGAAAGTATAGAGCATGGCTTTCGCGCTCACCAAAAATGGACAAAAGCACCGCATCCCCATTAATAGTATCTTTACCTGCAGAAATAACTTGTTGGGCGGCCCGCTGTAGCACTCTTTGAAACCCAATAGTTGGTTTTGGAACTTCGCTTACTTTAATTTTTTCTAATTTCGTATCAAAAAAGTCTTCCAAGTCACTTCTGGTATTGTCAATGACACCACCGCAAGCTCGAATGGCTCTCTCAGCATCAGGGTTTGACAATAGGGAGTAAAGAATATGCTCTACAGTTACATATTCATGACCGCGTCTTTGTGCCTCAGCAACCGCTAAATTTAAGCTAGATTCTAGTTCACGACCAATCATGTCATCCTCCCCACCTAAGCAATCTTCTTTTCGGGCCTATCACTCAAAAACCCTAGGAGAAATATTTAAATGCAACAAAATCATTGGCTTACACACAAACAATTCCAGCACTTCTACGCTTCTTCAAAACTGCACCTGAGAGGAACTTCATTCTCCTTTGCCGTCTCTGCCACAAGCACGGTCTTGGTCTCAGCGACGTCATAGGTAAAGACGCCACATATACCAAAACCACTGTAGTGAACGTCGAGCATAATTTTTGTGGCTTCTTCATAAGTTTTGTTAAAAATCTTCTGAAGAACTTCCACCACAAAATCCATGGGGGTAAAGTCATCATTGTGGATAAGCACTTTGTACAATTTGGGAACTTTAACCTTTGATCGAGCTAAAACCGCTACGCCAGATTGTTGTGAAGGCTTATCGCTACTCATTAAAGTTCCACCTTTCTCGACAAGTTAGACAATACCTGTATCCACTCACAAAAACAAAAGATGGGGCTTAACCAACTCCTGTCAAGCCCCACCCTGGATTCTTTACTAAATTACGTAAACTATCCATGCTTAGTTCCCTTGTCATTGCCTTCCGCAGGTTCAATGGGAAGTTTCAACCAGACGGCAACCCGTCGATTGGTAGCTCTGGCTTTTTCAAGAGCAGATCCGGTCAAATATTTATACTCAACTTTAGGTCGAGTATGTGCATATGCAACTACAGAAATATTTGACTCCGAGACTCCGAGCTTGACGAGACGTCTCAGTAGTTGAATGCCCCTTGCGCTCGAAAGATTCCAATTCAGATTCTCCAGTTGCCCATAGACTTGATCATCAGTATGACCTTCAATGACTATTTGAAACTCCCTCCCGAGCTTAGCAATCGAGCTCAGGATATGTTCGGCAAGGGGAATCTTGCCGACGGCAATATCATTAGATCCTGCGTTAAAGAAAACTTGATCCTTAAACTCTATATAGATACCTTGTGGCATCTTTGTGACTTCCGCTTGATCGAGAATTTTCTCTGTTTCAATGACTTTCATCACTTCGCCAGCAACTTTATTGAGATGAAACTCTCGTTCATCAACTTTCAACTCTTTTTCTTCTGAATGAGTCATGGCCTTAAGTACATTTTTTTTGCGTGGTTCCATGGTACTCACTAGCAATACAAAGCAGGACAAAAGCGTCAGGCAAAGGTCGGTGAAAGATAGAAGCCATAGTCCATCTTCTTTTTTGACGTTTCTTCGCTTGTATCCACTCATGCCGATTCCTGTGATTTTCTCGCCGAAAGCTTACCTATAGAACCTTCTTTGTGCTTCGCAGAACCATAAGTCTTCACAATGCTATTCATGTGAAGGCTTGACTTTCTTCCTTTAAGAGCCAACACACCTTCCATAACTAGCAAATCCATTTCATTTAGTTTTTCGCCCTCAATCGATATCTTCTCGGAAAACGGTGCATAGAAAAATGTCCCTTGCGCCAAGCCGTAAAGGGTACCGATCATCGCTAAGGCCATCCCGCTGCCAATGGACGAGGGGTCATTAAGATTGGACATCATGCTAATAAGGCCCATAAGGGTTCCGAGCATCCCTACGCCTGGAGATACTTTGGCCATATTTTCGAAGAGGCTTGATGCTAAAAATACCTGGTTTTGACGCGCTTGAATCTTGGCTTCTAAGTTATGCCTAATCTCATCCGCAGTAAAGTTGTTAAGTATGAGAGAAACCCCATCTATGAGAAGATCGTACTCCAGAGATGCCTTTTCTTTAGTTAAAGCTCCAATTCCTTCGCTACGGATTCTAGCTGAACAGTTTGATAGGGAATCAATGACTTTAGCCTGCTGCTTTGCATGATTTCCAAACATAGAACGAAATAGAATGCGATAGCCGGTAAAGAAATCTGTCAATGTATGAGAAAGCATCATGATAGACGGAGGCAAAACTACAGTCAAAACAAGAGCATGTTTATCAAAAAATCCGCCGAATCCAGAAGCAGGATGGCTTACCGTGTAATAGACACCGAAGAAAATCCCAAGTATTCCAATAAGCGCCGACATAACTTCCCCGCTTTGAGTATTCTTTATTTTAAAGCGGCCTTCCATTTATAGCGGTAGTGAAAAATTGCCGGCTATTTCCCGGCACAGATTTGAGAATCCCAAAAATCCGTGTTAGCTAGGACCTTAAGGGGGCAAAATTTATGGTCCAACGCTCCAGGCTCTATAAGAGTCAGCATGAAGCAGCCTGAAGTAAAAGGCGTAATAATAGAAGAGGCGCCATCGGTTTTGGAATAAAACTCTTGATACCGGGGTGGAGCTCTGACTGGGGGGGGGGGTAAGTTCGCCAGGGATTTGGGCGATGCCCCTGGCTATAGACATGACGTATTTTTCTCTGAATGAGCTTTGGCAGTGAACTTTGGCAGCATGTGAAAAAAGAAGGTGTTGGAACTCGTTTCACACGTCTTGATACGATCAGATCAAGTCTTAATGGAAAATATGTGCCAGATGCAGATGTGAAATCAGTTACCAGTATCATGGCCATTCAAAGGCCCACAGAACTGGTTTAATGATAAATGATTATCTGCAAGCCATCCCTATTTTCCGTTAAACTTCTTGAGATCAGCGGCCACCAGTGTTGGATGCCCAAACTGGATCGCTGCCATTATAAATTACGAGATTTCCATCGTTTTGCATGATTAAACTATTCGCTTTTCTGCCGCCGGTATGAGACGCCCACACGACACTGGAATCCTTATAGAGTAATAAATTCCCATCATATTGAAGAATAGCAAAAGTTGCACCCGAGCCTCCCGTGTTGGACGCCCAAATGGCGCTTCCAGCCTGATAAATTACGAGATTGCCATCCTCTTGCATGGCTAATTGAAAGCGACCATCGGTAGAACATAGCAATTGAGCAACTTCTATACGCTGGCCGGCACTTAGAATGCTGCCGATACAAATTTTTGGGGTGACTTTTGTTTGAGTATTTGGAGCCTCTTTTGAGGAATTAGAAGGTGCTTGAGGGGGAGGAAGACCCATTCCATTCCCATTAGCAATCGCATAATCACGATACAAATTGCCTTCGATATCGTAAATCGTACTGCCATTTTCAAGCATTTTAAGGAAATATTGTTTCGTGCCTTCATCAGCATCCCAGTTCTTGTATTTTCTGTAGAGCGCAGAAACCACTCGCACAGCCTCATCAGATTGAGCGAGATACTTTTGAATCAATCTAGGGTCAAGGGATGCTGGGCTATTTAGCCAATAGTCTAAATCACCAGAATTAGGTTTTCTATTAAACACATCAAAAAAAGCTTTAGTAACATTGACAGCTTGCTGTCCTGCAAAGTATTTTGCATCATTTACCTGAGACTCAATAACCTCTCGACGAAGGGCACCGAAAGACTCATTTGGAGCCATCGAGCCATCAGTCTTAAAAAGACCATAAGGTCTTTCATAAGTATTCCAATAGAATGCTAATGGGATGCCCACATCTTCGAAAGCTCGAACGGCAGCATGAACTTGCGACCTTTGAAACCCTGGAGTGTCCGATTCAGGATAGGCAAATTCAGAAATAAAAAGTGGCCGGCCAGCTCTGGCTTTAATATCGTTAAGATCGCTCACTATGCTTTTGTAAATGGAGTCGGGATCCTTTGATCCTCCCCTATTTGAAATAGTTTCCCAGGCAGAATAGGAAATCCAATCACTCGGGACTTGGGGTACCACTGAGCCAAGAAAAGTGTTACGTTTGTTCGCCTGAACAATACCTATTCGATTCATTTCTAATGCGAAATCGACTTTGACATCCGACGCTACCATATCCCTAGCCTGTGCGATGCCCTCTTGAGTGGAGCGAAACCAACGAACAAAGTTCGTCACTCTTGAATCCGGAACCTCAAGATTGTCTTCGTAGCCGGCCATCAGCAGCCAATCGCCCTCCCAATTCTTCAAAATGAAACGTTTTTTGGTCCCACTATACGTTTTCATCAAATAAGTTGTTAGGTCGAAGAATTCTTTGCGGTTTGCAGCGTATTCGTCATCGGTCAAGTAATGATCCCGAATATTCAGCCCTATCGAACTGAAGCTATCGGTTGTACATGTCAATACGACGTTCTCAAACATCGAGAAGGCTCGTCGATAGGGGGGGAGATCGGCAAGCTCAGTAAGAGTCTTGGGCTTTATGGAGCCAAAATCCTGCTTGCTATATTTAGACTGATATTCTGGCGTTAGGTAAAAGAAGGCACTTCTTACATTGATACGTAAAATCGCTGCCACCCCATCATCTAAGGTCTGTTTGTCGAACTCGGGTTCGTGTCCAATATGAGAGATGCCAATCATATGGTCTCCACGCACATAAGGGTCAAACTTATAGTCTGTATTCAACTTGGCTCCCAGAAGAGATGCTGGACTTTTACTAGCCTTATTGGTTCGGAAATTAAGAAAGCTATCGGTGCAAGCAGTACCAGCCAAAATTCCAAAAGAAACAAGACAGACGCTTAAGTGTTTCATGTTAATTCTAACTCCTTAAGAAAGTTAGCTATAATTATCGGCCGTTAGAGCTGGAAACTTAAAAAAACTGATTTCCATTTTAATTTAAAGATGTTGCCGCATATTAATCCCGGGCCAAGTGAAGCCTCTTTTTGAAGCCTCTTTTTTCTAAGAACTCACCTGACCTCCTAAAAGGCACAACAGGCAGTAGCGGCAGAAAAAAATAGGTAACCTCAATTTATTCAAGATTTGCACTCGTGCAACCAGCCGGCGCATGAAGAAGTTAGATGGCAACACTTCACTTGTCAGAGATTGGAGTCTGGGCGGTGTTGAGCTTCAGGAATTCAGTTTGGGGGCTATTCGCCGCGCAGCAAGTACCAAACATAAACGGTAATTTCCAAGCAATAGCCCTTCAGGCGCGGAGCTAAGCCTCCTAAGTGGATCTCAACGCTTTTTGCCAACGAGTTCATTCGGCATCATTAACTGGAAAAAAGGAAGAGAGCTGATATTAAGTTTACCAGGTCATCTATCTAATTTAGACAAACTTTGCTCTTAAGCCCTGCGGCAATCAAATGAAAACGAGGACTGCTCCTTTTTTGTTATCGATTGCCTTAGCGCTTCCGTGGAAAGCCCCCCCCTTTGATAACGAAGGAGCTGTAAAACTAGTCTTTGAAAAAACTTTTAAAGGGGCGCTCCCAACGGCAGGGAAAGCCACTGCTCAGAAGTGAGCTCTTTGGGGGCGACTTCAGGGTACTTTTTGGTAAAACGCTCGGGATCCATGGGACGGCGGGTGCACTTTTCGATTTTGTAGATTCTGGAATAATAATAGACAAATTTACCATCAATTCCACGGCAGGCCTCATCCACGGGAATGACATCTACGTCCCGGGAGGTAATCTCTGCCTCACTTTCATAAACGGAAGCATAGTCTTTTCCTTCCTTGATACTTTTGAACTCGTCCCAGGTCAGCTCGAGAATGGTAGATTCTTTGTCTAAGCCGCCTCTTTGGCGTGAATAACTCATCCAGTCTGGAAATTTTCTTCGGCTACAGCCGGTTACTAGCCAGATCTCTTCAAAATCTAAAGAAACATATTTCCCTTCAAGCTCGCTACAAGTCCGCTTTTTAGCAACCTGAGTCCTTTGTCCTTCTTTTAGTCCGCGCACCACAGCTGCCTCAATATCTGAAACCAGTTCTCCAGAGTTGGTACGACGATAGACTTCCTCAGACGTTAAAGGAATTCTCTTGCATCCTTTGACTTCCCAAACGTCCGAATAGAAAGCTACCAACTTCCCCTCATATTGACGGCAGTACTGATCGGCCGTTGGCTCTGAATTTGAGGAAGGCTGCGATTTCTTTTTGTTTTGCGTTGATAAGGCCAACGAATTCGCAGAGAAAAAAGCGAGAAGAAGTAGTGCCGCAAGTCTCATAAAAATCTCCTCTTTTAGGTCACATTCCGGGAGTCCCTAAATACCCTTTGGTATTCGGCTAAACAAAATCAAGGTTGAGGAAAAATATCATATTCGGCAGCTGCCGTCCTGTCTAAAGTATGGTCACTTGGTTTTTTTAGGCTTATTTTTTCAATATTTTTGAAATGTTAACACCAGCATCATTCAAAATATTGAAAGCTTTCAATACCTTGTAGCTTTGTGTTAGACTCTAGGTTCGGCATGGGCCATGTAAGTGATCGGGACCAGGTAGAGAAGACTCTAAAAGCGCCCCTTCGCTCCCTTAAATAAGGAGGACAAGATCATGAATTTTTGGGAACCAAGACGGATGTCCAAGTTTAAAACAAGTGCAGTGCAGCGCAATCTTGCTGTGACGATTTCACTCGGTATGATCCTCGTTGGAGTTGCTGATGGGACTCATAGGCATAACTCAAGCTCCGTATCCTCTGCCCTAGCACAAGACCTAACCTTAGACTTATTAAATGGTGACGTTTCTGAGTCTTTGGAGCACGGGTTGTTTCCTTCTTTTTTGCCCAATAGGGATACACAAGAAGGACTTGGCGGTGAAGACGATACTATTACTGAGGAAGATGAGCTCAAATTGCTTGGGGGAGATCTTTTTACAGATCAGCTAGAAGGGCCTGCAAGGCCTGGAAGCACCATTGAACGGATGAGAAGGAAGTTTGATCTTTTTTATGAAAGATTTGTATTTCAAAACCAGGATTTTCTAGATCTTAATTCCAACGAAGACTCCATCCCCACCTTGCTTCCTGTAGATCATTTTACGATGACTTCTGGGTTTGGTGTTAGAAAATCCCCTTTTTCAGGCCGCTCCCGGGTCCACAGAGGGATTGATCTTAGGGCTAGCTATGGAACTGATGTTAAAGCAGCCGGATCTGGTCGCGTAGTTTCCACGACTTATCACAGATCCTATGGCCGCATGGTGATCCTGGATCATGGTAATGGCCTAGAGTCCAGATATGCTCACAACTCAAAGATTCATGTAAAAGTTGGCGATCAGGTTAAAAAAGGACAGCTCATTTCCCAAATCGGCATGACGGGCCGTACCACAGGGCCTCACTTACACTTTGAAATTTGGCTCCACGGGCACCCGATCAATCCTTTAAAGTTTGTCGATGTGCCGTTCCATCTTATTGCGCGGGAAGCATTTCTTAGATCTAAATCTGGCCTATCGGAAACAAATGCTCAACAGCCGCAGGCTGGAGGTGTGGAAATTGACCATGATGAGTAGACCATACGCCTGAAACTTCAGTCCCAATCCTACAAAAATGGAATGGGGCTGGAATTAAGCTTTAGAAAAGCGGGAATCTATCTCTTCTATGTCTCTGACAATCTGAGCTAGGGGGAGTCCTACTACATTGGTATAGCTGCCTTCAATCTTTTCGACAAAACTCGCAGCTAAACCTTGAATTCCATATCCGCCAGCTTTGTCCATGGGCTCTTGAGTGTCAATATACCGTTGAATGAGTGGGTCAGAGAGTTCTAAAAAATAGACTTGAGTCACTACATGTTTTATCACGGGAGGGCCCAGTGGGGCTAAAAGACAATAGCCGGTGATCACTTCATGGCATCCGCCTGAGAGACTTTTAAGCATTTCATAGGCATCAGATTGGGATTTAGGTTTTTCGAGCACCCGCCCATCCTTTACAACAATGGTATCTGCCCCAATGACGATCCAATGGCCTGGACCTTGAAGTTGGGCAATGGAAGAGGCTTTACCAAAACTGTTTCTTTCCACGTATTTTGCAGGGGCCTCCCCTACCTGAAGGGACTCTTCAAAAGTGGGACGGCTGATTTGAATCGTCCCTAAAACCGAAGATAACAAGTCCCGCCTTCTGGGGGATTCCGAGGCTAAAATAATATTCGTTGGGGTCGCATAAAGCATCGAGTCTTCCTTTATAAAATCAACGGCTAGCACCACCCGGCAGCCCTAAGACCTCTCTTCCATTCCAAATGCCTTCAATTTCTCCAGATCAAAAGCCCCTGCTCTCACCTGTCTATAGGAGCGATCGTCACAAATTTGAATGACCGTCGACGGCGTTCCAGAAAAAACGGGAGGATGAGAAACGTTAGGTACAAACACATCATACTTTTTGGCAAAAAGCTGAGCCTCTTCCCAGCTTCTTGCGGGTGGCTCCCCGGAGATATTGACGCTAGTGGAAGGAAGCGGAACCTGAAGTGACTGCAGGACTTGGATCATCCACTGGTCTTGATCTAAAAAAGTAGGCATTCGAAGTGCTAAGCTCAGGTCTTCACCTAATGGGAAACAAACCGATCGGGCTTGATGAATCACAGTTAAATGAGAGGGCCAGATACCTTCTAGGGCCTGGTGCCAATATTTTGACACTGGCTTCCAGAATTTAAAGGCCTGATCTAAATTCGAAATAAGTCCAATAAACGGTTTCCCTGCAGGTCTCAATTTAAAACCTAAGAGGGCTTGCATAGCCATGGGATTTTCTATGGCACATGTGAGTCCTGGCATGGTTCCGGCCGGATGTAGGCAAACTTTGCCCATCTCTAAGGCCCTCAATAATTCCCTATCCGCTGACATAGGTGTCCTTGATCGAAGTTTTTAGTTTGTGGGAAAGAACCTTCATCTATTCCACTAACTTGGCGATATCCATGCGCACCTGGGAAGCAGGCCAAAGGGTCCGAAGTCTATTCACTCTTTGGTAAGCCTTCTTCCTAGCATCCCCAAAGTTTTCACCGTCGGATACCACTACAAAAACCCGGCCTTTTCCTGTGCTGATTTGAGTTTCATTTGCGATTACAATGGCCGAAGCGAAGACGACCGAATCTTCCTCTTCTTTAAGGTCAGTATGGGATACAAGACTTGCTTCATCTTGAGCCTCCCCATAGGGATAGCTTTTTGAGGCAATCACCACGCTTACAGCGGGGCGCAAGTTCGCCGGCTGAAATTCATAGCGCATGAGCCCTAGTTTGGAAAGAATCATAGAAAGCCAGTCACGAGAATCAGACCATGCCAATACTTCACATTCAGGGTCACCGAAGCGAACATTAAACTCTACTACTTGAGGTCCCGCTTCACCCCACATGAGCCCCACGTATAAAACACCCGTATATTCAATCCCGCGCTTCTTCAACTCCCTAAGAAGAGGCCATACCACAGCGTCCTCAACCGTTTTTCCTGCGTCTTTAGGTAGCCAAGGAACAGGCGCGTAGCATCCCATGCCCCCCGTATTGGGACCTAAATCACCATCAAGGAGGCGCTTATGATCGACAGCAAAGCAAAGCTCACTAGGACCTTCAGAACCTATAAACGTAAAATAACTACATTCTCGTCCCTCAAGTACCGTTTCTACAACGACTTCACTAGCAGCCTCTTTCATAGAGCTAAATAAGCGGTCCAGGCCATTCTGAATCTCATCTATAGTGCGGCAAACGAAAACACCCTTCCCAGCAGCTAAGCCGGATGCCTTAAGCACAGCCCCCCCCGTGCGAGTTAGCATACTGAGACTCACCGCTCTGCACTCCTCTTCAGACCGCGTCACCAGGTACTCTGCGGTGGGAATATGGGCGGCCTTCATGACCTCCTTTGCAAATGACTTCGAGGACTCTAGTGCTGCGGCCGCCTTCTTCGGGCCAAACACGGGAATGCCCACTAAGTGATCGGCCATCCCGTCAGCAAGCGGCTGCTCCGGTCCACAAACCACTGCATCTATCTTAAGCCGCAGTATCTCCGCACGTAACTCCTCAAAACTGGCCCCTGCCTTCAGGTCTAGGGGAATCCCAATCCTTTTGGAAAGCGCATGCCCCGGCCAAACATAAAGTGCCGTCAAAGCGGGCGACTTAGAAAATTTCCATGCAAGAGCATGCTCCCTTGCTCCGCTACCAATTAACAATATTTTCATAGGTTTTTACCTTCATTTTGAAGCCATGGTTGTAACAAAGTCTCCCCCCTAGTCAAGCCCGATAACTCTTGCCCACATCAAACCTCCAAGGTGTCCCGTATCATAGGAGATGGGAGAATCAAAACATGGGTCTAGTGCAACAGTCCAATCTACATACAGAAAACATAAACTATTCAGCAATTGTGCTCACAACATCTGAAAATATGTATCTGGTTGTAAAAGAATTCTTAAAACATACCAAATGCTCGGTCACGGCTCAAACCGCTTCGGTGCAAACAGCCCTGCAGCACCTGCACTCAGGCAGGGCAAATCTCCTTGTCATCGATGACGGTAATGACACCCCATCCACAGCCTATGTACGGGAGATCACTTCTGATCCCATCGGGCTACTCACCCCAATGGTCGTCTTGCTGATGGATAAAAATGCCAATGAAACCATCCATCTCTCTCACTTAGCCAAAATGAAGGTGACGAGCAAGCCGCTGACTCCCAGTACCTTTCCACCGTCCTTTGCGAAACTCATTAACCTTTGGTCCACAAATGAAATGAAAGAAATTAGGGAAAAGACAAAACTTTCCCTTTCAGCAAGTCTTGCTGACCGCAATGACATGCTTCAAAGCCTCCTCAAATATCCTGACACAGCATGCCTTGTCGCAAGAGCCATAGCCCTGAACCTCCATCAAATGGGAAAAATCAAGGAGGCCGAAGCAATACTCCTCGAGTACATGAGAAAGAACAGCCATGATGTAGGACTTCTAACGACCCTAGGCCATGTGTATCTCATGTCAGCCATGCCCCTAATCGCAAATAAAATATTTTCCAAAATTCACTCCAAATTTAATGAATCCACAATCGCCATTCCAGATCTCATCCAAACCCACCTAATCTTAGATGAATTCGAAAAAACCACAGAACTATTCAGGGTCCTATGTAAAAAAAATTACATGACAAGCCAAACATATCGGCAACTAGGGAGGCTTTTATATGCATCAGGACGTCACAAAGATGCTTCTTACGCTTTAGCAAGCCAGGAGGGTATCTACCGTCAAATCGAAATGAAATGGAAAGAAATTCTCTCTGAACCCATAGAAAAGGCCAGCTAGTGAATAATAGGTATTTCAAATATTGGAGCATAACAAAACCTGTATTCATTTCTAATGAAAAGAAATTCTACTCTGAGGGGCCCTTTCAATCCATCTTCGATCGCCTGAAAACTCAGCTCTATATTGGAATGAACTTTCAAATTATAAGAGGCCCTGCAGGTACCGGAAAATCGACGATATTAAGGGAAATGTCCCGCCAATTGCCAGTTACAGAATGGGATATCCTATCCTTAGGAACGATATCATCAGGCATCGCCCCAAATTCACTAACTTCCAAACTATTGGGATTTTTAGACACAACTTCAAGCCAAGACAACACCAAAACCATTCTAGAAATCGTCTCAAGCTTGGAAAGACTATCTAAATCTAGAAGAAAAATTCTGTGCCTCTTAGACATCAATTCAAGCTCAGAGGAATTAACAAAATTCGAAGGGGAAATAGCTCGAATCCTAGAAGCTGTTCGGCACCACAATCTCCCCCTCTACATTATAGCAGCTTGCCCCTCTGAAAAAATGAGCCTCTCGCTTGAAAAGTCAGATTGGACGGGAGAGATTCCAAAACTCACTGAAGAGGAAGCTACAGGCTACCTTAAATGGTGTCTTATGGAAGCAAGACTAGAACCCTCCCTATTTACTTCTAAAATGATCTCTCAATTCTATCTAGAAGCCCATGGATCCCTCTTAAAGCTATCACAATTAGCAGAGTCACAGCTTATAGATTTAAGCTTAGATAGGCCGGGCGGGGAATCAAAAAGCGTTGCTTTACAATATCCAGATAAAGCAATACAAATTCAAAATAGATCCGAGCCCACTCCAATAACCCACCCATTTAGTAGCGAAACAAGCGAATCTGACCCTGTAAATGCTGACGTTGGGACCATGAAAACAACTACCTTAGATGTGTCAGACGATCAAAAAACAATAAAAACCGTCGAAATCAGTTCAAAAAGCATCCATTCAGCTTCTACGTCCTACAGATCGTTGAAGCAAATGCGTCAAAAGAAACCATATAACGCACCGAAAACCTCCGATATGGTGCAAGAAAGCAGCCCAATTGAGTTCGAAGACGCTTCGCTGGAAAACAAGAAAAAGGATGAAAAAGGCACCAAAAAAAGTTCTACTTCGCTTATATCTCTAGTATCCCTTACTAAGGATATTTAAGTGAAATTTAGGAAAAGATAAGAAAGACAAATGGAAAAATGGGAGCGATATTTTAAAAAAACCTTAGGGATGGCCATGCAGGTTGTCCTTTCGCCTTTCGTTGCAGTTATGATCTTAGCGCTCTTTTCCAATACGATGCTTAACAACAAATACTCCCAAACCTATGTACGTAACTTCCTAAATGAACGACTCAAAACGTACGGCGCATTCGAGATCGATTTCAAAAAAGTAAATGTCAACATTATGGCGTTACGAATTGATTTTGAAAGTTTAAATTTAATGTCGTCGACCACTGGAGAAACCCTCGTTAAATTAGAAAAAGGCAGCACGGGAATTTCTATCGTAAACCTAGCATTAGCCAGATTTCAAATGTCAAACCTCAGCATCGATTCCCTCTACATAAATCATGAAAAGATATTGGAAAGCATCAAGCCCAACAAATCAAAGTCAAGCGAATCCTTTAGCTGGCCTCCCAACTTCCCAGTGCCAGTAGAGAGAATCAAGATTGCTCATTTTGCGACAGAAATAGACGCCTACTACCAAGAAGACGATGCTAAAATAGAGATCAAAAATGCCAAAATCGACATGCTCATGTACTCATGGAACAGCATCAATTTAAAGTTTTCAACACCCGATTTTTCCTATATCTCAGACACCGTGGTACTCGCCAATGACACTGCCATAGATTCCGAGTTCAATTGGAATGGAACATCACTCGCCATTGTGGGGGCAGATATAGAAAATAAATCTTTAAAACTCTCCACCAACGGAAATATTGATCTCGTTCGAGACAACAAATTATTATCACCCATAAGAATATACGCAAAATCAACGGGCACAGGAAATCTGAGTGTCTTAGGGACGTTTTTAGACTTCGAACAAACCAGCGGCAAAGTAAGGCTTTCTGCAAGTACAGAAGTGGAAATACCTGAAGACGCATCAAAAACTAAATTTATGACCAAGGGCCTGGCCACGCTGGAAGATGCCTGGCTTTACGGCTATTCGCTCATGGATTCCAAGGTTCAATTTGATGTCAATACCAATAGAATTCGCTTTTCTGACATCGATCTCGCTGAAAATGGCAAATCTTATGGACACGCCTCTGGACAGCTATTCTTTGATGATGCCACAAATTACTCATTTGCTATTCAGCCAAAGACTCTACCCCTATCAAAGCTACTTGATATCTTGAGAGTTGATTTCAAAGCATATGATTTTGACCTAAGCTCCGATGATCTTGAATTAAAAGGAAAAGGATCCCCATTTATGATGACCTTAAAGGGACGTTCAGAACTTAACAAAATGCGCTTCCCTGAATTTCTAGACGAAAGCATTTCTCAAGACAAAATACCTTCATGTAAGGTAGACATAGACCTCAAAATCAATAGCGATAAGTTGCAATTCCTAAATAATCTCGGACAGTGTCAAAATCAATCCTCAGTTACTTTTAATGGCCCTATATATTTTTCAAATAGGGGAATAGATTTAGATGTAGGCTTTCATAGCCCCAATCTAGATATGTTTACAGGATGGGCCCAATACCCTTTAGAGGGAAGCGGAGATATTTCTACAAAAGTGACTGGGCCTTGGTCTGCAATTGAAGTGAAAAATGAATTTTCGCTACAAAACGCCAAACTCAAAAAAATACCTCTCAATAATCTCTCCGCAGCGACAGTCGTCGATATAAAGCAAAATTTAGTCTCCTGGAAGAATCTCATTTCAGAAAGCGATTCTAGCAAACTAGTTTCAGAAAAAGGCTTTGTACAGCTGAAAAACCTAAACTTTGAAGCGGAAATCCGAGCTCAAAACCTTAAAGACACCTTTCTATCCTCCATCCTTGATATTGTTGACATAAAAACTGAATTTACAACTGAAATCTCTAGCTGGGAAGGATCCATTTCCGGAAACCTTCACACTCCAGGCGCTTGGGCTGGAACTGGTAAGATAGACTTAGCAAATACAAAGTTAGGCAGTGAAACTTTACTAAATGAATGTAAATTAGATTATGACCTAACGGGAAAGATGCAAAAAATTACAAAAATTGCCTGCCAGTTAGAATCCACTAAACTCTCGGGTAATGCTTCTATCAATCTTACTTCCAGGGGGGATGGTAGCCTAAGCAAAATTGGGATCTCTGACTCCGATGAAATCACTCTCGACCTCTCTACGGTCGCCCTTATGGGGATCAACCGAGGGGGGAAAGCCTATTCCGACTTAGCAAACCTACCCTATCTCAAGAAGAAGTTAGAATCTTTGGAAATGGATTCTGACATTGACGGAAAGATTTCCATAAGTGGAACCTTCGGGCACCCCATTGGCGGGGGGGAGCTAAAGCTCACAAATATGATCTATCGAGGTTCGCCAGTCCCGGTTGTAGACGCCAGATTTACACTCGACAAGGGCGACTTTGATATCGTCGCTTCCTCGGGAGGACGAAGTGCCGATATTCGCTTTGTAGTATCTGCATTTGCTCCCACTACACCTTACAAGCTAAGAATCATCGCGAATCAAATGGACCTAAGATGGCTTCTTCCAAAGTCATTCTATCAGAGTCCGACCAACTACCTACTTATCAGCGGTTTTTTGGATATGGAGGGTAACTTTTCAGAATTCTTCAATTCAAAAGCGTCACTCGAGCTAAAGAACGTCAAAGCGGCCCTCACCGACGTAGAAGGCAAGACGGTTCGCTTTAATACCTCTCCTAATGAAACCCTTATTCTAAAAGACCAAATTCTCAGCGTGGAAAGCGGCAGCCCCCTCAAGTTTTCTTCAAGTGACTTCAATATGGAAATCGCACCCATTATGGGAAAACTACCCTCCAACCTTGATTTTAACGCGAGAGGGGAATTTAGCCTGAACTTGGCAAAAATCTTCTCTCCGGCCATGGAAACAACAAACGGAAATATAAGCTTTGAATCCAGTCTCAAAGGAAATATCTCGAACCCTGCGCTATCTCTTACTTTGGAAAACTCGAAAAATCCAAATTCGGCAGTTTCATTTGGACTAAAAGAGCTAAGACCAGCATTCTCTGATGTGGAATTTAGAGCAGAGGTGAACAGTACGGGCCTAAAGATCGAAAAATTTAGCGCTCGCAAAGGAAGCGGAATTGTTAAAGCCGAAGGCGATATTTCGTTTGATGCACAAGACTCATCTGGTCTAAAAATTAGCTTTAAAGAGGCATCACTCATTCGAAGCATTCCTTATCTTAAAGACTTTGATGCCATTCTTTCAGGAAATATCTTAATTAAATCACTCTCGACTCCTACTTCCGTTTCAGGAGATATTGAGATAGTCCGAGCAAGATTAAACCGAGAATTTGACATCAGAAATGAAATTATCTCAGCACTTAGAAATGCCAAATTTGATGTCAAAGAAAGCAGAACAAAGGAATCAGCTAAATTAGATATTCACTTACATTCGGACGATGGAATATCTATTGTAAATCGAAATATGAACTTAATTCTTGCCTGTGACCTGAAGATATCAGGCACCGACATTGAACCCAAAATGCTTGGGCTCATTGAAATCAAGCAAGGGAAGTTTGTCTACCGAACTGACTACAAAATAAGCAAAGGAATCATTTCATTTGACCCTAGTCAAGGGGTAGATCCGTCTCTCGATATCTCAGCAAATGCTGACATTGACAAAAGGAGAGTCGATGTCGAGGTTACAGGAAAAGGATCCTCTCCCCTCATTAGCATCTCGGTAGACCCTCCCACTAAAGACGACGGATCTGTAATTACCGAAACGGATGCAGTGCTATTGGTAACAACCGGATCACTTCCAAAGGCTGGTCGAGGACTGGCAGATTCTAACCTTAAGTCTGGCGGCCTAAATATAATCGCAGGTCAATTTGAGAAACCTGTGGAGAGACTTTTTGATATGACTGGACAAAAAATTGTTAAGGGGGTCTACTTTGACACCTATCCATCGAACTCACCGACAAATACGGGCTCACCAGTATTTCGGGCCAACGCTTCGCTTCAAATCGTAGACGATCTTGATTTTATTATACAAGCCGACCAGCAGCAATCTGGCTTTTCGGCCGAGTATCCCATTGACCCCAATGTAAATTCCTCTGTAAACTACTCTAAGCAAAAGAGCCAAGAAAGCTTTCAATCTAAAGACGATGAATACGATGCGGGCTTTGATCTACGTTTCCGATTTCAGTTTCCGTGAGGCAAAGTGAAGTAAAGTGCGTCAGGGTGAGGCAAAGTTTGAAAATATTCCGAGTTCTATTTTTTCTATATCTTTTAATGCCTTGCTTGGCTGATGCCAATCCAGTCTCTTTTGATGGCCTATCAGACACAGCAAATGCTATACAAAAGCCTATGGATCTTGACTTGTTTCAAATTGATCAAATCCTATCCAAAGAAAAATTACCCGATAGATTTTCAATTACTAAAGAAAACAATTCCTATATCGTAAGTGAGAAAAACACCAAACCCATCGGGTCTATTTCCATAGAATCCCCAAGTGATGACATCACAAACGCTATTGATTCTGCGTTAAATCAATTGATTGGTAAAACCAATAGCTACTCCACTAGACAATTGATTTATGAAAAAATCTCAGAAAAAACTACTGAAAAAGGTTTCCCATTAGCAAAATGGACTCTCAATTTAGAGTCAAAAGAGTTTTCAGACAGCCTAAGCATAGTCATTAAGCTAGGTCCGGACTGTATTATCAAAAAAACCTCTTGGCCTGAAGACGCCTCCCAACTAATTAAGGAAGACGAATTTTTAGGTGAGATTTGCGACACTAGGTTGATCCAAGCGAGATTAGAAGCTATAGAAAATCGAATTCGAGAGTTAGGATATGACGAAGTGAGGCTTCGCTTTGAGAAAATTGAGTACCTGACAGATAAACGCGACGGCCACGCCATCTTTAAAGGAGAGGTTGGTAAGAAATCAAAATACCGGATTATTGACGAAAGCTCAGGCACCAAATTTTCAGACCTTTTTGCTGAATCCAATAATCGAATCGCGCCGAGATTTATTGCTCCCGACGCGGTTAGCAACGAACTTATTCGAATCTACAGGGGTTTAGGGTATAATGAAATCACTATCTCTGGCCCGGTAGAATCCAGGGAAGAAGATACCGTGATTTGGACTTGGCGACTCAATGCGGGGCCAAAAACGACAATAGGAAAAATTCATTTCGACGGCCTTACCGCCATGACCAAAGAAAAAGCCGAGGAATTCTTTGCTAGCGGTCCTGTTGGCAAACTAGGTTCTTATTCGATGGAAGAGTTTAACCGAGGATTAGAAAACTTAAGCGCCAACTATAGGAAGCTGGGATATCTTGACGTAAAGATTAGAGAGCCAAGGATTTCGAAATCCTCAGCCGCCAGCTCGGCAGAAGCCATTCTCTACGTAGATGAAGGCTTGCCATGGATCATTTCAAAAATCAACGTTGTGGGCAATAAGCAGATAGCCACCCAACAAATTGAAGAAATTATCAACTTACATTTGGGCGAACCCTATGACAAGACGGTCTTGAGCGATATACAATCCCGCTTAAAAAACCGCTATTTTTCCATGGGTTTTGCTCACGCTGAAGTCAGAGTAGCGATAGATGAAACGAGGCAAAGAAAAAATATTGCAACGACATTAAACTTTATTATCGAAGAGGGACCACTTGTAAAAATAGGACGCATTGCCATCATCGGACTTGGAATATCAAAAATAAAAGTTGTCGAGCGCGAGCTGGAATTTGCGACAGGCGATCATTGGAATCCAGATGAAGTGGAAATTTCAAGAAAGAAGATCGTGGCGCTTGGGATTTTCAAAACCGTTAACATTGTTGCTTCGGACCCAAATGCCTACACAGAAAAACGAGAAATCTTAGACATAAGCATCCTTCTTAAAGAGGCGAAGCCGGGTGTAGTGTCCTTCGGACCAGGCTACGACATTCGAAAGGGTTTCAGGTACGCTGCGGAAGGTTCTTATAACAACCTATTTGGTCTTGCCAGGCAACTTTCTATTCGTGGCGGTTTTTCTGAGGAAAAACAGCAGGAAGCTGTCGGAAACTCCACACTCATTGGACGGAAGATAGGCGTAGGTTACGTGGAACCTTGGATATTCGACCTACCTATCGCAGCTAGAGTTTCTGCATCCCATCGAGCCACAGCCTCGAGTTTTTGGCAGTTTAATAATCGCCTTGAAACGGAACTGTCTTGGAAGCTCTCCAAATTTTTAGACACAAATTTTGCGGTTTTTATTCGAAATGAGATGAACAAGGATGTTGGTTCAGAACCTAAGAAAAAGCTCTATTTGGCAGAAGGTAATACTCGAAAGGGTGTAGCTGGCTATAGGATCACATACGATGGTCGAGACAGCCTTTCCTTTCCTACAAAAGGAGTCTATTTGGGGTTTGAAAATGAAGTCGCGGATTATAAGGTAGGTGGTGAGTATAAATATCACAAAAATGACCTTAATTGCTCCTTTTACTTAGGAATTTTGCCAGAACTGGTTTACGCCATCGGCTTTAACTGGTCAGGCTATTGGTCGGTAGATCGAAAAAATGCCAGCTCAGGTTATGACATTCTCCCTGCATCAGATCGGCTTCTAGCTGGAGGTGGGGACTATGTAAAAGGCTTTGATAAACAATTAGGTCCTTACCTGAGCTTTAATACGGTCAATGCCAGCACTGGACAGGCGGAAATCGACAAAGAAGTGATCGGGGGAACCACTCGATTTGTATTCAAACAAGAATTTCGAGTTAAGACAAGTGAAGAAGGGGCCATCGCTTTACAAGTAGACGCAGGAAACACTTGGTCTAGCGCCGAGGAGCAAAAGAAATTCGCAGCACGTTTTGCCAAAAGCGAGGACAGTAAAGATACAAAGCTTTACGCGAATTACCCCATTGAAATTGCGGACGTTATCAATAACCCTACATCCATTTCAAGATCTAGCTATTGGTCTACCGGATTTTCCTATAGCTACCTCACCCCAGTAGGAGCTCTACGATTTGGTTGGGCCCTTCCCATATATGAACCAGGAAGGTGTCGCGAGTCTAGTGATACTTGCTACCTTCGAGCCAATCAAAACCCTAGATGGTATCGAAAAGGTCAGTTCGATCTCTCCGTAGGAAGCAGGTTTTAGTTCCACTTATTGTGAATGAATACCGAAGCGTTAAGATAGTCATCTCTTGTTTCGGTACCTATCCATAGTCTCGAACTAGAATCTATAAAAAGAGAAGAAACGGGCTTATATTTTTCATCTAGGGCTATGTTTTTATAGCTTTGGCTGCCATCACACTTTCCCTCTTTAAATACATAAAGAGAATGTGTTGAGGAATTTCCTAAGACAATTTCAGAAGTTTTGGCGTCATAAGCAAGTCCGCGGAGGCTCTTATTATGACTTATAGACTTAGGAATTTTACACTCCCGATGGACTTCACAATAGGTCGGACTTTCGACTTTGCAAGAAAGCTTTACCAAAGGAACTCGTTCGGAGGCTGTCAACGCAAAAAATTCCAAGTCACGAGAATTTTTTTGGATAAAAGCAAGAGACTTAATCTTCAATTCTGAATTTCGCAGCTCCTTCAAGAACGAATCCTTAAGAGCTCTCTGTTCTACTTTAGGAGCCTCGCCAATCGCATCCTTAAAAGGAAGGAGCCTATCCCAAATAAGCCCGCTTTGAGCTAAGACTTTACCCTCTGGATTCAAGCGATAAACCATAAGATCCCTGCCATCAATAAGTATTAAGCCTTTCTCTGTTTCAAAAGCTCCCACAAAATTGGATTTGGGCGAGGCATCCGCCACGGTAATACGGCGAAAATCGGTCATTTTTCCAAACTTTTCGAGCCTATTCGTCCCGTTTAAGTTGAGAGGACTCTTAACGAACTCGTTGGTTTTAGCTGAAAAAAGCAAAAGCTCAGACTTAGTTGGAAAGATTCCGGTGATGGATTCCCGGACAACTTCAAGAGACTGACTCGCTGTAACCATAGGCAACAGATCGCCCCCTCGCGCCAAGGTACCAAAAGCCAGAAGTATAAGTAAATGCAGCTTCAAAGATTCACTCCTCTAAGAAAAAAATGCTTACTTTAATTCATTCTAACACGGTTACACTTAAACCATAAGAGTCCTATGACAAAGGCTCTGAATTCTAGTGAGAGGTATATTCGTGAACTTTGAAACCTATTTAACTACAAGCGATGACAAGTCAAGACTCGCCATGCTTCAAAGCAATCCGAATGTCAAAATACCTTATAGAACCGTTGAGCAACTGCTTTATTTACCGCTGCCAAGCGCAGAAAAAATAGCCCTTTTGAATTGTGCAGGGTATGAAAACACCTTGGAATGGGAAAAAGTCTTAATTCGCGGCATCGAAAAGTGGGATACGGGTGTGAAAAGCCATGCCATTCGCACTTGGGCCATGACTACAGGCCATATTCTACTACCGAGTTTTGAGCGGCTTCTATTGCAGCCCCATATAGGCCAACGTGCACTCTACAGTTTGGTTGACGTGGGGGCGTCGACCCTTGGTTCTCCGTTTGTAGCAAAAGTTTTTTCTTTTCCTGGAATTGAAGACTACTCGCCGACATTCCATGGCATCCTCATGCTTCGTGCTCTAGAAACAAACCAAGCCCATCCTAGTCTAGACGCCCTAGCAAAACGCTACCTCTTGAGCTTAAGCTCAAGACAACCTCCTGGCTTCAAGAGCGCATCGTCAGCAGGCAAAGGTGAGCTTGAGAGTATATTTTGGCTGTTAAGATATGACCCATCATTTCTACATGAAATACGTTTCCAAGAAGATGTCTGGAACAGCCTCATTAAAAATTTACTTCTGCCAATTTCGAACAAAGGATGGCTCAGCCGCTTGGAAACGGAGTTGAAAGGTGGAGATTTAGAGCGAATTTGCGACTCATGGCCCCTGCTACCCTACAGAAACAATCTTAATGGTGGCCACTTATCTTCCCTATTTCAGACTATTGGCAAATCGCACCTGTCGGCCCCTCTAAAGCTAGAAACCGTTTCCGAGCTTGTCAAAGGAGTGGCCATAGAGATACTCCAATCCAGTCTCTTGGCTTCGCCGGATCTTTTAAAAGCATTCGATCACTATGCCCCCGCCCTAGAAGGCCCCCTCTGTCTTCTTTACGATGAAAAATTCCGAAAAAAGTTAGCTCTTAAATTGGGAGCAGAGGCAAATATAAATGGAAGACTGGGGCTTCTTTTAAATCCGACCAAAATGTCTAATCAAAACTGGCAACTTCTAGAAAAACTCTCTCAGGGTGATAGGTCTGCATTGAATGGAATTCAAATACCTGACGAACACCCGATCAATGCTCCAGTTACCAGCCCAATGGACCCAATTAAAGTCGCGCATGATCCACTAAAAGATGGATATTTCAATTTGGTCTATGGCTTAGGGCGTGACGATCAAGTTCCTGTTTTAGATAGCTCTTCTACCAATTATTGGCAACTCCTCGTGATGAGTCACGCGACAAAGAATGGCAATTTAATTGAACCTTTGTCACATGCAAGTCGCAAGCAACCATACCTCTATCGTTTGGCAGCAATTCGCGCCCTTGGAAGATTTGAAGGCAATGACCAAGCCGCCCTCAAACTCATGGACCATATCAGAACGCAAAACGTCATGGAACTTCAGGAAGTAGTCTTATCTTTAGGTTCACTCGGCACATCGAGAAGTCTTCAGGAACTTGTGGGATGCCTGTCGCGGCCCAATATTTCTTCCGGGGTTCAGCTTGAAATCTGTCGAATCCTAAAAGAAAAGGATACTACAAAGATTCAATTAGAAATAAAGAGCGCTCTTAGTGATTTAAGTCGCGACCCTACTTCTGATGATGTCCATGTAGAGGTCCGAGAGGCCTTAGCATCGATGATTCAGCTTAGGCCATCTGGACAAACTGAAGTAGCCTTGGAGCAAAACCATCCGCTGGATCTCGATGGGACACTTAGCCAGCGAATCCCTACATATTCAGCGTTATCATCTGAAATCAAGAGAGCTCTTCGAACTGCACAGTTCTTTCATAACCAAGTCCAAAAAGAAATTCAAGCAGAGCTCATTGAACTTTCACCCATCATTGATATGCAATGCAAGGCCCTTGAGCTCCTCTTTAGAGAGTCTTTCGAGGACAAAGTCACACAGTTGATCCAAGAAGGAAAGATTCAGCGAAGATTAGATGTGCTAGGCTATTCCAGACCCATTCCCGCTTCCATGGATGAATTCGAAAACTACATTGCTTCGCTACCCATCGTTAAAGACATTCCTTTCTTTAGCCGATTTAAATTAAGAAAGCTCCTTCGTTCCTTTTGCCAGTACCAACCAGGAAGGCGCTTTACCTTAGATGGAATTAAAGCGTTCGCCCTATTCTTTCTTGTCTTTTCAAGAAAGGAATGTCCTTTCGGATTAAGCCAATACCTACCTTTAAAATTTGATAACGACCGTCAACTTGCCGACTTTGTGCGTCAGTTGCATCTTTTTCAGGACTTTAGAAATCGCGCTGCCCATGAAGGCTTTCGGCCTGATGACCGACAAGATATTGAAAGTATTTGGAATTACCTGACGATCATCATCGCTACCACCCATGAATTGGCTCCCCCTACTTCACGACATAAATTAAAGGCTGCTAGCTAAATACAAGGAATCTCTCCTTGACTAAAATTTCCACAGCGCGAAGTGTTGACAGCGAACACTGCTAAAGGCATGCCAAAACCTTTTTGGGGTTGCATTTCTAGTTGAGCTGCTTATCCTGACAAGCTTAAGTGGTCTAGGGAGGCAAGGTGGATTCTAAAGTAGCATTAGTAACTGGGGCTGCGAAGGGAATTGGTGCAGCGTGTGCCAGACGTCTCGCAAAAGATGGATTTCGCGTGGCAATTCATTATCGAAGCTCGCCTGAGTTAGCTTTGGCATTGCAAGCAGAGCTTCCACACTCAGAAGTATTTTGTTTTGATCTCTCCCAAGAGGGAGCTTGTGAGGCCTTGATTAAGGAAATCAAACTTAAGATGGGCAGATTAGATGTCGTAGTTAATAATGCTGGCATAGCACTGGATCAAATCATCACCTTTGCGAAACCTGAAGATTTTGAAAAGACGATCCAAACTAATGTTAAGCCGGCATTTTTGCTTTCTAAATTCGCCTCAAAATTAATGCTTCGCAACAAGTGGGGACGAATTGTAAATGTTACTTCTGTAGTTGGCCACATGGGAAATTCTGGGCAGGTTATCTACTCAGGTGCCAAAGGCGCCATAACGGGAATGACCAAAAGCATGGCGATGGACTTGGCGGGCTTTGGAATTACCTGTAACTGTGTCGCACCTGGCTTTATTTCAACCGATATGACTGATGGACTTCCTGATGAAGTCAAGCAAAAGATGTTAACTCAAATCCCATTAGGCCGATTTGGTCAGCCTGATGATGTCGCTTCTGCCGTTAGTTTTCTCGCATCCGAAGGATCTAGCTATGTAACTGGATCCACTATTCACGTTAACGGCGGTATGTACCGAAGCTAGGATAAAAAAATGCAGCCAATTCGAGTCTTTCTTGCTGGCATGGGAACCATGACCCCAGAATTTCAAGTTGATAATCATTTTTTAGAATCTCTTGACATTGGCACTACAGCCAGCTGGATTGAGGAGCGAACCGGAGTTAAATCTCGGCAATCAGCTCTTAGTTTAGATATGATTAGGGCCTTAAGATCGGGCGAACGAAATCCCGTAGAACTCATTAAAAGTGGTGAAGTCCCGACTTTAGCCAGCTTGGCAAAAGTGGCCTTTGAAAATTCGCCCATGCATCAACGAAAGAGCTGGGATTTGATTCTATGTGGAACCTCTAATTCTGATTTTGAAATTCCCGCTGCTGCTTGTGCTATCGCTGGCGAGTTAGAGTTAGAAGGCCCGTGCTTTGATGTTAATTCAGCCTGCAGCTCTTTTCCTGTTGATCTCCACGTAGCGCGCGCTTTTATTAAGTCAGAAATGCATCGCGACATTCTCATTTTTAATGTGGATCGCTACACGAGCCGCCTAGACTATTCGGACCGCTCCAATTGTATTCTCTTTGGAGATGGTGCTGCCGTTACTTGGCTTTCAGCCTCAAAGCCTGAGCAAGGTTTTGAAATCATTGATACAGCTGTGGAATCAGATTCCTCAGGATACAAACTTGTGTCCGTCCCCATGTATGGCACGTTTCAACAAAATGGCTCTGCAGTACAAAAGTTCGCCATAACTAGAACCGTTGAAGCAACGCGAAAAATACTTTCAAAGAATGGTGTTTCGGTTGAGAACACATGGTTTGTGGGACACCAGGCCAACCACCGCATGCTCACAAGTGCCACCGAAAAAATCGGCATCCCAGAATCAAGACATCTTCATAATGTGCAGAGCCGAGGAAATCAGGGCGGCGCGGGGGCACCCTCTTCCCTTGCTGAAGCATGGCATCAAATACCTTCGGGCGACTATTTAGTGGTAACAGCCGTAGGCTCGGGACTCACTTGGGCCTCGTGTCTTTTAAAAAAGCTTTAAAAAAGAGACTTCTTTTTGTAACATGCTGTAATTAATAGAAATTGACGCGAAAAGGTCGATTCTGACCTAAACAAAACTAAGACTTTCCTTCAATTACACCGAGTAAGAAGTAACTCGGGGTAGATTATATGCAGCCACATCCAAATTCTAGTTTGAACTCTGCTGAAGAAACCATGGTTTTTTCTGCTGGACAAACTATCTTTTTAAAAGGGGATCCTGGCGGCGATATTTATATTATCCAGCAAGGAGAAATTGAAGTCTATTCCCTAGAAAATGGCGTCGAGATTCCACTTTCTAGTATGAATGTTGGCGAAGTACTCGGTGTGATGACCTGCCTAACCAACGAACCGCGTATGGCTTCTGCAAAAGCTAAAAGTGAAGTTGTACTAAAAAGAATTCGGCATATTCACATTAAGCGCCTAGTGGGAAACCTTCCTACTTGGATGAAAATAGTATTGAAGGATTTTACCGTTAGACTCAACCAAATGAACAAGCTCTATACAGAATCAGTAGGACAGCTCCTGCAACTGAAAAAAAACCAAATTTCCTATGTCTTTCTATGCAGTCGAATTTGCTCCCTTCTCACAACATCACAAAAATTTTTAAGCGTGCCACTTGGGGACAGCAAGGTGATTTATTATGATACCGCGCTAACTTTCATCACTGACGCACTTTTCCTGCCAGAGCAACTTACGACCATTCTTTTGGAAGCGATGATCGACACCAATATGATTCAATTGTCTGTGAATCGTGACAACAATAAGAAATATATTACTAGCGAAAATGCTGAAAAGTTGGTTTTGTTTTGTCACTTTCTAAATGAAGCAAAGCGTGGACCCTACAAAAAAATACTTGAGACAAATTTTTCCACGAAAGACTTAAAGATTTTATCAGGCCTCATCCAAATGGCAAACAGAATGGGAATGGAAATCTCGAAATCTTGTCAAATACAAATCAAAGATCTCTCACTTTCTCTGGAAAAAATGACCGGTGCGAAATTTGACCTAGAAAGCATTCAAAAAGCTGAAAAACTTGGCATGTTGCAGGTTACTTCGGATGAAAAAATTCAGTTCCTCCCTACTGACTTGTCTCGAATCCTTGTAAACATCAACGTTTACAGACGCTTAGATAAGCTCGAAGAATCCCACCGCCAGAAAAAACTAAAAAAAGAAAGTGCTGCTTGATAAAATAAATAACCAAAGTATGTTTTGAGTGAAACTCTCGTAGGAAGCAGGATCATTGAAAATACTATTATTGATTGCTTTAAGCTTTTCGGCCCCTGCTTGTTCCCCTTCCAAGGGCCAAGCGACTCTTGAAGGGCCAGAATTGCTGTTTACGATTTCTAATTTTCAAACTTCCAAATTAGTTGCCCTAAAGGATGAGACTGTAAAAGAAGTGGCAAGTTCCTTATCGGCAGATCCTATCATTTTAGGGACTAAGCAAGAGGTGTTTCTATTTAATCGCCAATCAACCAATTTAAATCTCAATAAAATTTATACTTCGGGCACTCAGGCGCTCTACCTATCAAAACAAACTTCTTCAAATCCTTTACTGCCTGGGGATCCTACCTCGGCAGCACTCCTGCCAGATGGAAAATTCCTGCTTGCAGGATATAGTTCCGGTGGAATCTTTCAATTTTCTCCGATCAACAATAAAGTCACGCCCGTTTCCCTAAAATTTGATACAGGAGAAGGACCTTTTAGGCCCTATGACATCCTTATAAAAGAAGTGAATGACAAAACAAAGATATTCCTCCTCCACCATGGTCTGGGCCTTGATTTCAAGGCTAACGGAACGGAAATGCTATTTGAAGCCCTCTTAAAAGAAGATGGATCCATCTGGCCGGTGGATCACGATTCCACTAAAGATGGCAATCAAGGAATCAAAGTAAATTCCACAAGTCCTCTGTTTTTATTTGCGGACTCACCATCGCCCATCATAGCAGGCCTATGTGACTCTTTGGGGACAAACACTCGCTGCAATCTAGAGCGCTTAGATATAGAAACCTCGAGTGTAAGCCCCCTTCTAGATCTCTCACAAATAAAGGCTTCGTCTTCCAACGCGATCACAGAAGGACTAGATGGAAATTCGGTGTTGCTAATCGCTCAGGCAAAGTCAGGAGGTCTTGAGTTGCGCAAAGTTTCCTTTTCGGGATCCGAAACCGCACTCTATTCCAGCCCGAGTGAAAGCTATCAATCGTTTGTGAAGTCAGACCTCGTAAGAAATAGAATCTATCTGGGAGCGACCAAGTCCTTAATTGAGTTTCAAGGCGAAGTTTTTCGAAAGAGCCATCAATTAGATTTCAATCCTTACAATGGAATGGTTATTCCGTGAAACCATCTCTATGTATAGCTTTGATTCTTTCCGCAAAATCTTTTGCGCAAAATGAAGTAGAAGTTAAAGGAACCCTTAAGAACCGCCAGGATGTCCTTGGCATTGGGCAGTCCACTCGCTTGGAAACAAGAGATGCATCGGGGCTGCTTATAAGCGATCTAGCCAATGACAGCTCATTCCTTTCTAACAAATCTCTGGGCGCTGGATCAGCATCAGGCTTTGACAGCCTATCCATAAGACATCAAGATGCTAAAAACACAGAAATTTGGCTGGATGGCTTCTTGATAGACGATCCTCTAACCAATTTTCCCTTGGCCTTAAACACAGATTTAGCTTCTCTTGGCTTCGTAAAGATCCATAGTGGACCTGGCCCCTTGTCGATCACGAGCTCATCTCCTGCGGGAAGTGTGGAAATATCAAGTTCTAAGAGTGAAGAACCTACCTTCCTTGGACTTAGTAAAGGAAATATTTACGGAGAAAGTCTATTTGGCCGATTAGGTAGAAAAGACAAGAACACGAACTCAAGTCTCTACCTCAGATCTCACAAATCTAGTGGCGTATACCCCTTCTATTATGATAATTTAACTCCTTACAACACGAGTGATGACACCGTTAAAAAAAGAAATTCGAATGAATCTTTGTCTGATTATGGCTTAATCCGCTTTGGATACCAAAATGACCTACATAGACTCAATCTTATGGGGATGAAAGAGAATAGCAGCTCAAGCCTCCCTACACCTGATAACATGAAAAGTTTTGCTCGAACGAATCGAAATTTGGATTTCATGAACCTCATGTATCAATTGGGAGATAGAGAAAAATACTTTCAGCTTAGCTTGTTGTGGAATCAAAGCAAGCGCGAGACTATGGATCCCTGTAGAACCATTCTTGCCAACTCAAATATTGAGACCCTTGATTCTGAAAGCTTGAAGAAAAGTTTAGGATACTTCTACAGCAAAGAAGATTTTAAATTCAATCTACAAGTTGCAGAAAGTGAGACGAAAATCGATCAAAGAGAAGAAGCGAGTCAAATCAACTTGAGTCGAGCCCTTAGCGCCGCGTCATCAGGAATAGAAGACGCTTTAAATGACACCTTTTCCCTCCGATCAAAATTGAGAAACACTTGGATTCAAGATCAAAAAAGCATGAATTTGATAAAAAATAGTGCCTTGGATTCCTCTCTTTCCTTGCTAGCTCATTTAAATGATAACTCTTTTTGGATGACCGTAGCTTATCAGGACAGACCTCCCTCGCTCCTAGAAATGTTCGGGAGTTCCTCAACCATTTTAGGAAATCCCAATCTCGATGCGGAAAATTCGAGACTTTGGGAGCTTGGTGTCAATATGCAGGGGACTTTCTGGCGCGGCTCGGCTTCCTTACATAAGATCATCACTGCAGATAAGATCATTTTTGTTAGGGCTGGCAGCAATGCCATTAAGGGACAGAATATAGAAAAGAGTCAGCTGACTGGCGTTTCTCTTTCAGCTGAACAAGATTTATTTCCCCTGACCTTGAAGCAATCCATCTATCTCTCAAATACTGTCGATCAAAAATTTAAAAGAGGTCTGCCATTTGAGCCATGGGCGCTAGCAACCCTAGCTGCTGAGTTTCGAGTTTCAGGTCAAATGACAGCCGGTGCTGAAGCCCACTATAAGTCAGAGTACTTTAGAGACATCAATGGAGATTCCATTTCCCCTCAATCTGCTCAGTGGGATACCTTTATGCGTTATGCATGGCAGAAGTGGGATATAGCTTTAAACATAAATAATGTCGGGAATGAAATGTCACAAAAGTTTCTCAATAGGCAAAGCGGAGAATCAGGGGCAACCTCTATTTCTGATTATGAAGGCCACCCCCTTCCCGGAAGGCAGATAAGAGTTTCGACCCTATATAGATTTTAATAGGACTTCTGAGGCGTTCCAGCCTGTGGTAGGTTGAGATGAAATTCTAAGAATGACAAAGGTGAGACATGGACAGTTACACTATAGGTTTGAGCCATGACAAATATAAAATCCTCGTCCATGGGGGCGCCTGGGATATACCAGATCACTTAAAAGACGCCCATCGAGAGGGAGTTGAGACGGCCTGGCATTTTGCTTCCGAGTCCTTAGAATCGGGAATGGACCCCTTAACGGCCGTCTCCCTTGTATTAAAGATGCTAGAAGATGATCCTACTTTTGATGCCGGCTTAGGAAGTTTCCTAAATGAGGTTGGTGATGTGGAAATGGATGCTTCCCTAATGCGCGGCTCTGATTTGGCTGCTGGTTGCATCGGAGGAATTAGAAATTTTGCTAATCCCTCTCAGATCGCCTTAAAACTTCTCCAAGATGGCACCGCCGTTTTTTTAACAGGAGAAGGAGCTGAGATCTTTGCCCTTGACCATGGGTTTAAAAAGTCTTCTCCTTCAAGTTTGGTGCTCCCCAGAGAGATGCTGGCTCACCAAAAATGGATTGAAGCGGGGCGGCCTGATCCCAAACTCTACTTTTCCAAACGCGATCCAGATCTGGGCTCGACTCCAGATCGCAGGGGCACCGTGGGCTGTGTCATTGGTGTGCCTAATTCTTCTGGCCACTATTCTTTATATGCTGGAACCTCTACCGGAGGTGTACCAGGAAAAAAACGGGGACGACTCGGTGATGTCCCCGTCATTGGGGCAGGAATCATTGCCGATGATGAAGGGGTTGCCGTCAGCGCCACGGGCTGGGGGGAAGGGCTCTTAAGGATAAGCGCCGCCATGATTGTAAACGAACGGGTTAAATCGGGAATCCCACTTCCTGATGCCGTTGCTGAAGCTCTGCACCAACTGAAGCATCGCTTGGGAGGTCATGGTGGGCTGATTGCTATAGATCATTTAGGCCATCAAGCGGCAGCTTTTACAACGCCAGATATGGCCTTTGCGGGCAAGGATGTCACACGCCTCTAGAATTAGAGCAGTATGCCGCTACAGAAAAAAATATTTTATGAAAGAGATTTCTATCTGTAAATTTCGCTTAGGCATGGTTTTACTTTGTAACTTCTGGCAGTCGCCTTTTCAGGCCAAAAAGAAAAACTTAAGTCCTAACTCGGTGCAGCCAAATTAGGAATTTTCAGATAAACTTCAAAAAAAATGAACGGTAATTTGTAACACGAACTGAAAATAAAACCATTCTCCTGGGAGTTAAATATGTCAGCACCTTCATGGAACCTCGAATTCGCCTACAAAGGATTTTCAGATCCGGAGCTCAAAAAAGATTTAGAATCCATCGAGCATTCCCTAGAGGAATTGAGCCTTTTAAATGACGAGTTTACCACCCTTGTTTCTGAAGCTGAACGTTTAGATCCAAAGCAAGACTTACTCGTCAAATTAGAGAGACATCTTGAGGGTCAACTTAAAATAAAGGTCCTATTCTACACGATTCGAACATGGACAAACTGCCTTCTGAGCGTCCAATCCGATCTAGAAGAAGCTCAAAAGTTAATGGGACGTGCGAATCAATTGAGTTCAAAATTAGCCGAAATGTCTAACTCATTTCAAATGATTATCATGCGGTCAAATGATGCCTTTTTTGAGACTCTAATGAAACGGGAAGTCTTCAAAGCAAGTGAATTTTCTTTGCGAAACAGTCGAAAAGAAAAAACCTTCTTCCTTTCTTTGGAAGAGGAAAATCTACTCATTTCACTTTCCTTAGATGGTCCAGAGGCCATGTCCAACCTTTGGTCTGCTATGGCCGGAGGTATGAGTGTCATGGTTGGCGAACAAAAAATGGGACTAGCAAGGGCAGCTGGCATTCTAAGATCAGATGATGAGCCCCAAAGAAAGGCAGCTTTTATAGGCCTGACAGCTGCCTGGGAAGATAAAAAAGAAGTCTGTGCCTCGGTTTTGGGAGGATTGGCAGGGTGGCGAGTCTCTGAAAATGCCAAACGCAGCAAGATTTCCCAGAGAACCTATTTAACCTCTACACTAAGCATGGCACGACTTGAAACTGAAACTTTAAACGCCATGCATGAAGCGGTTCGAAAACGAAGAGATATTGGCCGAAAAGCTATTAAGCTGCAGGCGAAAGTAATTGGAAAGTCAAGACTCGACCCTTGGGATTTGCTCGGCGGATATCCTGCTAAAGCCACAAAATCATTTTCTTGGCATGAGGCTATTGAAGTGGTTTCGGACTCATTTCGTTCGGTTTCAGAAGAAAAATCAAATTTCGTTAAGATGATGGATCGAGAAAAATGGATAGAAGCCACAGTGGGAGATAAGAAACGACTAGGAGCCTATTGCACTACCTTTGCTAAATCTAGAACTCCTGCAGTGTATATGACTTGGCAAGGCTCGGACGGCGATCTGAGGACCCTAGCCCATGAACTTGGACATGCCTGGCACAACTGGACCATGCGAGACATGAAACTGGAGCTCACGAGTTACCCAATGACACTTGCTGAAACCGCATCGATTTTTGCCGAGACTCTGGTAGACGATCATCTCCTAACAAAATCGAAGTCGCCCGCAGATAATATGTTTATTCATTGGAACCGCGCGGAAGCAGCATCATCTTTTCTTTTAAATATACCAGCTCGGTTTATATTTGAAGAAAATGTAATGAAACAGCGTAGTAATGGTATTTTAACGGCTAACGATTTTATGAGGTTAAATAAAGAGGCCTGGGCTGAAACTTATGGAGATGCCATTTCTGAATGCGACCCCTATTTTTGGGCTTCCAAACTGCATTTTTATATGTGGCCACGATCTTTTTATAATTATCCCTATACTTTTGGCTACTTATTTGCCCTAGGCGTTTATAGCAAGTTTTTAAAGGATCCAGGGAATTTTGCAGAATTTTACCGCAACCTCCTAAGAGACACGGGAAGAATGTCTTGTGAGGATATCGCCCAAAAACATCTCAACGTGGACATCACTAGGGAAGATTTTTGGAATTCCAGTTTAGATGTTGTGGAGGAACATATAAATGAATTTGAAAGAGATTTTCAATTGTATAAGGCTTAGGATTCCAAACCACAAATAGAGCCAGAGAAGTCCAAAGTCTCTTCTCACACTCCTTTTCAGACTTAAAGGCTTGCTTAGCTGCACATCCTCTAGGATGCGAGGGGACGTTGGCACAGAAAAGAGGATTTAGAATTATATGATATTCAAGTTGAGGTATATCTATGGTCTGCCGATTTATAGTTACCAAAAGTTTCCACTCTTTTAATGCTAGTTTAGTCTGGGAGCCCCTGTTAAACCTG
>JBAXBA010000012.1:0-58144 GCA_037142195.1 Pseudomonadota bacterium
TCTTTCCGGCCAACTTGCTTGAGGCAAGATCTTCATTCCCAACATAGCAACTACTAAAATGCACTAGAAGGCCTATCGGATTGATCGAGTTGTTTGTTAGGACCAGGGGAAAATTCGCCGAAATTATTGGGAGATGTGTGAATTTGGCGCACGGCGTTGATTTTCCTACCAGCATTGGCACATCTTGGAAAGGTCTTGAAATGGCGCAGTGCAGACCCTAGAAAGAATCAAGAGTGGTAAGCTCTTATTAGGGAAATGGGAGGCCTTTTGACCTTTAGGTAGAGAGACTATCTACTAGGCGAAAACACTTGTTCGGAAGAATTGAGTATTTTTCAGGTTTCCCCGAAGAAGAGCTATTAAAGGCCACTAAATCAATCGCCAGCCATTCAAAATGGGGCGGCATATAGCCAACGAGACATTCCTTTTTACGACTTTGCACAACAATTTACCGAGCAAAAAGCGCTTCATAATTGCTCCAAACCAACATTTCTGCCTCATGAAAGGAAAGGCCTCGCAGCTCTCCCAAATACGCTACCGTCTGGGAGACATCCCGCGGCTCAGATCTGCCTCCGGGAACCGGAGACAAATAAGGAGCATCTGTTTCGGTAAGGATAGAGGTTGCTGGAAGGCTTCGCAAAAGTTTTCCAAAAGAATCACTTCTCCTGGCATTCGCAGGGATAGAAAAACACCAGTTTTTGCTCTCAGCATACTCGATAGCCCATTTGGATTTCCCGCTATAGCAATGCATATTCACCTTTTTGGCACCCGAGTGAGCCAATACTTCAAAGGCCTCACGTTCCAACTTTCTGGAGTGAACAATAATCGGCAAGTGAAATCGTATTCCAATATCAATGAGCGACTCAAAAACAAAGGTCTGTTCTTTAAACGTAGAAGCTTCTAGCCAGTGTCCGTCTAGACCGCACTCTCCTATGGCATGAATCAGCCCTTTTTCGGCGCATTCTTCAATAAAACGAATCTCCGCATGCACATCAAACTTTCCGACACGATGTGGAAAATCATCGGCAAGAAGATGATTTACGGCATCAATGGGATAAATCCCTAAAGCTGCCTTGACGATGGGAAAGGTTTGAGTCATTTCTAAAATCATTCGATTGGAAACAGGCTCAAGTCCATTACAAACAATGGCACCCAGTCGCTCCTTCTCCGCTCTTCCAATAACCTCAACTAAATCGTCCTTAAACTTTCCATGAGTCAAATGAGTATGTACATCAACGAACATATCTTTTCCTTGTAAGAAATCACTTCAAATCATATATGTGAAGTCCCTGAAATGCAAAGAGAGCTTCTTATAAAATGCTGGGAGATGCCGCAAAACATTAGAACTTATGTTTTTTACAACTGACGGTCCCTATGAAAATAAAGCTTTGAAAGGAGCTGGCCAGGCCTCCACTGTCTAGCGAGTGCGGCGGCGGAGAACACCAACGCACATAGGCGCCATAAGAATCCAATAGAAATGAGGAAGCGCCTTGGCACCCTGCATCAGGGAACAATAGCCATAGTTCTTTTTGCCTGTCTTTTCTCCGAGGGAAGGCTCCACGCTAGGCGAAGGATCTTGGGAAGGAAATTGTTTTGTTTTTTTGGAATCTGCAATTTCGCCAGAGCTTCCGTCAATCTTAGGCCAAGAGCTTATGTCTTCACAGGTCGTATGATCAAGGATCAAACCAAAGCCTCTTTTTTGGCTCAGGTCCACAAAGTCACAAATATTTTTCCCCTGATTGATGGACTGGTCGGCAAGCGCAAATGCCGACAAGAAGTCTTGGATATCACTTGAGGGATTGAGAAACTTTACAGCCTGAAGAGTCGTCTCTGCTAATTCATCGAGATTTCGATTCTTTTTTTGAAAGAGATCCCATAGGAGTCCGGACACAAGCTGTCCTTGCTGATGAGGAGTCAACTGAACATAAGGTTCTGATTTGTAAACGAGATCGTTCAAACCAGACCTTAAGCAAGTCTTATAGGTACTACATGTAGGAGAGTTTTCTGGACAAATGCTCTCTCCTAAGCAGGAATCCTTGCTTTTGGCGAAGGCAAAGAAATCTGCCAGACCCTCATGAAGCACAAGTGATTCGCCTACCGTAGATGTGAGTGTTTGATAGATCATATGGTGTGCCAACTCATGGGAAACAACATCCCCATCTGTCGTTAGATTTCTTAATAACACACCATCCCCAGATCCAATGGAGATGCTAGGGCTGTCCTTTTCAAAGAAGCTTCCAGGTTCATAAATGGCATTATTTTTACTACCATTTACCAAAACATTAATATGAATGGTTATCTTCTTTTTTGAGGAATCTTTAAATCCAATCTGGCGATAGTAGTCCATGGCATTATTGGCATGAACAAAGACGCTGGCTTCTTTAAAGCGGATGTCGCCTGGATCATAGATAAACTCATTGGTGGGTTCAAAAGCTTTTTTGATGCCATGGGTATCGACCTGAAATTCATCGTTGCCAAGAAACCCATCTTCTTTGGTATTGATGGAATATGTTTTAAGATCCTGACCACTAGAACTTTGAATAAAGGCCTGCACTTCAGCCGAAAAGCTTGTTCTCTCCACACGAAACACTTCATCTTCAGACAACCATAAGCGATAAGTGGACTCACCGATCCGAGCCAAAGCTTCCCTTGCGTGATAAAGCCCGTCATTTTTTTGAAAAAGACACTCTTCTAAGGGCTGAAATTCTTCTACCTTTTGACCTGAAAGAGGCTTTAAAAAAGTCTCAGAAAGTCGTCTTAGAGCTTCCGTTCCCTGAGGAAAACGGCCGATTGTCTTAGTACCTGGATCGATTACAGGAATGGAGCCCAGCACTAATGATGTGGGCGTTGGTCCCTTTGATGACATGGATCGGGAGAGATCTCGCTCATTTATGCGGCTCAAAGTCAGGCTAAATCCGCATATCTTGTGGTTTTCAAGATAGAAATAGGCTTCCTTTCTCTGAAAGCTTTCCTGAAATGATTTTTCGCGAGAGGAGTTCCAAATAAGGTTAAGTCCTGCATGCGAATTGAGACTCTGGAATTGATCGATTGCCAAATCTTCAGCAGACTCATCCAAGGTCCACGAGGGACGGCCTGAGAAGCCAAGCTGCCTTACTTTAGTGCCTATAAACTCACTTCCCCATTCCTTCACGTGCCCTTGGCCGAGCGTGACCTGAGAGGTCAGCCCTAGCATGCATCCAAAGCTCAAATTTCTAAACATGGGGATCAACTCCTGTTACTAGGAGTTTTCGGCAGCATGAGCCTAAAGTTTACTTAGCCTATATTCAGTGTTAGTCTCGCCTGTGTTAGGGAGTTCCCAGGGAACTTGAAATCCGCCTTAAAGGAGAGATCCTAAATGCCTAAAATTACTTCTGTACTAGGAAATTCTCAGAAATTAGATGGGGGCGCTATGTTTGGCAATGCCCCCAAACCCATGTGGTCGAAGTGGCTTCCCCCAGATGAGTTGGGGCGCATTTCCTTAAAATGCCGAGCCCTGCTGATTCAGCATCAAGGAAAGAATTGGCTTTTAGAGGCAGGTATCGGTGCCTTTTTTGAGCCTAAACTTGCAGAGCGCTACGGAGTGGAAAATCCGCACGTCCATGAACTACTCGTCCATCTTAAAGAAGTGGGTCTATCGGAAGCCGATATAGATTATGTGATTTTAAGTCACCTTCATTTTGATCATGCAGGCGGCTTATTGCCAAGTTATGAAGACGCTCAACGAAATGGCGATCGACTACTATTTCCAAATGCCACCTACGTGGTAGGCAGATCCGCTTTAGAGAGGGCTTTAAGCCCTCACTCCCGAGACAAGGCATCCTTTATCCCAAAACTCAATCAACTCCTGGTGGATTCTAAAAGACTTTTAGTCATCGATAGTGAGACCGTTCCCAGTTCAGACTTTGCGCCTTTTAAGTTTTTCTTCACCGATGGGCATACCCCTGGCCAAATGCATACTCTGTTTCAAGGCGCCCAAGAAAAGATTTTCTTTTGCGGCGATATTATCCCAGGCATTCCTTGGATTCATATCCCCATTACTATGGGTTATGACCGTTTTGCGGAACAAGTGATCAATGAAAAAGAAAAGATTCTCGAACTCGCACGAGAGCAAAATTGGTACCTTTATTTTACTCATGATCAAACGACGGCTATGGCACGAGTTTATCGTGACGACCATGGGAAATTCCTCCCTAAAGATCTCATCGCTGAACCGATTGGCTTAGAAATTTAGGTGAAAATTAGGGGAGGCAGCATGCTGGCTCAACTTAAAACGGCTTAAAACGGCTTAAAACGGCTTAAAACGGCTTAAAAAGCACCAGCCAAACAATAATCATCATGAGGACCGTCGGAACTTCGTTCCAATAACGCATTTTCAAGGCCGACGGCGCCATGGGACTTTTGTCGCGATAGAGCAGCACAACTCCACCAGCGTACATCGTCACGCCAGTTAAACAAAAAACAAATAGAAGTTTTAAGAGGAGCCACTGCCCACCAAGAAGCCCTGGACTTAGGGCTATCATCGATATCCCGGCCAGCCAAGCCACCACCATGGCAGGGACCGTGATGTACCTAAAAAGGCGGTACTCCATCAAAACGAGAAGGTTGTGATTGTCCTCGCTTGTTTTAGCATAGGTTGCATGATTTACAAAAAGTCGAAAGAGATAAAGAATGCCAGCCATCCAACTGATGACAGCAATGATGTGAAGCCATTTGCACCAAAGATACACCCTAGCCTCCCAGTACAAAATTGACAATTTTACCTGGGACATAAATAACCTGCTTCACAACTTTTCCTTCAATATTGCGCACAACAAAGTCTTGGGAATTTGCTTGGAGTAAAACTTCATCTTTAGTGGCATCGACACTCACCGTTAAATTGCCGCGATGCTTGCCACCAATCATGACACCAATGGTAATCGTTTGATCTTGAGTCAGGGAATCATCAAACTCGGGCCATGGCTCATAGGCTAAGGTGGTTTGACCGCCTAGTTTCGACCAAAGCTCCTCAGCTAAATGAGGGGCATAGGGAGATAAAACGAGAATAAAGGTTTTGGCTGTAGCCTTGGTCAATCCCTCACTCCGATAGATGAGGTTGATAAACTCCATCATCATGGCAATCGAAGTATTAAAAGATAGACTTTCCATGTCTTCTGTAACCTTTTTAATGGTCTTATGAAGAAACTTGGTAACTTCAGGAGAGTCCGTGGTAAGACTAATTTTTTCGGAAAGGCTTCCATCCTCATTGATATAAAGACGCCAAACCCGTTTTAGAAATCTATTCACCCCGGATATCCCATTAGTCTGCCAGGGCTTAACCGCCTCAAAGGGACCCATAAACATCTCATAAAGCCGCAGCGAATCCGCGCCCCATTCCCCAATCACCTCATCGGGATTGACGACATTGCCTCTGGATTTAGACATCTTTTCACCATTCTGGCCTAAGATCATCCCTTGATTCACCAACTTTTGAAAAGGCTCTTTTGTGGAAACATGCCCGAGATCAAAGAGAACCTTATGCCAAAATCTTGCATAAAGAAGATGAAGTACAGCATGTTCCACCCCTCCCACGTAAAGGTCGACAGGCATCCAGTAGTTTTCTTTCGCGGAGTCCCAAGGCGCCACGTCATTATGGGGATCTATATAGCGCAAATAATACCAGCAAGACCCTGCCCACTGGGGCATGGTACATGATTCTCTAAAATAAGATTGGCCATCTTTTGAAAACTCAATCCAGTTTTTCGCTTTAGATAAAGGCGATTCCCCGTCTCCAGCTGGCTTAAAGTCATCCAATTGTGGCAACAACACGGGCAGATCACTATCATCAATCAAAATCTTATTGCCATCTTTATCCTGGGCAATAGGAAAGGGCTCTCCCCAATAGCGCTGGCGGCAAAACACCCAATCGCGAAGTTTCCAAGTGGTGGCTTTTTTTCCTAATCCCTTAGACTCTAACCATTCCGACATGGCCTCAATCGCCTGAGATTTAGAGAGTCCATTCAAAAAATCCGAATGAATGCAAACCCCTTCTCCGGTATAAGCTTTTTCTGCAATGGGACTTTCAGACTCACCGCGAACAACTTCTAGAATGGGAAGCCCATATTTAGTAGCAAACTCATGATCACGCTCATCATGGCCTGGAACTGCCATGATCGCGCCAGTTCCGTAGGTCATCATTACGTAGTCTGCGATATATATAGGAATGCTTTGTTGATTTACAGGATTTACAGCATAGGCACCGGTAAACACGCCTGTCTTAGTCTTGGAAAGCGCTGTGCGATCAAGATCACTTTTTGACTTAGCTCCCTCCACGTAGGCCCCTACTTCAGCCTGCTGGGACGCCGTTGTAATGAGGCCTACAAGCGGATGCTCAGGGGCTAGCACGCAAAATGTAACCCCGAATAAAGTATCGGGTCTTGTGGTAAAGACTTCAAAGTTTAATTTCGCTTGGCCCTTTATAGTAAAGAAAAGTTTAGCTCCGGTTGATTTTCCGATCCAATGCCGCTGCATCTCTTTGATCGCCTCCGGCCAATCTAAACCATCAAGATCCTGAAGAAGTCGCTCCGCATACTCAGTAATTTTCAAAACCCATTGGCGCATGGGACGTTTTTCGACATCGAAGCCTCCCACCTCACTTTTACCGTCCACAACCTCCTCGTTGGCTAGGACGGTGCCCAATGCCGGGCACCAGTTCACCGGTATCGTGGTTTCATAAGCCAGGCCTTGGTTATAGAGTCTTTTAAAAATCCACTGGGTCCATTTATAGTAGGAAGGATCAGTTGTGTTGACTTCTCGATCCCAATCATAAGAAAGTCCGATGGACTGAATTTGGCGTCTAAAATTATCGACATTCTTTTTCGTTGTGAGCTCTGGGTGGGTACCCGTCTTAACCGCATACTGTTCCGCCGGCAGGCCAAAAGCATCCCAGCCCATAGGGTGCAGAACATTAAAACCCTTCATCCGCTTATAGCGAGAGATAATATCGGTTGCCGTATAGCCCTCAGGGTGCCCCACATGAAGTCCGTCACCCGAGGGATAAGGAAACATATCCAGCACATAGTATTTCGGCTTATTCCTATCTTCGGTCGTTTTAAATGTCTTTTGAGACAACCAATAGTCTTGCCACTTTTTTTCAATCTGACTGGGATTATACTCGGTAGACATATTCCTCCACTGCCAACCAAAAAGCTGGCACTCTATTAATATTTAAAAGCTGTATTCTACTACTTCTAAGCCTATTGCGCGATTGAAAGAGACACATTATGATAATCCTTTAGCGAAAGTGAGAGAAAATCATGCTTAAACGAATGCTCAAATTGTGTACAGTGTTTGCGTTTGTTTTTATCTTTTCTCCTGTCGTTAAAGCAGAGCCATGGTTAGGGAATCGATTTGCTCAAAACTGCGCAGGCTGCCATGCACCCGGGCGCATTAATGTTGTTGCAGCCAAGCGAAAGTGCACGTTGTCCTGCCAAGGCTGCCACGTAAATCCCAATGGCGGAGGGCTTAGAAGCCATTACGGAAAATGGACGGAAGATCGCTGGTTAAGCACCCAAAAGGCAAACTGGCTAAAAAATAGCCTTGGTTTTGCCCCCCGCAAAGATCAGCTCTATGGGAAAAAGCCTTGGGAAAAAGTAAAAGATCAAATTATGGCCCCGAACTCTAAATTGGCCGACCGAATTGTAAAACATGGTTTGACGCTTGTAGAAACCGAAACACCCATGAATGAACTGGAACATGACCGCGTTGCAAATCCCTACACCACGATTTCAGAATCTGATGTTCAGTACTTCTACCAAGTACCTCAAGATGATCCTTACCGACTCTTAGGGGAATCGAAAGTCGACGGGGGAGGCGATATTAGATGGATGGTAAATAACCTTACCCGAACCACCAACGGAACTTCAACTGCTGTAAAGCAAAATTTCCTTATGGCTGCTGATTTTGCCATTAGAGCTAGACCGCTTTACCGAGATTTGCATTTTGTGTATGAGTCTCGCATCTTGGGCAATCCTGGTAAAGATGCCAAAACTAAAGACAGCTTCGCCCAATCCATGACGCGAAGCGCCTATGGGATGTACGATAGTTTACCTTATAATACCTTCGTTATGGCTGGTTTGTACCGTCCTTTGTTCGGAAATGCCACACCAGACCACACCGCTTTGTCTCAAAAAATACTAGCTTCTGCTCAAGATATTTCCGGGGGAATGTACCGGGCTCCGCCTTTTACCGCCATTTCTATCGGCACAGCACCCAATGTACCTTTTGCTAATTTGCACATTTTGACGGGAACCGAAGATAGTACCACGTGGAAGAATCTTAGTGGCTATGCGGTAAATGGCGGACTCAGGTTTGTAAAGTTAGGGGCCTCCGCAGTCTACAGTTACCAAAAAACCTCAGGAAAGAATGCGACTTCTCAAGAGGTCACTTCTGTTCTTCACTCCCTTAGCTTGGGAATGACAGTAAAGCGCACCACCTTAAATTATGAAACCGTTAGCTATTCAAACGACAATAAAGCGAAAGCACTTCGTGTCGGCGGAACCCATTCTTTGGATACATACACGAGAATTTTTGGCGAAACGTACTTCAACTTAGCCTATACAGTCGCTAATGTATCCACGGACATTTTGCCTGGAAATGCAGTACAGATAAAGTCCGGCCTGAGATCGTTTTTAGTGCCTGGAATTGATTTGCAAATCGGCTACGAGTCTACAACCAATAAATCCACCGAAGATAATTCTGAAACCAAAACCGCTGGGATTACCACTCAACTTCACGCATTCTTTTAAACCAGGACAAAAAACAGGCCTGCTATACAGGCCTAGGCGGTTCAGATGAAAGTTCCTTTTAGAATTCGGAATAGATAAACGAGAGCATGAAATCTACAATCAAAATAGAAACCAATGCAAAAACGACGCTTTGAGTGGTTGCGGTCCCTACCCCTTTAGCGCCTCTTCCTGCCCCAATTCCCTTGTAACAACCAATAAGTGATAAGATCAGTCCAAAAATAGCCGATTTTACCAAACCTTCAAATATATGCTTCGGCTCCGAGATCCACTGAATATTGGCAATATAGACTCCAGAGTCCACATTGTAGATGACTACCCCAATTATGTAACTCGCCAAAACACCCACAAATAAAAATACAGCCGTAAGTAGCGGTAGCATTAAAAACGTAGCGAGAACTCGTGGAGCTATCAAATAATTAAATGGACTCACTCCAAGTACTTTTAACGAGTCAATTTGATCATTGACTTTCATGGTTGCGATTTCAGCCGCCATGGATGACCCTGCTCGTCCCGTAACTAAAAAGGCGCTAACAACAGGTGCCAACTCCTTGGATAGGGAGTAAGATGCCGCTGCACCAATCATGGATTCAGATTTAAAGATCCTAAAGATCTCTCCAAACTGCAATCCAAAAACAGCGCCTATCATCATGGCAGCTATAGTTATAATCCAAAAACTCTTGTTACCTATAAATTCCATTTGAACAAGAAGGAGCTTTCTAGACATCGGAAAAAATTCTCTAGCCACCGACCATGTAAACATGACAAAGCGCCCAACAGCTCTAAAGCCACCGGCGCTAAATTGGCCAACTACACGAATCGCTTCCATTTATTTCCAAGGATTGCTTACAGAATCCCTTGGCACAGCTTTCTCAGATAGGTCCTTTTTTGAAACAAACTTTCCGTCAGAGATTTTTCCAAAGGCACCAAGATCTTCTATCAATACGGATTCACCCTTCTTCAAAGTGCTCACTTGACTTGCGCTCGCCTCTGGGTTCGCAAGAATTGCGGTATCATTTAGAGCGTAACGCACGACTTTGCCAGCTGCACTAGCAGCTGCTGCAGTAGAGTCTCCCGCAGTCGGGGCCGCTACATCGGATGGAGGTAACTCTGCACTTGTCGGATCAGCCGGAGTGCCGGTTGTGTTGGCAGGAATTTCAGCCGAAGTATTGCTCGCTGCATCCACACTCGCTTCTGCGTTGCCGGTACCCAGATCTGAAGCTTGAGGAGAGGGTTTCTCAGAGCCCGTTGCTGAGGCATTAGATGCCCCTTGATCTGCGGCATTTTCATCAACAGGTTCAGCTTGCTCATCAGCTGACTTGGTGCAAGCAGGCATCATGGCGATTAAAGTCAAAAGCAAAGTTAACTTAGCTAGCATAAAATTCTCCCCAAAAAGTCGCGGAAATTATATAATCATAACATCTTGAGATTTATTTTACATCAAACGTAGAATTTTTGTCGCGGAAAAGGGACTCATTTTGAAAATATTCGCTTTAATGTCCATTTGGTCTATTTCAAATGCAGTTCATGCTGCCTGCCTTAGCGAAACCTCTGGCCCCATTGTCTTGCAAGTCGCAAGTTGCTCTCAACTAGAGCCTAAAGAGGGTTCTGCCAGTTTTAAATCCCTACCAGAGTGGGTTCAAAACCTACCACCAAATCTAAAGGCAAACATCCTAGAAAGTCACAGAGGTCTGCTTTTAGATGGAAAAGTGACGGACTCTTCTGCAGTGACCACTAATGATCGAACGACTAAATTTGCCCTAAAAGGCCAAACGGTAAAAGTTTTCTTACATGCCACATTTAAGATGTCATGCGACTCATTAAAATCAAAACTCGTGGCTGGAACCGTGGGGGAGTCTTGTTGTGATGGAGGTAGCAATGCGCCCTGTCTTTGGTCCACCCCCTACTACCTTAAAGCTCCCAAAATTGCGTCGAGTACAGAGGTACAAAGATCAGCTACAAGCCCAGATACCCCATGGGAAAAAAATATCGCTATAAACTATAAGAACAGACAATATCAAAAAATCATCGCCCTCATCTATCCGAAGTGGTCTGAATATAGAAAAGATGTTGAGATGATTTGGTATTTAACCCAATCCCTAAAGAAGAGAGATCAATGCCGGGAAGCCATCCCAATCTTAGAAGACATAAATGACCAGTATAATAAACAAAGCCTTTCCTTGCAGCTCGAGAAGAAAATCATAGATTCCGTCTATCTGCTTACAAGGTGCTACGCAAAAACGGGCAAAACGGATGAAGCCATAGCTATCCTCGAAGGAATGAGACTCAATCAAAAACTTTATGGGAGTCAAATTCGAGATTCTCGCCATAACCCCGATTTTAAGCCTTTGCGCGCTAACAAGTCATTTCAAGCCTATTTAAATAAAATTAAGTAAGCAAAAAATCACCCGCTCCGGATGAGCCAAGCTTTAAGAGCGGCAAAAGCCTTTGCTCGATGACTGATCGAATTCTTTATAGAGATCGGCAATTGAGCAAACGTTTGAGTGTGGCCTGTCGGAATAAATATGGGATCATAACCAAACCCATGGACGCCGGCTCCCTCTCGAATCAGGCTGCCATCACATTGGCCATTGAAAACAGCCTCGCCTAGGTGAGGGGCCTTCAAAACGAGACAACAACGGAAATGGGCCCTTCTATTGTCTTTTCCTTCCATATCCAGAAGAAGGCGCCTTGTATTTTGTCGATCATTACCTTCCTCCCCGCCGTAGCTCGAAGAATGAACACCTGGAGCTCCCCCTAGTGCCTCTACACAAATGCCGGAATCATCTGCCAAAATCCAGCAACCTGGAAAAACTACTGCCGCCTTGGAAGAAACTGCCTGAATTTTAATGCGAGCGTTTTCCTCAAATGTGGTACCTGTCTCATTCCAGGTCAAATCAGGATCCACGTCTAGCGCCGTCAAAATACGGACCCCGCTGCCAAAAATCTGTTCAAACTCAATAGCCTTGTGTCTATTTCTAGTTGCCACTATGATCTGAGCTGGTAACTCCACCTGATTCACCTCCTGGTATCCAAAGGTATTAGCATAAAGGATCGTACTATGAATCCTGAAAGTATTGAAAATAAATTAAAAGAAGCCTTTCCCTCTTGCGCTGTAAAAGCCCAAGACCTTACAGGCGGGGGAGACCATTGGTCTGTAACCATCTCAGCTAAAGAATTCCAAGGCAAAACTATGGTTGAGCAACATCGCATGGTATATAAGGCATTAGGCGACTGGATGAAAAAAGAGATTCATGCCTTGGCTCTAAATACATCTGAAAAGACCTAGATTACAGAAAATTCATTTTTAATGAGCATTTTTATAGGTTGTGGCTTTCATGCAAAGAAAACCGCCCGTGGCTGATTTCTGGCATAGAAAGCTTTTGTCGTGCATATTTTCTAGATTCACTCCAGAAACATTCTGATCCTTTAGAAGTTTTCTGCTTAGCCTTACCCATTGGTTTCCATTGCAAAAGTAAGCTCTTTTTTCTTTGGCATTGAACCCCATCTCACCCTCATTTTGAGAAGAGCATTCCCTAGCTAAAAAAGCTGGCTTTTCCTTATCCTCAGACTTATTTGTCGGGGTATGGGTTTTGGAAGTTGACGGCTCGCTAGATACAACTTCATTATGAGCTGAGCTCAGATCCGAAGCCTCGGACTTCTCTGTTGAAGCTGAATCCAAACCATGAGCTTCTGCCGAATCCGGTCTAACCTCTTGAGCTTCAAAGGGAACAGGCTCATTTTGAGGCGTCGGAGATTTCAAAGAAGCCAAATCAACTTCAGAGCCTATTTTTGAAACCTGGTTATTCGCAGGTTCATTTCTTTCACAGCCCAACAGTGCGAGAAAAACTAATGCCACAAGTTTTTGGTTTTTAGCTATCATAATTGACCTCTTAGAAAAGTTCATTCCAGGACTCGATCGGATAGATTCGCCAAAAATTTAATTTCAACACTAACTCAGAAAAAAAAACCTGTATATTCTTCAAGTTTAGTCTGAGGTCGCACATCTGCCTATGGTGTCCATGAGCACTTGCTTAAGGATCGACAAATACATTGCTACTCTCCTAAGAAAAGGGAAGAAACGAAGCCAACAACCCTAACGCCCTGTTAACTTTACCATTTGCATAATATTTTTAATCCCTACCAAACTCCGACCGATAAGTTCCGTGTACCTGGCTCAAAGAACTTGGAGAATCGAGGATGTCTCAGCGTAGTATAGAAAAAATCTTAACACCACCGTCTGATGGAAAAGAGGATACGGAACTACTTACCTCTGTAGAAGAACCCTCGGTGACGATGGACTTCCCTCGGCCAACCAAGTTAACAGATATTATTACAGCAATTTCAAAGTGGCAAAAATACACGATGATCATGGAACCCAAACTAGACAGAACAGTACAGATTTTCTCCCCAGTGCCATTAACTAAAGACGATGCGTTTAAAGTTTTTCTAGCTGCTCTTCAAACTGTTGGGCTTAGAGCTATCTTTATGGGTCCTAACACATTGAAAATCTCAGAGCAGGCTGGTTCAAAAAGGCAAGTATAAAGTCAAAATACAATATAAAATAGGTCCTAGCAGAAAACACCCCCATGTGTAAAAGTACTTTGGGATATGAGGAACCTATGGATCAAAAACCGATCATTCTCATAGTTGACGATGAACCAGCCATTAGCGAGCTCCTAAACTATGAATTTTCTAGTCGTTCCTTTGAAGTGCTTCAAGCAACGAATTCCAGTCAAGCACTTGAGCTTTTTCACACAAAAAGACCCAATGCCGTTTTATGTGATCTCAATCTCCCAGGACACTCGGGATCATTCCTTCTGAAAGAAATGAAACGAGACAACCCTAAGCTACCCTTTATTTTCATGACGGGGGACACTCTTTTTTCCCTGACTGACGCCTATCGCTGTGGCGCCGACGACCTATTTTTGAAGCCCTTCAAAAGAGCTGATATCTCTAATAGTGTGTTAAGAATGCTAGGGAGATTTTCACTTGCTAATTGTGATGCCAACAAGTTTGATAGCTCAAAAGCTTTTACTTTGCAGCTAAATGATGAAAAATCTCTTTTCGAAAATTCTAATTTGCTTTTTGGCCGACATGGCATCTACGTTTTTTCTGACGATGAGCTCCCCCAATTAAAGGACATGATAAACTTGGAGCTAAAAAACCAAGAGGGAAAGCTCGCAACGCTAACGGGCTGTGTTAGATTTATCTATTCAAAAATTCATAGGGGATACGGCTTAGAAATCTATGATGCAAGCGGCGTTAAATCTTCCGAAATAAAGACTTTCTTTAACTCTTCAAATTCTTTTTACGCCTTGCCCTTACCAGACTCTAAACTATAAAAACAATATGCCAAAATGAAGCAATGCGTTTCCACAGCTACGCCATAATTCTAATCACCCCAAAAAACTCCTTCTCTGTTCCAAATATAAACTACGCCAAACTTATTCCAGACAGCAAAAGATATATTTCTGTTTTACGACTTTTGCAAAAGGCATCACCTCAAATTAAGGCTATGGTTCTGCGTAGAATTTTCGCGATTCCTGCAAGAGCAAGAGCATTTCGCTCCTTGCCTTTGAAACCAATAAAGCAAGCTTCTCAAGGTCCTCTTTAAGGATCAAGTTCGAAGATGAGCTCATAGCTTGGCAATGTATTTGTACTTGTTTAGAGCCAAGGGTTGCTGCAAAGCCAGCAAATTTGTGCAATTCACTAAAAAAACCATCAAAATCTTTCACTTCTGCCTGTCTGCAAAGGCTCTCCAATATAGCGGCGGAAGAATCTACAAAACGAGTGACTTGTCGCTCTAAAAAACGCGGAGTTAGCAATGGGCCCAGAGAAAGAATGTCATCTATAACGGCCTGATCGAGCTCCACACACCTAAATTCCATTTCTCAACTCCCATTAATTTGGAGGGTTTCTGCCACAGCACCCCTTTCAGCTCACATCTGAAAACAGGCGCAAAGGATTCTCATGGAATGCAGGCCTAAGGAACTCAGAAAAAAACAGTGCTCTTAAAAATATTACAAATCGTGCATCACATACTAAGAAAATAACAACAGTCTAGAGATAGGAATGATGCAAAACCGATTTGATCTCAAAGGCTCATTTCAAAAAAATGGTCCGTAATCGAAAACTAAAAAGTTAAACCACGAGCCGCCTTAGCAATTACACCTAGAAACACCTAGAACTAAACTTTCTAAGATAGAATATCATAAAAACCAGTCAAATCAGAAAGCTGCGCCTATCCTGCAAGGCCCAAAGAAGCCCAGACCCAGGGACACCCAGGCGCTCTGCACGTCAATAGTTCTCAAGAAAGCACGAGATCCAAAAGCATTATAAGTAATAAAATTAGACTATTACGACATTTAGCATAGGCCTTAGCTTAACTCATCCCAGCCTTTGCCGATACCTATAGAAACTTAACTCGGACCCGTCATGGCTTGGAAGATTTTAATAGCAGACTTTATGAAAGACCCAGAAATGGATCCTTTCTATGATCAATTGACAGAAATTGATTCCGAGATCCATTTTACTGTTTCGCGCTCAATTGAGGACTTTTCCGTACATATGGAATCCACCGAACTTGTTTCCCTAGTTGTAGTGGCAAAGGATTTCACTCCTGAAGTTGAAACGGCATACCGTCAATACCAACAACATATTGGCTGTCTTCCTGACTTCTTAGCCCTTATTTGTGACGAGCCCAATCCTCGTTTTATGGTAAGCGTATTTGAATTTGGGGTCGAAAACATCATGAGAAAAGATCAATGCGTTGAGAAACTTAGGACCCTTGCAGAAAAAGTAAAGACGTCTCTCGCCGATACATCTACTCCTGAGCACCACGCTATAAAGCTTGCCCTCGGTATGAAGACTTCCAACCAAACCCTCATTGCAGAAGCTGGAAATGCCATGCGTACGATAGCTGGCGAAGATTATCGTGCAGCTTATGTTGCTGGGCGAGCATTAGAGGCTCAGGGAGTTTATGGGGAGGCCGAGTTGGCCTACAGGAAGGCATGTAGCATCAATAAAATGTTTCGAGCAGGAAGTTCGACCTTGGCTGAAACCTTAATGGTAACCGGAAAGATTGACGAAGCAGTTCTTCTATTAGAAAAGCTGGAAAAATCAAACCCGAGAGATATTGCCAGAAAGTCCACACTTATTGCAGCCTATACGGAACAAGGCCAACCAGAAAAAGCTGCCAAAGCACTTGCCGAAGCTATGGCAATCAATCCAGAGCATCCTAAACTCATAGAAGCCAAGGTTAACGTCATGTTAGCTGAAGGAAAGTTAGCGGAAGCATTCAACCTCATTCCAAAAATGGAAAATGCCGGCATTCTCTTTGCGAGCCGTCTAAATGACATGGGCATTCAACTCTCAAAATCAGGCAAAGCCAAGCATGCCTTAGCTCTCTACAACAAAGCCCACAAGATTGTCAGAACAGATCTTAAATATAAGCTCAGCATGAACTGCGCCTTAGCCTGTCGCCGCCTTGGAGACTTTGAAATGGCTCTTAAATATCTTGCCAGGTGCAAAAAAGAATTTGGTCGATCCTATGAAAAATTGGATCAACTTATCATAGCTACTAAAGGAGCCATTGAGATGAAAGCTAAGAATTCTAGCGAAGCGTCCTGATCAAGCGAGTTTTAACTCTTTTTAACTCCCATAGAAGGCAACGAAGGCATTATGACTACAATAGCAAAAGGTTTAATTCAACATACAGTGGTAATTCTAGTAGCCAAAAAAGAGCGCGCGATTACCATGGAAGCCTTGCTGAGCAAAATATCTTGTCGCGTTATAACCACTCTTTCGCTTTATGACGCCCTTAAGACAATTAGTCAAGAAATGCCCCACCTTGTTATTGCTGATTCTGAATTGCCTGACGGTTCCGCCGCAAATTTGTATGACCGTCTTGAAGCCCACCAAATTCTTAAAAAGACACCGATTCTAGTTACCATCGTGAAAAAGACAAAAGAGGAACTTCAGGCAATTTCAAAGAGAAAATTCGCTGGTTTCTTTTTAGGGATTCCAGAGCCAAAGCAGTTTTTAGTGAAAACACTTGAGATTCTTTCCAGCACAAAAAGCTCACCTTTCTATCTAGATTTAGATTCAAGTGAAGCCGACGCGAGACTTAATGTTTCCTTCTCTGGACGAGTCATTGGAAGAACCGAAGACCAACTCATGATTCGGTCTGGCGCAGATGTGGATGCAAACGCTTCTCTGGTGTGTGTGCCGTCTGATGTGAAGTATTCTCCGATCCTGGTAAAAAGTGGAAATAATATGAAAGACGACGAGGGTATCATCAACACCTTCCCCATTGGAAAAGTTGCTGGAAAAGGTAGAATTTGGGTAGATAAAATGCCCTCCCTCAAAACTGCTGCAGCAACTACACAAAAGCGCACTCTACTCTACTATGATCCTAGCATCGAACGCGCTGTCCAATTGGCAGAGGTATTAAAAGGGTATGAAATTGAGTTGAATCATGCACAAACTTTAAATCGTGCCGCAGCAGCATTGAAAGCTAAGCCCGATTCTCTAGGTTGTATTTTTCTGTATGAACTGATGAACGACGCCTCATCCATAGAATGGAAGAAAGTCTATGACACCTCCCCGCAAGGTACCAGACCGCCTATGATTATTGGAACGAATTCGCTCAACAACCGCTCATCAGCGGAAACTAAATATATCCAAAAACCATTTGGATTAGGCCCGCTTATAGAAACTCTAGAAGCTTGCTTTGAGCGTGCTGAAGATGTGACTACCGAAGTAAATAAGTCTGGATATGCAGGCATCGACGTCCAGTATCAGGCACCTGGAAAGCTCGTCTGTCTAGACGAAATCGGCGGCGTATTTCAAGTCAAGTTCCCCCTTGTCCCCGGCTCTAAAGTCAAGCTTAGTCATGCTCTCTTTAAACTTATGCCCAATGATTTTGATGAAGTACTTGTCGCCAATATAGTCAAAGAACCTAACATGGTTGATACATGGCAGATCCGATTTGAAGCACTCAAAGCGGGAACTTCAAAAACTAAACATTGGGAAAAAATCTCTAAAGCATGGGACCAATATATAAAGTCAAATCAGGCACCTGAAGCAAGCTGAACTCAAGCGCAATAGTTGTGATGTCGTATGTGAAGAAGCTACATAGCTTTTCCAAAACAGCATCAAGAAAATCCATATTACAGGTCTTTCATGTAAAAAAGGGTTCCCATTACTCCTAGAAACCCACAATAAGAATGCTAAATTTAATTCATGTCTTCAAAGAGAATCAATTACCGAAAAAATGAGAAATTCTTAGTTTAGATTTTTTAAATCTGGACACGATTCTTTCACTTTAGAATCTTCATCTGATTCGCACGTTTCTTTTAGGATTTTTAATATATCGGGCAAACTAAAATTCTTGTCTTTAGATTCTCTGACAATTTTGACTAATTTTAATCCCAGCGGACTAAATGTAGGAAAACTCTCTTGACTTGGCTTTACTCCATCAACGGCAAAAGTTGCCAATGCACCCACAATGACCTGGGTTCCTATTCGCGTTACGTTTGTCTCTATTCGCCCCTTGACGACTTCAGACGTTACATCAAAGCTGCGACCTGACATATATTTACCCGCGATCCTCGTTCTAGCCTCTGCAGTGGGGTCACCAGACACTCCTATTCGTTCGCCAGGAGCTTTGGGGTCAAAGTCCCATCGATCATAAAAACTGAATTGTCCTTCGATTACAATATTCTTGGAGGGGGGCATTCCTATAGGCGTAACATCAGATGACGGGATATACCTGAAGACTCCTTTAAAGTGCATGCTAAATGTGCCAAGCGTCCCGCCACCAGAAATAGCCTGGATGTCAAAACTCTGCTCTTCAGATTCCAGAGGAGCTTCCAAATCTGTCACCGAATTGGAAAACTTAACAAGCTTAGCATAGCCCACCGAATCTTCCTTAAAGATTGGCCTTGCATATAAATCCACCATTTCTTGAGCGGTAAGCTTTAGCTCTTTTGCTTTGCAGTTCATATAATTTTTAAACAATTTTTTGGCAACATAGTGAGCCGGCAGAGACAGCCAAAGACTCCTCTCTAGGGGAGTTTGAAAGGGAGGGCAAATCTGAATAACTGTACCCTCTAAATCAGTTTCAGCATCATCTGAAGTCCGACAAGAAAACACAGCAAAAAATACAAAGAGACTGACAATTAGATTCTTAAGGTCCCAGGGTAACTGTTTCATCAATTTCACCTTCCAGCAAAAAATTTCACATTTCAAATGGAATAGTCCTCATTTCACGATGCGCACATGGGTCTAATACCTTCTATTTTAATCCCTTTTCTATCGCGATGCATAATAAAAGAAAATCAAACCCCATAAGACTTGCACCTACTTCTAAAAATCTGACAAAGCGGTTCTCTTTGCCCCCAAAGAACCAATCCACTAAACATCCTAAATATCTAGAAAAAACTATCGAGTTAAATGTGACCACTTTGATACCTTGCTAGGCTCCTAAAGGACTCATTGCAAAATGGCCCCTAATAGAGGGACACTTCCTTAGCTCTCAGTGCCTTTGCCATGCAAAAAGTCTAATTTTTTTGAGTCGGGGTAAGATTTTTTGCAGCTTTCTGCACAGTTTGAAGCTTTGGGAGCCGATTGTTTAAACGCCCCAACAGCACATCTAAAAGCGTGAAATTGACACTTTTATGGCCACCTTGCTCAAGTAATCTTAGCCAGTTTGAAGAACAGGCCACCTAAGCGACTAAATATACTGACATTAAATCTGGCCTTTTAATTGCATTAGCTAGTTGTCCTAGGTGACTGGTCCATTGCTGTTTTTAACACTCGCAGCAAGATGGGCTGACCGGGTGCCCAAAAATGCAGAATGAGGTTACATTATGATGATTTCAAGGTACTTAGTCGCAATAGTGACAATGACTGTTTTAGGCTTCGTGCAAAAAAGCTATGGATCATCTTTTTGCGAAACGACCTCCCGCGAGATGGCAAATTCATCAGCTCAGCTAGATAAAGCACAAGCATCAAAGATCTCAGGTCTCATATTAGATCGCCTCAAAAAGGGCGACACAAATCAATATGTAGCGTTAAATGAAGATATATACATGGGCTTGGAATCGTTTTTTCCAGAAGCTAAATTGCGTGCGGGAAGAACATTTTTTATAAACGCATGGGATTTAAATCGCCTTCTTGAAATGCAATCAAAATTAGATCTCGTCGTCATTGGAAAACTCAGTTCAGATCAAATTAGAAAAGTTGAAAAAGCTCTCGTTGGCACAGGCATTAGAATCTTCTATTTAACTTTCAAAGATAATTCCGAAATGAAATCCCTATCTGAGCAGTCCGGCGGAAAACAAATCCTCCTACCGGCTTCTTGTGACTAGATTTTCAGTATCAAAAAGATTTTGCAATTCGCAAGCGGAATGACTCCGACTCAAATCTAACTGTTTACATCTTTTCAACAGTCTCGATACCCAATAGCTTAAGGCCGCGACTTAAAGTCTCGCCAAAAGCTGCTACCAATCCCAGCCGGCTTTCAATTAGGTCCTTATCTGACGCCCTTAACACGGGTGTTTCGGCATAGAATCGATTGAAGTCTTTGCACATCTCATAAAGATGATTCGCTAGTGTTGATGGCCGATGATTTCTAGACGCTGCGACTACAGCTCCATTAAAATCATAAATTGATCGAATCAAAACTTTTTCTGCTTCCGAATCCACTCTATCTAGATGCTTTAAGTGCGGGGAATATCCTTCTACCTCCCCTTTCGCCAATATCGAGCAAGTGCGGGCATAGGCATACATTAAATAGGGACCAGAATCCCCTTCGAAATTCACCCATAGTTTCGGCTCAAAGACAATTTCTCTATTGGGATCCATGGACAGCATACCGTACTTAATTGCACCTAATGTTAGTATTTCCCCAGTTTCCTTGATTTGTTCTGGCGTCCAATCGCCAACATACTTTTGAAGATGTCGACTAATTTCAGATTCTACTAAATCTTTTAACTGACGAAATGTAAACGAATTGCCTTTCCTTGATGACATCTTTCCTTCAGGAAGAACCACCATACCATAAGCCAAATGATAGCATTGCTTTGCTTGTTCAAACCCCATCATTTCTAGCACCTTAAAGAGCTGCTTAAAGTGAAAGGTCTGCTCATCTGCAACCACATAGATTGACCGCTCAATTTTAAAATCTCTAAATTTCCTTCTGGCGAGCGCTAAATCCTTAGTAATATAAAGGGAGTTTCCATCGCGTTTTCTCGCTAAAAAATAACCTAACTTAAAGTCCTTTAAATCTACACCATAGGCCCCATCTGATTCCGTAAAGATGCCAGATTTTATGCCCTCATCAACAATATCCTGACACTCACCGCTAACTTCTGACTCATAAAAAATGTGGTCAAATCTGACGCCTAGCCATTTATAGATTTCTTCGAAGCTTTCCAAGCAGTCGGCTCTAGACGACTTCCACAGTTCGAAACTCTCACCTTTTTGACTTTCAATGCTCTTTAAAATATCGGAGATTTCACTTAGATAAATCTTCTTTTGGCCTTCATCTGCGCCATCAAGTTTTAAGGTAGCTTCAATATATCTTTGATTGTACCACTCCGCCTTATTGGTTGCGGTAGACAAACTATCAGGATGCTCTCTCAGATAGGACTTCATCTGCCAAATACATTTAGCAACATGGGCCCCTTCGTCTCCAATATAGTTAACTGGCACGACGGGAAAGCCATTGTAACGATATATTTGTACGAGACTATCCCCTAGACAAACATTTCTACCATGCCCTACATGAAATTCTTTATGAGTATTGGGCTGAGAAAACTCAACCATGGTTTTTGTCATCTGATTCGTTTTAGAGTCTGACAATATCTTAAAAAATTTGCCGTTAAGTACATTGGGCAATGTAAACTCAGCCATCTGCTTAGGATTCACAAATATGTTCAAAAAAGCGCTTTTCACTTCAATGCGCTCGATCCAAGGATTCCCTGATGCGCGAAGTTGATCAGCAAGTGCCTCAGCCACAACAGCTGGTGCTTTACGAAGAGATTTGGAAAATCTAAAACAAGGAAATGCAAAATCACCCAAGGCAGACTCTGGCGGTTTTTCAATGCTCAAGGCTAACTCTGCCAGAGTTTGGGTATAGTCTACACCGGCATCCAGAAATAGCTTCGCGGCGCTGTCAAATATAGCTCGAGAAAGATGATCCCGAGCAGGATCGTGCGACTGCATTTCAAGCGGCAGCCGTGTAGATAGACCAGAGTGGGACGGATTCGGCATGGCTTAGACCTCCAAAGAGACGATGATCCTACCATAGCAGACAGAAAATTCAAATGCGGATCAGGCGTTAAACAGCAATACCTATAGCCATGTCGTGGGGTTAAGTCTTCAAAATTGCACCCTCAAAGGAAGTCTACAAAGAAGCTTCAAAATCTAACTGGTCAATAATTATCCAACTCTAGGCTAAAGCATTGCCGACAAAAGGCTTGTCTTGCCTGACAATTTCCAAATAATCTGATAGGAATGATTCCCGACTATTTAGGAGTGCAAATGCGGGTTATACGCGTTGGATCAGCATCTATCAATACAACCCCACTAGATTTCAAAAACAATGAACTCTTGATCTTGAATGCTATAAATAGAGCGAAAGACAATAAAATACAGTTTTTGTGCCTACCTGAGCTCGTGATTTCTGGATACGGTTGTGAAGACGAGTTTTTAAACTTAGGGACTTTAAGGCATTCTGAACAAATCTTAAAAAATTTAATCCCCCAAACTTTAGGCATGACCGTAGCCATTGGTCTAGCGGTTTACCATGAAGGTAGTCTCTATAATGGTGCGGCAATTGTAAATGACGGGAAACTAGTCGGGATCAATGCCAAGAAATTTTTGCCAAGAGAAGGCGTCCATTATGAGCCGCGTTGGTTTGCGCCATGGCCAAAAGGCCAAGTAAGCGAGATTGATTTTGCTGGATTTACTGTCCTGTTAGGTGATCTTACCTATAAAATTGGCGAAATAGGCTTAGGAGTTGAAATATGCGAAGAAGCCTGGGGACCTGAATCGGGCATAGAAGCCCATGTGGGAAGATGTGACCTTATCTTTAATCCTTCCGCTTCGCATTTTTCTATCGGGAAAGCAAAATTAAGGGAGCAGCTCGTCGCAGATGCCAGCCGTTCTCTGGGTGCTTGCTATATCTATTCCAATCTACGAGGACTAGAGGCCGGTAGAGTAATTTATGACGGATCTTCTATGATAGGTCTCAGCGGAGATATTGTAGCTCGAGCCGAGCGATTCGGTTATGAAACCATCTCCTTAGTGAGCTATGATTTGGATCTCGATCTCGTTAGAGTCAATAAGCTTAAATCTAGATCTATGAAGTCTGCTACTGGAGATGTTACGGCTGGGAGAACCGTCCACCTTCCGAAGCGAGATGATGTAAAAAATACAATTGCTCCCATTTTCTCAAAACAGTCTCCTTTAACGGTTGAAGAAGAGTTTCAAGAGGCTGCTATGGTAGGGCTTTTCGATTATCTTAGAAAAACTAAAGCCAAGGGGTTTGCCATTTCTCTTAGCGGGGGATGTGATTCTTCAGTATGTGCTTACCTTTGTGCCAATATGTTCAAAACTGCATTTGATGAGCTTGGCCAATCCAGGTTTTCTAATTTAACAGGAATAGAAGCCTCTTCCAGTGAGGAACTCATAAACAAATCTTTGACGTGTTTATATCAAGCTTCCAAGTTTTCCACTAACACGACAGAAACCGCCGCCCAAACATTAGCTCTTGAGCTCCATGCAAAATATGCACGATTTGATGTTCAAACCATTATCTCCCATTATATCTTACTTGTAGAGACCTCTTTAGGGCGTCCCTTAGATTGGACTCACGACGACCTTGCTTTACAGAACATCCAGGCAAGAAGCCGAGGACCCGGTGTTTGGATGTTAGCAAATATCGAACAGAAAATTCTATTAGCCACATCGAATCGTAGCGAAGCCTCCGTAGGTTACGTCACTATGGATGGAGACTCTGCTGGAGGTTTAGCGCCGATTGCAGGTGTAGATAAGGTATTCCTAAAGAACTGGATCCATTGGGTGCTGATGAAGAATCACCGCGGTTTCGGCCGCGTAAAAGCCTTTGAACTCGTGGCTGCTCAGCAGCCGACTGCCGAGCTCAGACCTTCTGTTCAAACTGATGAAGCAGATTTAATGCCGTATGAGGTCCTTGGGGAGATTGAACGACTTATGGTGCGAGACAAGATGGCTACAGAGGAAATTATAGGCATCTTGGTCGTGGCATTTCCTAGCTATACTCAAAATCAGCTTGAGGCTTGGACTCAGAAGTTTCGGCGTCTTTGGCGGAGCAACCAGTGGAAGAGAGAGCGCCTTGCCCCTTCTTTTCATTTAGCTGATTACAACGTAGATCCCAAGAGCTGGTGCCGTTTTCCGATTATTTCAGGTTCTTGAAAAACCGACGGTGTCGGCAGGTTTTGAGAACCTTGATCTACCGGCAAATGCAGGGATTCCGCCTGCTAAAAGCGGTAGGCTCTCTCTTAAGTTTATGCTAGATTGCCCCAAACATTGTTCAATTGCCGCACTAGGAGCGCTCATGTCACTTATACCTTTAAGAACTCTTCTCGACCACGCCGCTGAATTTCAGTATGGAGTAGGTGCATTCAACGTAAATAATATGGAGCAAATTCAGTCGATCATGGAAGCTGCCCATGAAACAGATAGCCCAGTGATCATACAAGCTTCACGCGGCGCTCGCGCCTATAGTCAAGACAAATACCTGACTCATTTAATGATAGCAGCCACAGAACTTTATCCTCATATTCCAATCGTCATGCATCAGGACCATGGAAACAGTCCCGCCACTTGTTTCAGTGCCATTAAAAATGGCTTCACTTCAGTTATGATGGACGGCTCCCTAAAAGAAGACGGAAAAAGCCCTGGAGACTTTGAATATAATGTCGCTGTTACAAAGAAAGTAGTCGAAGTAGCTCATGCCTTTGGAGTCTCTGTAGAAGGGGAATTGGGCTGCCTAGGATCCCTTGAAACAGGACAAGGCGAAAAAGAAGACGGCCATGGCTTTGACGGAGTTCTTTCCAAAGACCAACTCCTCACGAGTCCAGATGAAGCCTCAGAATTTGTAAAGCGCACCGGCGTAGACGCTCTCGCAGTTGCTATCGGAACAAGCCATGGAGCCTATAAGTTTACGCGTAAGCCCGATGGCGATATTCTGTCCCTACGCACGATTTCTGAAATTCATAAGAAACTGCCAAATACCCATTTAGTCATGCATGGATCTTCATCAGTCCCTCAGAACTTGCAAGATCTCGTAAATAAATACGGTGGCAAGATCAAACAAACTTATGGTGTTCCCGTTGAAGAAATTCAGAAAGCCATAAAAATAGGCGTCAGAAAGATCAACGTAGATACCGATAACCGCTTAGCCATAACGGCTGCTATCCGTAAAGTCTTCGCTGAGAAGCCTGAAGAATTTGACCCAAGAAGCTACCTTAAGCCTTCCAGGGAAGCTATGAAAGCCGTCGTAAAAGAGCGCATGGTGCAATTTGGCCAGGCAGGACAAGCATCGAAAATCAGACAAGTAACTCTTGAAGACATGGCCAAAAAGTACTTCTCTTAATAAAGGATAAGTTTCCATGATCTCTTTTTAAATCATGGGAGGCTCTTGTTGTTAAGATACAGGTTGAATCCGCTGAAAGTGGATGCCCTCAACAGACTAGTTTTGGGCCATTAGACAATCGACTAAGCCTTTAAAAGACGAACTCTACGAGGTGTGTTTGGCAAAATCTTGCCGAACATACCTCTCTTTATACGCAAAGATAACCCATAGTCCCATCGCAAGTGCCATGCCGGTCAGGACTTTTGTCACCTATTCAAATTCTAGTGAAGAAACCTCATGATAGCGTCGAGTCTTTCTCGAAAGCACGAAGCTCTATGAATTGGAATGGTCCCCTCCCTATGGGAATTGAGGAAGAGCTAATCATCGAAGTGGCAGAGGCAAATGGTATCTAACGGGAAAGACTATCTTTTAGTCTTCTTTTTGGGAGCTGTTTTTTTGCTTCCTGAAGTCCGATTCCCTTTATCGACGAGCTCGATTTGAAAATTTACTTTTAAGGCTTTAGAATCGACAATTTTTTGGAGGGGGTCTTTAACCATGGCAGCAAAAGCCATCCCCATTTCTCGACCAAGCACCGTTATGACTTCATTTTTGCCTTTACCAGCGGACTTTAGAACTGCGGAGAACAGCTCTTTCACTAAATCCTGTCGATCTTTTGCGCTATCAAAAAACATATCAGTCCTCTAAAAGTTTTGAAATGTTATCTAAATCCAAATTCCCTTGAATAAACTCTACACGCGGTTGTTCCGCAAAAATTTGGTTTTTAAGGCGATGAGAGAGAGCCTCGGAGTCTTCGTCATGAAAATCGTGATCAAGTAGGCGGGCAATCGATTTTTGATCTCTAGGACGAGCCGTCACTGCCGACCATCTTTTAAGCTCTTCTTCAATTTGGATGTTCCTTAATGCCCTAAGACGATCTATATTTTCACTTGAATTCGCCTTAATGATTCTAAGTCCCATATGTCCTCCTTAAACTCCTAGTGCAAGTATCCCATAGGGCTGGGAGGGCGCATAGGGAAAAGGATGCCGATCAAGTGAGCTCTAGGATTCCATTCTAAAGACGTAAGGAGGTAGTTCTAAATGCCGAAAAAGCCAATGAAACAGCTTAAAACATCAACTTGGGAGCGAAGCCTCTCCATGATGGGAGTTGGCATCAAAGGGAGTATTTTTGCGGCTAAATATGCTTTTGCGAAGGCAAATCAAAGCGCCTCCCTAGGTGACACCGCTCTATTAGGTGCTGCTGAACTTTTTGCCTCAGAACTTGATAAGCTTAAGGGCAGCCTGCATAAAGCCGGACAACTCATGAGTGTGTTTGGGGAGTTCTTCCTTCCTGCGGAAGTAACTAAAGTTCTAGAAAAGCTGCAAGCACAATCCACTCCTGTCGAATGGAGTCAAATCGAGAAGTCGTTGATTCGAAATCTTGGTTCAGAGACCTTAAAGGAACTTGAAATCGATAGGACACCGTTCGCGGCAGCTTCGATGGGTCAGGTTTATCGTGCAAAGTATCGTGGTCAAGATATTGTTTTAAAAGTCCAGTATCCCGGCATTGACAAATCCATTGACAGTGACATCCAAACCCTAAAATTGCTTTTTAAAATCACCAAAATATTGCCCGATAGCGATGCCTTTCAGGGTATTTTTGATGAGATTAAAGCTATGCTCATTAGGGAAACCGACTACAATCTCGAAAGAGAAACCATGGAGCTCATGCGAAGCAAGCTCCCAGAAAAGGGGCCATGGATCATTCCCAAGACCTATCCGGAACTGTCATCCAAAAGGATTTTAGCTATGGAATTTATTCCTGGCGTACAAATCAATGACCCCATACTCCTCCAATTGTCCCAAGAACGGCGCAATCTCATCGCCTCTGCGCTTTTGGAGTCGCTTTTTAACGAGCTTTTTGTCTGGCGTCTGATCCAATCAGATGCTCATCCTGGAAATTACCTTGTTCAAATGTCTGAGACAGGCGACAAACTTGTGCTTTTAGACTATGGAGCCATGCGCAAACTTCCCGAAAAATTCGTATCTCAATTTAGGAAAATGAGCTTAGGAGCTTTGAATCATGACAAGGAAATTGTCATAAAGTGCGGAAAAAATCTTGACTACCTTAGAGACGAAGATGATGAATTAGCTGAAAAAATATTTTTTGATATCTGCTGTAAATCTTTAACTGGTTTTATGCCCGAAAATGAAAGTTCAAGTATTGACGGAAGTATTTGGTCCAATAATGATTTCCATTGGCACGAAAATCACGTGGTAACCCATATGGCGGGACTTGCAAGCAATGCTATTTTCAAAGCTAAAATGCGTCCCCCTCCACGTGAAGCCATTTTCCTCGACCGGAAGCTTGCAGGTGTTTTTGCAATTTTGTCGCGACTTCAGGTCATCTATGGACCTGGAAAACTACTCAGGCGTTATTTGGAAGCTTAGCTGTTTCTTACTTTTAAAGACTCGCCCTTTGCAGTTTTGATCAGTCAAAATAAAGCAATAGTTACAAGAATTTATGGCCTTTCCAAAATCTCTAAAAATCGATCGATACGAACTAATTTTTCTATTTTTTTTCTCATGACAAATAGTTGAGGATAGAAATATAAAAAGAAGGAGACGCTTATGATGATTGTATTTAGAGGACTTAAAGGATCAAAAGCACTAAGAGATGAGATCCAGGACAAAATCGAGTACTTAGCAAAGAAGTTTCCGTTTATTCACTTAGCAAATGCTAGGGCCGTGGTGAGTATGGAAAACTCACCTTGGAAGCCCGGTCGCGATGCCTACGGCTTCAAGGTGATCGTACCACGAACTGGCCACACTCCTATGGTTATTGAGAAAAAATCCATGGAACTCTCCCATGCGATTTCTGAAGTTTTAGATGGTATTTTGGAGTCAGGTAGAAGGGGTCAAGAAAAAGCAGGATTTAAAGCTACAAGCCGAATCGCCAAACTTAAGCGAAGGCTTGTTGCTTGAGGAATTGAAGATGCCTTCATAGCAACCTGCCCAAGCCAGGAGGAGCCTTTCTAGGATTGCTCCCAGAGTTGGCCCCATCAAAGCATAAAAACCCGAAATTCCTGTGGAATAGGAAAACTTGCAGGGTGCCTAAAAAAGACTTAGGCACCCTTTTTCTCCCCCAAAAGCATCGCAACACTCTGATATTTAGACAAAATAGAGTACAACCCCCAAAGCCACCTCACCCTTGTTTCACGTGCCACCAAGACCTGGAAGACCCTATTTTGACAGGGAATTTCTACATGCCTTGCAGATTGGTAAGCTTCTCGTTTGAATTTTTAAAAATTAGCATGGCAATCGCACTGAAAATTAGTGAAGTTAAGTTGCAACTCCAGGCAATCTAGACTACTTGATTCTCATATCGATTAAAGTTCAAGGGTCATTAGATGAACGTCTCCCTATACATCCATATTCCTTTTTGCTCAGCCATTTGCCATTACTGTGATTTCGCAAAAACTGCCAACTGGAAACAAAATATTTCCGATGTCTATTTTAAAAATCTCCTTCATCACGTGACGATTTGGGTAAACTGGATGAAGGCAAAACAATATACCTGTCCCACAGTTTTCTTTGGAGGGGGAACACCGGGACTTTTTACTTCCCCGTACGAACCCATTTTAGAAATTATTAAGCCCGTCCTTGCCAAAAATGCGGAAGTATCATTAGAAGCCAATCCTAACAACATCACAGAATCCTCACTTCAGGCTTGGAAAGAGTGCGGGTTCACTAGGCTCTCTCTCGGAATCCAATCTTTTCAGAAAGAACATCTTAAATTTTTAAGTCGAGATCACTCAAGCACAGAAGCGATCCATTCCATCAAATTAGCAAAATCTGAGTTTCCCAATCTGAATATTGACCTCATTTACGGAATCCCAGGTCAAACCTCTGAGGCCTGGCAATCTGACCTTGAAATGGCTCTGTCCTTAGATGTGGGGCATCTTAGTCTTTACAATCTCACTTGGGAGCCCCAAACCGTCCTCGGTCGACGTAAATTAAGAAAAAAAATTGTACCTGTGGCAGAAGACACGGAGTTTTCTTTCTATGAGCAGGCTCGAAAATTTTTGGATCGAGGTGGGCTCCATCATGAAGAGGTGAGCAATTGGTCAAGGCCGGAATATAGTTGCCAGCACAACTGGGTGTATTGGAAAGGGGGCTATTACATCGGAATAGGCTCAGGTGCCCATGGATTTTTGCCAACTGACTCTCCAGTGGGTCTACGCTACTCTTATCCTAAGAATGACCGAACTATGGACAAACTAAACCTTTCTCTATCTGAAGAACTCGGAGCTTCCTTGGAGGCTTCAGGTCTTATATTAGATAAGGAACGAAGATTAGATGATCTTCTATTAGAAATCATCGGCTCTTCTTTAAGGACTCAGCAAGGGGTGCCCTTGGATTGGCTAGAAAGTACATGCAATAAAAAGTTAGGGATCCACGGAGACCTTAAAAACCTGATGCAGAAAGGCGACCTCACTTTAAAAGGCGGCTATCTCACGTTAGACCCTAAACAATGGTTTATGGAAAACTACTGGGCTGGAAAGATTGTAGAAGGATTGAAGTAGCATCCCTCCGAGAAAAAATCCGTTGAACGCTAAAATGCAACCCGCCCCTTTTCATAACCGTAACCGAAACAGGAAGTTTAAATATCTTCCTTCGAAGCGAGTCAGAGATCACATGTCCTAGAAGGCATGGATAGCTTTCGACGGATTGGAACGGTTGATTCCTATTTTGCTTAAGAGACTCGCGTTAGCATCTGGCCTCTCTCATGGTTCCTGCAACCTACCTTATCGGAATGAACACGGAAATGAGATTTCCCGTTCTTATCCCGCATTTATCTGATTTGGGGGGACCATTGATGGCGCTATACATGGTCCCTTGTTCATCGCCTTTAATCATGATGTCACCATAGCCGGGGCCAGCACAAACTCCCGGAGGACTTTGTAATCCACAACGTCCCGTCACGAGAACGGAGCCCACTGGCAATTTATCCACGATGTTGGGATCTCTTGTTTCAATTTTCCTGAGGCGAAATTCACTTTCATTAATTCTTGGATTCCACCCATCAGAAAATGACCTGGCGCAGGAACCTCTATTCAGAGGCTGCCAATTGGGTATGCGACCAAGAGCAGATTCTAAAACATCGGCCACAAACATATAGCAACTGGACCTCGAATATCTTGCTTTTGACTGATTTCGAGCAACATTTGCAATCCGACTCCCCCAATCCCGATCATACCCTTCAAATAAAGCATCAATCGGAGGTTCAGCGGAACTAAGACCATCAAAATGCTCCGAATACAAGTAGCTTGTCTTCCCCAAAAGTGCGCATTCTGCTGCGTTTACCTCATCAGGCGTTGGGTTAGAGTCAGGCGCACCAGAGCTCAAGTGAAAAGGATCCCCCTGTATTACAGTAATATAGGGTTCAGTTATTCTTACAGGGTTTGTGGAATTCGATTTAGAGGCAGGAACAATATTGGGTTCACCACTTTGAATGGTTGCTTGTGAGCCACTACTTGAGCCGGAGGGGAGGTTTGCTTGTGAACTACTACTTGAGCCGGATTGAATAGCCGAAAGAAGTACTTGAACGTGGGAGCCATCTGCAAATTTTGTATATCCCTGAATCAAAATTTTGGTGCCTTTAGAAATTTTGCAGCTCTTGCCCGCTTTAGGCCCCGAATCGCTTGCGGGATTTTCTTTGATGACAGTATCCTGCCTACTCACTAAGGTGAATATTTTAGGTACTGAATCATCAGCAATCCTTAGTTCATTCCATTCGCTTGATTTGCAAGAGACAAATCCATATAGCAATACTAAAATCAAACTCATTTTCATAAGTTACCCTTCCCATTCAACGACTCTCACTGCGTATCGGCAAGCATCCGACGCACTTTATCAATGAGATAAAAAAAACACAAAAGACCTATAAGTACTTAAAAAAACAGTTTTTTTGAACCCTAAGTTACGGTTCTTCGTCAAATGGGTTCCATTTTCTTAAGACTCGGAGTCGTTCCGTTCCACATTTTAAATCGTAGATTTATTCAAGAATCTCAGAACATCATCAAAAATAATCCCACCATGGAAATGGTGGGCTCTATTTTTTAGAAAATCCAAAGACCTAAATAATCAAGACTCGCTGATTGTCGGAGGAAAAATTCTCGCTAGTGAATCCAAGCTTCAAACTGCCATTCGAAATGGCTAAATAAGACAATCTACAGGAAACCTTTTTAAGAAGCAAAATTTAGCTTCCACCCAGAAATGCTAGAAATGCTTGTTTAAGAGCTTCAGCATTAGTTACACTTTTGACGCGGTCTGCACTACCAGCTACATACTTTACAAATTCCAGGGGATCGATGATAGGAGTTCTCCCGAGAATTATTGTATTTACACTGTTGGCACTAGGGTTTTCGGTTCCCAGCAAAACGCTAAAAATCCGTGAATTCACTTTGGCCTTTAAGGCATCAGCACTCGATAGAATTTGTTGGGAAGTTCCCACTGTCGGAACTCCGTCGGTAAAGAACAGAACACTGGTCACCTTCTTTTTTTCTATTTTTTGCAACTCGTCCATCTTCTTCACAGTAAGATCAAAAGCAGCAGCTGGATTGGTGTTAGAATCATTACGACATATATCTGAACGATACTTATCACGGAATTCCTCGTCCGTTAGCCCGATAAAATTATTGGAAGTTGATTTAAAATCAGCTGAATCTGAAAACGTAACAAGACTGACTCTGGCATCACCTGTGTCCCCAAGTACCTGCTTTAAAGAATTTTTAAAAGACTTGATGGCTTCAAATCTGAGGCAATCGGGATCTGAATTTCTTAAAGAACCTGAAACGTCGACAATTAAGTAGGCGTCTAGACTTTGCCCTTTTTTTGCAAAGGCACTAGGATCGATAGGCGCATTAGCGTCCTTGCCTAGGGCATCATTACCTCCGCCGCTGCCACCAATCGCGCTGTCACCGCCCGAGCTGCCACCAATCGAGCCGTCAGAGGAATTGGGACCCTTATCTTTGCCAGATCCTTTTACTGCGTTACTGGCGTTGAAATTAGATTTTCCACTACAAGCAAGGACATAGAAGCTGCACAAAAAAGCAAAAATAATTTGTTTCATAAACACCTCTAAAAGTTTTATCGGCTTGCATAGGGCACAAACGCACTTTTTTTTAATTCCGTCAAAAATCTAATCATATTAGTCACAAAGATCGGATAGAAAGAGAATAATGATCTCAACCTCGCTGTTGAGAAGATGGACCAGCCTCTCAGCTGAAAGACTAATGACGAGTCATTCCCAGAGTGTACGTTAGATACAATACGGAACATGCTGATTTAGCTAGATAATTTGATTGAGGCACTTTTAAAGCACTCTCACTGGCTTATACAACTACTATCTTAGATGACAAGCAACTTGCCGCCCAGGAACAATTTCTCTGAGGTGAGGGGTTTCTTTGCGGCAGCGATCTTCAGCTATGGGACATCTCGCAGCAAACCTACATCCTGGCTTGGGATTTACGGGACTTGTGATTTCTCCCACTAAAAGCTTGTGGGTTCGCTTTCTTTCTTTTTCGGGATCAGGGTATGGATTTGAGGCGATGAGAGCCTCTGAGTAAGGGTGAAGAGGGGCCTCAAACACATCCTTAGACGAACCTAGCTCGACCAGTTGACCCAGATACATTACAGCCATGCGATCGGAAATATGTCTTACCATATGCAGGCCATGGGCAATAAAAAGATAGGTCAGCTTAAACTCATTTTGCAAATCTTCTAAAAGATTTACAACTTGGGCCTGGATAGAAACATCTAATGCGGAAATGGGTTCATCACAAACGATAAACTTAGGTTCAATAGCTAAAGCTCTGGCGATTCCAATACGCTGCTTCTGGCCCCCTGAAAACTCATGGGGAAAGCGGCTGGCATGTTCTGACCTTAGACCTACCCGCTTAAGCCAAAAATGAATCCGTTCGGTACGCTCCGAGGCTTTCCACAAACCGTGGATATCTGGACCTTCTGCCACAATATCACCAACCGTCATCCGAGGATTGAGTGAGGCGAAGGGATCTTGGAATACCATTTGAACATCTCGGGCGAATTTTTTTCGCTGAGCCTGATTGAGTTTCTCTGGAACCTTTTGACCATTGATATAAAGATCACCTGAAGTTTGCTCATACATGCGAACCAACAAACGACCGAGCGTCGACTTTCCACACCCTGACTCACCGACGAGCCCAAGAGTCTCGCCGTTTGCAATGCTTAACGTGACTTCGTCGACCGCATGAAGAAACTTATTATCGCCCAAATTAAAGTGCTTTGAGAGATTTTTGATCTCCACGAAATTTTCACTTGTCTGAATCATGCCTCAACTCCCTGCTCTACTTTTACTTCCGCAACCCCTGCACCTTTACGGTGGGCTTTCGCCATTCCATGATGCAGCCAGCAAGAGACGCTGCCATTTAGAATCTTAAATTCAGGTGGTTGGTGGCTATGGCAAACTGCTAAAGCACTTGGGCAGCGGGCTGAAAAAGCACAGCCTGGTGGTGGTGAAAAAAGATCCGGTGGTGTTCCAGGAATGGACTCTAGTCTTCCTGCATGCTCGACCTTAGGCATGGCTCCTTTAAGACCCAGCGTATAGGGATGTGCTGAGCGATAGAAAATATCATCGACCGTCCCCTCTTCGACGATTTTGCCAGCATACATCACAGCAACGCGATCCGCCATCTGGGCCACGACACCCAAATCGTGAGTGATAAGAACGATGGCCATTTTAAACTTTATAGCCAATTCTTTTATGAGTGACAGAATCTGTGCCTGAATCGTCACATCCAAAGCAGTCGTCGGTTCGTCTGCAATCAACACTTTAGGATTACAAGCTAGCGCCATAGCAATCATGACCCTTTGACGCATCCCCCCAGAAAGTTCATGGGGATATTGATCGATACGTCGGCCTGGTTCCGGAATTCTCACGAGCTCAAGTAGCTCGAGGACACGAGCTCTTCTCGCATCGCTCGACAGATCCGTGTGAATCACGAGAGTTTCTGCAATTTGATTGCCAATAGTCATGGTAGGATTGAGGCTCGTCAAGGGATCCTGAAAAATCATGGCAATATCACGGCCGAGTACTTTTCTTTTTTCAGAGGTCGACAGCTTCAATATATCGGTACCTAAAACATAGGCTTCTCCACCGAGAAGTTTAGCGGGAGGCATGGGAAGAAGTCCCATAAGTGCTTGCACCGTTACTGACTTGCCTGAGCCTGACTCCCCCACTATGGAAAGGCATTCCCCTTCATGCACCTTAAAAGATACATTTCGAACGGCGTAAACATTTCCCGCATGGACTGAAAAGGAAACTTCCATATTACGAATATCAAGAACTACATTTTTCTGATTCATGACCTACCCCCTGCCACGAAGTTTAGGATCCAGGGTATCGGTTAAAGCATCTCCCAAGAGAAAAAATGCCAAAAGAGACGAGGCCATGACCATAGCTGGCAATAAAAACTGCATAGGATGTGTTTGAAACTGTTGGGCGGACTCATTCAAGACCATTCCCCAAGAAGCCGCAGGGGCTTCTAAGCCTAGCCCAAGAAGTGACAAAAAGGCTTCAGAAACAATCACGCCTGGTAGCTGGCTAGACCAAACCACCAAAATCAATCCAATCAAATTAGGAGCAATTTGCTTAAATATAAGTCGCGGCATGGAGGCTCCGAGAAGCCGACTTGCATGAACAAACTCAATTTCTCTAAGACGCAAGACTTCTCCACGAATCACACGGGCAAAGCCGGTCCACCCAAAAGCACAAAGAGCTACAATGAGACTCACCATGCCTTTGCCCATGACGAGCTGTAAAATAATCATCAATAGCAAATAGGGAAGTGTGTCTAAAATCTCAATGATTCGCATCATCAACATATCCACTCTTCCACCCTTTAATCCAGACACAGCTCCGTAAATCAAACCTAAAAGCAAACAAATTGTGGGAACAATCAACGCTAAGGAAAAGTTGACTCGAGTTCCCATGATCATACGGGCAAAAATATCGCGCCCGAGATTATCCGTACCAAACAAGAACGTTCGGCCTTGAACCGTACCGCCCACCTGAGCCTTGGGATCAATATGAAGAGCATCGGTAAGGGGAATGGTTTTGGTGATATTTGTCATGACCACCTGACTCGAGGGGCCGTAAAGGGTTTCATTCGTTTCTGGATTCACCACAAAAGCCACCACAGCATAAGCAAAACTTTGTCCCGGATCTAGGCCGAGGGAGTCTGTATAAGAATATTGCGCGGGAGAATCCACTTTTGTAACACTGAGACCCTGTTCCGTTGGCTTTTTTTGGAAGTCGGCAAGATCACCTTTGATATGCTCTCCGGCAATTCTAAAGATCTCGTAACCACTCACTCCTTCGGTAGGAACCCATTTCAAAGTAATGCCGTCCACGGTGGGCTTGCCTTCAATGGTTAGCTCCGCCGGAGCAGTCAGAGCATCCGCGGATTTAAGGGGTGCATTCACATTAAGGTCTTCTTTAATCAGAACTTCCGGGGAAGAGGCACCTTCTTCCGCAACTAAGAGGGATTGGCCTAAAGTGGGAGCCTGATTTTGAAAATCCGTATTTAAGGAATTTTCATAGGACACATCGTCGCCGATATGAGGGAAAAATAAGGGACCAAAAACACCTACACTCGTAATAAAAAGAAGGAAGTAAGCGCAAACAACGCCCACCTTATTCTTCTTAAATCGAATATAGGCGTCCTGAAAATAAGTAAGATTAGGTCTCACTATTTTTTCAGCTTCTTCAGGATTCGCTGGCTGTGGCGTAAACATGCTCTCGGTAAGAGCCCATGTGAGAGCTGAAGCACCTGATTTTTGTTTTGCATCTAGGGTCATAATATCCTCAGGGAAAATCTTTAGTGGCTTACACGGATCCTGGGGTCGATAATTCCATATAGGATATCTGTTACGAGAATGACCAAGACGAGGAAGGAACCCTCAAAAATGGTCACACCCATAATGACGTTATAATCCGAGTTCACAACAGAATTTAAAATCACTCGTCCAAGTCCAGGAATGCCAAAGATATTTTCGGTAATCAAGGCTCCCATCATGGTCCCTACAAGTAAGGGCCCAAGAATCGTTAAAATAGGGAGAACGGCATTTCTAAGTTCATGAATGATGATCAACCGCCACGTAGAAACACCTTTGGCTTTTGCGGTTTTTACGTAGTCAGAAAACTGCACATCCACCATCTGACTTCTCGTCATCCGGGTGATGGTGGCAATAACTCCAAGACTTAAGGAAAACCCAGGAAGTAAAAAGTGTTTCCAAGTCCCCCAACCGACGGAAGGGAGCCAGTTCTCAGCGCTAAAACCAAAATCGGTAACCGGTAGGACAGCAAAGAAATACTGAAAAAGATAGGAAAATAGAAATCCAGGAAGGGCTAAACCTAAAACACAAAGCAGCATCGCAAAACGGTCTATAGCCGAATTTCGGTAGAGAGAAGCTATAACTCCAAGACAGAGCCCCAAAATGGTCCCTATGCTCACAGCAAAAAGACCTAACTGGGCACTAACTGGAAATTGCTCTTTAATGATCGTATTGACGTCTCGCCCCACTGTACGAAAGCTCGTGCCAAAATCACCGTGCAAAAAAATCTTTTGCATTTGAATGGCATACTGCACGTAGATGGGTTTATCCAAACCATACATAGCCTTTAAATTGGCCATAGTGGCTTCAGGAATCTCTTTAGTTTTTGTAAAGGGATCGCCAGGAGCTGCTCGGGTCAGGAAAAAAGTCAAGCTAGCTAAGACAAAAACCGCAATGATTGCTAAAAGAACTCGTTTTAGGACGTACTTAAAAAATAACATTTTACCCTTCCGTACTACTTGCATGACCTCTTTTAGGAGGCCACTCAAAGAACTGCTCATCTTAGCAGCTCGACTCACATTACAGGTTCCACTAGGACCGCCGGTCTAAGTCCATCTTGACCTTCAGACATTTATCTTCTCACTTCCAGTAGGCATAGCGAAGATTGGGATCAGCTCCCAGGGGAGGACGTACAAAGCCTTCCAGTCCTTCAGAGTAAATATAGGAACGGCTTCTTTGATACACAGGCACCACACCAGCCTTCTCTTCCACTAAGTATTTCTCTGCTGCGGTTAAAATAGCCGTTCGCTTTACCACATCATTTTCTTTTTGGGCGCTGACAATCATTGCGTCAAACTTGGCATCTTTAAAGGGTCCGTGATTATTTTCGTTATTACTCATGAATAGATCCATAAAGGTCATGGAATCAAAGTAATCGGGCCCCCACCCTGCCACAACGAGATCAAACTGACCGTCTTGCATGCGCTGAAGTCTTGTCTTAAACGGAACGATGTCAATTTTAACTTCTGTCTGGAAAGCCTTCTTTAGAAAGCCTTGAAGGTACTCAATCTGAGTTTTTGCAGCAGTACCATCGTCGCCAAGGAGTGTAAAGCTTGGTACTTTCGTTTGCTTGGTTTCTGCAAGATAAGCTGCAATATATTTTTTAGCGGAAGCCAGGTCATTATCTTTCCAGGCTAGGCCACTTTCTTTACGGAAAGTTGATGAGGGTTTGCTGCCTGGTAAAAAATCCGGAACAATTCCAAAGGCAACCTTGGTTCCAGGAATGGCGATGACTTTATTAACAAATTCCGAACGATTCAGAACAAGCCTTAAAGCCTGGCGCAAATTTTGGTTCGAAAAAAGCTTCTGGGGCCGCTGATTCATTTCAAACCACCAGACAGAGCCGTCTTGGTAGCTGCTGATAGCTTTTTTATCTTTTTGAGCGAGCTTAAGACGGTCCCGGTCAAGAGCTCCCATATTCATATCGAGGCCACCCGTAATCTGCTGGCTGTAAATCGCGCCACCATCTTTTAAGATAACCGGTGCATCTATCGCATTAAGCTTAATAGCTGAGGCATTCCAGTAGGTCGGCGATTTTTCCATACGCATGGAAGATTCATGAACCCACCTTGTAAGTTTAAAGGGCCCATTACCAATAATACTTTCTACATTAGTGGAAAACTTGTCGCCGAATTTCTTTACGATATCTTCTCTTATAGGATAGAAAACGTTAAAGGCCATAAGGGAATTAAAGAAAGTAACAGGACTCTTGAGTTGAACCTGAAAAGTAGAATCGTTTAGTGCCTTGGCTCCTAGCTCACTAGGAGCTTTCTTGCCTTTAACAATTTCTTCTGCATTTACAATTTGAGCTGTGATCGCAATAAACGAGTACTCACTGGCAAACTTTGGATCGACGAGGCGTCGAAATGCAAATTCAAAATCTTTGGCACTAAGGGCTTTACCATCCTGCCATTTCGCATTTTTTCGAATTGTATAAGTATACTGGAGTCCATCTTTACTTACTTTAACCGCTTCTGCGGAACCAAGCACATAATTTTTGCCAGTTTTGTCTTGGGTCATCAGACCCTCATAGATGTGACCAAGCCACATACCACTTACAGCGTCTGCCTGCTTCGTGGGATCCATGCTAGGCGGCTCATCAATTAAATTAAGATAGACTTCTTGGGCTTTTCGTCTCTGCTCTAGAGACAGCCCGGCGGCATGGACATCTTTCGCTAGAGCGGAAGTCAATACACTTCCGATTAGGGACATCTTAAATAGTTTTGAAAGCATCTAATCCTCCTTTAGGATTTTTTAAAAAAGGCGGTTCCGTATCCGGCCTATCAGGCCGCATAGAAACATATTTTTGGCTATGAGGCCAGTTTTTTTATCTAAACATTAATAATTGAAAGGTCAGTTGGTTCGATCCTAGATGCCTCTGGCCGGTTTCCGCTCAAATTGACCTAATAAGGTGAAGATAAGTCAGACGTTTAAACCCGCCGCTGCCAGGGACTTGGCTGTGCTTCTAGAAATCACCTTCAGGAGTTTCTTTGAGAATCTCTGCAAGGGTAGCTTTTAATCCCAGAGCTTTCGCAGGAGTCAGCCCCTTCACTTTAAGGAGGCGTTCCAGAGTAGAGTCCCGCATCTGCTCTAAACTGCCGAATTCTTCAAACAGCCTTCGCTTGATGATGGGCCCGATTCCACTGATCCCATCAAGAACGGAGGAATGCCGAACTTTAGATCTACGTTTTCGATGATGGGAGATTGCAAAGCGATGGGCTTCATCCCGAATTTGGGTAAATAGCCGATAGGCGCTCGAACCCACTTTCAAATCCACAGGCATCTTCTGCCCTAAGACAAAAATACGTTCTGGAGAATATCTAGGAGCATTTGCCGATGAGGTTTCTGGTCGGCTTTTGGCAAGAGAGATGAGATTGATATTTAAAGTGGGAAATTCCTTAAAAACTTCTGCAGCCGCTGACAATTGACCTTTTCCACCGTCTATCATCAAAGTATGAGGCCCATCCTCATCTCGCAGAGCTCTTTCTAGACGTCTTCGTACCACCCTGCGTATACATTCAAAATCGTCAGAAGATAGGGCTTCGTCTTCAATATTATAAAGACGGTACATCTCTTTATGGGGCTTGCCATTTTGGAAGCGCACGCAAGAAGCGACAATGGCTGTCCCTCCCATATTGGAAATGTCTATGCATTCTAAAGACTCAAAGGAATAATCGAGCCCTGTCTCAGCGGCGACCATTTCCAGGCGATCGCCCGCCGGCTCCCCTTTTCTGGACTGTTCCTCAAGGGACCATTCCGCATTTTTTCTGGCAATATCCAATAGTTTTCGGGAAGCACCACGTTCTGATCTCGAAATCTTAAAATTCCACTCTGAGCCTGGTCCCTCTTTAGAATTGCTATATTTATTTCCTACTTTGATAGCTGCAGAAATAACTGGCACATCGCCGATGTCTTCTTCCAAAAAAATATCGGCAGGCAAACGTCTAAATTCATAATACTGAAGCAAAAAAGATTCCAACAGTTCTGAAATTTCCGACTCCCCTTGGTCGGAAACTACAAAGCTATCTCGACCCGTCACATGGCGATCCCGTACCATAAGAACATGGAAGGCGATAAATCCAGACTTTCTGACTGCCGAAATAGCATCTGCATCCTTAATGCCATCAAATACCACATGCTGTTTCTCTGCCAGGTTCTCTAAGGCAAAAAGCTGATCGCGATAGCGTCCTGCCAGCTCAAACTCCTCATTCGATGCGGCAGAAAGCATCCTCGATTTGACCTTCGCGGCCACGTCATTGGTATGGCCTTTGAGAAAATCGGAAACATCTTCTATGGTCGCCATATAAGTTGACCGTTCCACGGCCAATTTGCAAGGACCCAGACAAAGCCCCATATGATAGTAGTTACAAGGCCTTTTTGTAGTTTGAAATTCGTGCTCACTACACCTTACGATGGGAAATATCTTATGAACAAGCTGTAGCATCGATGAAGCCAAGGACACATTGCCAAAGGGCCCTAAATAGAGGGCGCCGTCTTCAAGTCTTTTTCTTACCCGGGACACTCGAGGCCAAGGATCACTCACTCCAATTCTTATGTAAGGGTACTCTTTATCATCACGAAGCAAAATATTATATTTTGGGTCGTGGGTTTTGATGAGAGTTCTTTCTAATAAGAGAGCTTCTACTTCCGTCTGAACCAGAATGACCTCAAAATCTATGATGGTCTTCACGAGTTTTTTCGTTTTTTGGGTATGTCCTAAACTCGATTGAAAATAAGAGGAAACTCTGTTTTTTAAATTCTTTGCTTTTCCAACGTAAATGACTCTACCCTTGATATCTCGCATAAGATAACACCCCGGCGAGCCAGGCAAAGATCGGGCTTTATCTTTTAAACTAGATTCGTTATTCACCAAGATCCTCAGACATTAAAGACATGACTATACTTTTTAATTCACGAATTTCATCCCTAAGTCGCGCTGCATTTTCAAAATCAAGCGCCTGGGCGGCTTTAAGCATTTCTTTCTTCTTCTTATCTATAGATTTCTCAGCATCTCGAGCATTTTTAATGCCTAGCTTCTTGCAACGCTCGGAAAGATCCACGACCACCTCAAGATTTTGACCTTCTACCAGTCCATAGATGACTCTAAGATCCTCTGGAAGCGATTTGATAATGGTCAGTGGCTCTATGTTGTTCTCCAAATTATACTTTTTTTGGATCTCTCTGCGCCTTGAAGTCTCTTCCATAGCTAGATTCATGGAGTTGGTTACTTTATCTGCATAGAAAATTACTTTTGCATGGACGTTCCTCGCTGCCCTCCCCACAATTTGAATCAATGAGGAACGAGATCTTAAAAATCCTTCTTTGTCCGCATCCATAATGGCAACAAGCTCCACTTCAGGAAGGTCTAAACCTTCCCTGAGCAGATTGATTCCAATGAGTACATCAAAATCCCCTTTTCGAAGCCCTCTTAAAATGTCAGCTCTCTCCAGCGTATCGGAATCGCTATGCAGGTATTTCACTTTGACACCGAGATCTCGGTAGTATTCCGTCAGATCCTCAGCCATTTTTTTAGTGAGTGTAATGATCAGGATGCGGCCTGTTTTGGAAACTGTTCGAATCATGGAATAGAGATCGTCTACTTGGGTTTTAACTGGTCTAATTTCAATTTCAGGATCGATAAGTCCTGTAGGTCGGATGATTTGCTCGGTTATTTTTCCTTCGCATGTTTTCATTTCAAAGGGGCCAGGAGTTGCGGAAACATAGAGAATTTGTCGGTTGCGATCCAGAAACTCTTCGAAGTTTAAGGGGCGATTGTCGAGAGCGGAAGGAAGTCTGAAGCCAAAATCAACCAGCGTCATTTTTCTGGCTCGATCCCCCCGGTACATGCCGCCAACTTGAGGAATCGTGATATGACTTTCATCGACAATAGTCAAAAAGTCTTCTGGGAAATAATCGAGAAGCGTCGGTGGTGCCTCTCCTGGCTTTTTACCAGTCAAATACCGGGAGTAGTTTTCTATGCCAGAACAAAATCCTACCTGCTCTAAAGACTCGACATCGTGCATCGTTCTTTGCTCAAGCCGCTGAAATTCTATATCTTTCTTTTCTGCCTGAAACTCTCGCAACCGGTCACCTAAATCAGATAAAATTTCCTGGATAATAGAACGCATATCCTTGCGATCAGCCACATAATGGCTATTGGGATAAACAGCGACTTCATCCACCTTTGCGACCCTAGTACCAGTTAATGCATCTATGAGGCTAATACCCTCGATTTCATCGCCAAAAAATTCCACCCGAATGGCTTGATCTTTCTGACTGGAAGGCAAGAGATCGACAGTCTCTCCCCGCACTCTAAAACTTCCCCTCTCAAGCATCGAATCATTGCGTGTATATTGAATTTCGATAAGTTTTCGCAAAAAAGTATCGCGAGACATCTCCTGTCCGACTCGAACACTGACGACCAAACTTCCATAGGCATCGGGTGAACCTAGACCATAAATACAGCTGACACTTGCCACAATGATCACATTTTGTTTTTCGAATAGATCCTGAGTGGCTTGGTGACGCATTTTATCGATATCTTCATTAATGGAGGCATCTTTTTGAATATAGGTGTCGCTTGTTGGTACATAGGCTTCCGGCTGAAAATAGTCATAGTAGCTGACAAAAAAGCCTACATGATCCTTAGGGAACAGTTCTCTGAATTCCGTAAAAAGTTGCGCGGCAAGCGTCTTATTGGGAGCAAGAATGAGCGTGGGCTTGCGAAGTCGTTGAATCACATTTGCCATGGTAAAAGTTTTACCTGAACCGGTGACCCCCATCAAAAGGTGATGTTTGCTTCCCGACTCCAGGTCTTTCACGATACTTTCTATAGCATGGGGTTGATCCCCAGCGGGTTCAAACCTGCCATCCAAATGAAATAAAGACTTCACAGACCCACTCCTTTTTTTCATCAGCTCAACAATCCATCATATTACACAGTTTGCCGGAAATTTATACAGCATTCTCCCAATAAAAATAATTGGATACAGGGTTTAAGTGTGCTAAGTTTTTAAGGCTTGGTCAATTTCATATCGAATAAGAGATTTCTTTTGGTGAGAAAGCCTTTAAGAAATCTACTTCGCTAGGCAACGCTGACAAGCTTAAAACGATCAACATGAAACGATGATGAGGAGAATCAGCTTGCGGGCGTTAAAAATTTTGACAGCAGCGGTATGCATTCTAGTTTGCCAAATGATTTCAACAGATGCTAAAGCATGGTGGATGTGGTCCCCAGGTGACACCGTTGACAACTCCACTCAGTCCATGATTGGAACAGGGTATCATCCAGAACAGCCCATAGACTTCCCCCATAATATACATGCGGGCAAATTAAAGATGGACTGCCAGTATTGCCACTCAGCTGCAAGGCGCAGTCAGTCGGCTGGCGTCCCCCCACTCAATACGTGTATGGGATGTCATAAAATAGTCGCGACTGATAAAGATACTATCAAGTACATTACGGAAAAATACAGGCGTAATGAGCCCGTTGAATGGACGAAAGTTCATGACCTTCCCGACTTCGTGAGATTTAGTCATAAACCCCACGTTTTAGCGGGATTCACTTGCCAGGAGTGCCACGGGCCCATGCAAGAAAACGTTACTGCTGCGCAGCATGCTCCCCTCCAAATGGGTTGGTGTATAGGTTGTCACAAAGACAATCTTGATAAGGGCGCTAAAATTAGCTGTAATACGTGTCACTATTAATTTTTATAAACTTGTAGCCCATTCACAAGGTTTGCCCTTGCAGGAGATATGATGGAACGTTTGGAATTCGACGAACTCGATAAATTGTCGGAACAAAAAGAAGTCTTTGCACCGGATGCCGCATTTGAAGCTCCGGTTAAAAACATTGGCAAAGGCCACCTATTTATGGCTGTGGAAGAAGTGATGCCAGAGATTGGAGCCACGGACCTAGAAGTCCGCGGTGAGATAGCTGAATCGAAGGGCAAAGGATATCCCATAGCGAGAAGAGATGTCATGCGTCTTTTCAGTGCTAGCGCGATACTTGGCGCCACAGCGTGTGTAAAGAGACCGGCAGAAAAAATTGTTCCTTATGTGAATCAGCCCGTTGACTTTGTGCCGGGCAATCCGGTTTATTATGCCACCACTTGCAACGAATGCCCGGCAGCATGCGGCGTCGTTGTCAAAACACGCGAAGGCCGACCTACTAAATTGGAAGGTGGCCCTGAGCATCCCGTAAGTCAAGGAGCCCTGTGCGCCATAGGACAGGCTTCCATTCAAGGTCTTTACCATCCAGAGCGACATAAATCTCCTCTCATTCAGACAAACGGCCTTACAAAAGAGTTCTCTTGGGAAGCAGCTTTCGATCGCATTGGAGCTATTGTTAAAGGAACCAAAAAGGTCGGCATCATCACAAAAGGCTCGACAGGTTCTCAAAGGAAGTTTTACGCAGAATTTCTAACCAAAATTGGCTCTAAATCTGAAAATGTATTTACCTGGGATGCCAACGGACTTTATTCGTCAATTAGTGAAGCTCATCGTCTAGCTTTTGGAGTGGAAGGACTTCCCCGCCTTGAGTTGGCTCGAGCCAGCACCATTGTAGGCATAGGCTCTGACATTTTGGATGTTGGTACTTCGGTGGTTTACCACTCAAAAGGATTGTCGCAAGCTCTGAGCATTAAAGGTATAGAAAAAGGGGAGTTGGTTCAATTTGAAGCTGTCATGTCCCTAACGGGCGGCAGAGCAGATAAGCGCCATGTTATCCCTGTAGGATCTGAACTTGCAACGACACTTCTATTGGTTCGTTCACTCCATGAACAATCCACTGCAAAAGGTTCAAAAGGCGCAAAAGCTGTGATCGCATCCGTATTAGATGCCAATAAAGCTGCCCTAGATCAGGCTTACGATGTCGTTGGAGTTAAGAAAGAAGTTTTCGAAGCTCTCGCTCGTAAAATGTTAGAGAAGCCTTCGGTGCTAGTAGCTGGTGGCACAGCAAGTTTTGATGAAAATGCCACGAGCCTTCAGGTCGCTGGGATTTTTGCAAATATTCTTCTCGGAGCCTACGGCAGTATTCTCAACTTTGACAAAGGTTGGAGTGCAAGCCCCGTTAAAGCAGGTGACATGAAACGCTTTATGGAAGCGTCAGCTGACCTAGACGTGGTTTTTGTCATCGGCACAGATCCTTCCTTCACATTGCCCGCGAGCTACGGATTTTCAGAAGCTTTAACTAAAGTGAAGACCGTAGTTTCTATTCAAAATTTCCCGGCGGAGGTCGATCGGCTTGCAGAATTTATTTTACCTGCTGACCACTACTTGGAAACATGGGGCGACGAAGAACCAGTTTCGGGCTTCCTAAGCATTCGTCAGCCGGCAGTAAGAACCACTGTAAACTCACGTCAGCCTGAAGAAATGCTTATGTGGATTGCGGCTTCAGCAGGCTCTCCTATGGGCTATGCCGACTATAGAACCTATCTGTCTGCACAGTGGAAGAGCTACTATGAAATGGCCGGAGCTAAAGTAGATTATGAAACTTTTGTGAAAGCCGTGCTTAGAAGAGGATTTATTGGCAAGTTAGACACAAGAACGGTTGGCGACCTCAAAGATGTCAAAATTTCTTTGGCCCTTCCTGAGTCTGGACTCAAGCTTGTTTCCCCATTCGATCATCGCCTCAGAGATGGAAGCTTTGCCCATATCCCCATTCTACAAGAAGTTGGCGACGGTATGACCACCATTGCTTGGGACTCGTGGGTTGCCATCAATCCTAATACATGCCGAAAACTTGGCTTAAAGCGAAATGATGTGATCCGAGTAGAAGGACCTGGTGGCTTTTTCGAAGGCGCTATATTCCCACTCCCTGGACTTCATCCGGATGCTATCGTAGCTCCACGAGGTAATGGTCATACTGACAAGCGTTCTACCATTTCTAATGGCGTAGGCTTTAATCCCCTTGCAGCCTTCGCTAAAGCAGAAGACAAAGTAACGGGGCAACCTGTAACGAGCGGCCAAACGGTGAAAGTTTCTCTTGTCGGTAAGACTTACAGGCTTGCTGCCATGCAAAAACATCACGACATTGGTAATCGAAGTGACATCGTTAGGACGACTTCACTTGCAGCCCTTGCTAAAGAAAGTGGCGATAAAGACTTAGATACCGTTCCAGATCTTTACCCTGATGTGCTTCATAGGGGTGACTATCGCTGGGGAATGTCAGTAGATTTGTCAAAATGCACAGGCTGCGGCGCCTGTATGACGGCATGTTCCCTCGAAAATAACGTGGCGCAGATAGGCCGCGAACAAATCCTCATGGGACGAGAAATGCACTGGATTCGACTCGACCGCTATTTTAATGGCGAAGTCGATTCTCCAGGAGTCACCTTTCAACCCATGATGTGTCAGCAGTGCAATCACGCCCCTTGTGAAGCGGTTTGTCCTGTTCTTGCAACCACTCACGACGACGAAGGCATCAATGCGATGACTTATAACCGCTGTGTGGGAACCAGATATTGCGGAAATGCTTGCCCCTATAAAGTTCGCCGCTTTAACTGGTGGACCTATAAATGGAACACTATGGGTGAAAAAGAAAGAGATCGAAACATCAGAGCTCTTAACCCAGATGTTACAGTGAGAACTCGTGGTGTTATGGAAAAATGCAACTTCTGTGTGGGTCGACTTCGCGACGCAAAACTGTCTGCCAAAGAGCGCAGTAAAGAGTTTGGTCGTGAATTTAGAGTCCAAGACAGCGATGTTAAAACTGCGTGTCAGCAGACTTGTCCCTCAGACGCGATTACTTTCGGGGATTTAAAAAATCCTGGAAGTGGAATCTCGAAGCTGCGCCGCGACCCGCGTGCTTATTTGGTACTTGGTGGCTTTCCAGAGGAGAAAGAATACGGGCTTAAAACATTGCCCAATGTCAGCTACCTCATGAAAGTGGGTGCAGATCATGAATCTGTGGCCGGTAGCGAAGGAACGCACGCGCCAGAACACGGATAGTATCTGGGCTAGAATTCGGATTTGAAGGTTTCTCTAACGACGTGAGCATCACATAATGGAGTTTGCTTAATGAGCGACACAGTTCAGTGGGATAAGACGATTTCGGATGTCAATGAAGGTATTTTAAAAGGCGTAGAAGGCCGGCCCCACCCGACGTACTACATTGCCTTAGCATTTGCTTTAACCTTATTAATCACAGGTGTTGTAAGCTGGGGATTGATAGCCACTTTTGGTATTGGCCTCTCAGGAAAGTCAAGTCCGGTCTACTGGGGTACTTTCATTACCGACTTCGTTTTTTGGGTCGGTATTGGCCACGCGGGAACTTTGATTTCAGCGATCTTGTTTTTATTTAGAGCGAAATGGCGTAACTCCATCAACCGATCTGCTGAGGCCATGACCGTTTTTGCCGTGATCACAGCAGGACTCTTTCCCTTGATTCACATGGGACGAGTTTGGAATGGATTTTGGACACTTCCTTTGCCTAACACAAACAACATGTGGGTAAACTTCAGGTCCCCGCTTCTATGGGACGTGTTTGCGATCTCGACTTACCTTACCGTTTCTCTCCTTTTTTGGTACATGGGCTTGGTCCCAGATATCGCTTCTTTGCGAGACCGTGTGAAAGGCTTCAAGAGATTTGTTTATGGAATATTGTCCTTAGGTTGGACGGGAAATATTCGCCAGTGGCACCATTATGAAACTGGTTATGGATTTTTAGCTGCTTTATCAACCCCCCTCGTACTCTCTGTGCACTCCATCGTTTCTTGGGACTTTGCCATGGCTCTTCAGCCAGGATGGCACACAACCATTTTCCCACCCTACTTTGTAGCGGGCGCGATTTTGTCAGGCTGCGCGATGGTGTATAACTTAGTAGTTCCTGTAAGAAAGATGTTCCGTCTCGAAGGCTTTATTAAAGAAGAGCATTTAGAAGCTTGCCTTAAGCTAACTCTTTTAACCTCGACCATTGTTGCTTATGCCTATGCCATTGAATTCTTTATCGCATGGTATTCAGGAAGTTATTATGAATGGGCGATTTTCAGAGGTCGCGCTACTGGTCCCTATAGCTTCTATTTTTGGACGATGACTTTTTGTAACTGCGTTTTCCCACTCCTTCTATGGTCTAGAAAGATTAGATACAATACTCCCGTGGCAATGGTTATTTGCTTCCTAATTAACATTGGAATGTGGTTTGAACGTTATAATATTGTAATTTCTTCCTTGGCAGAAGACTTTCTACCTGGTTCTTGGGGCCACTATGAACCATCGATCATTGATATGTGTATGACTTTCGGTTCTTTTGGCTGGTTCTTCACTTGGTTCCTCATCTTTACGAAGTTTTTCCCCTTTGTATCGATGTCAGAACTAAAACTGATTATGCCAAAACCACTTCGCCGCAAACCCACTCATTAAGCGAGGACATTTCATGACCACTAAAACTGCTGGCATTCTAGCCTTGTTTGACTACCTCGATGATGTTGAGGCCGCCCTAGAAACTATTAAAGGAAGGCCTGAATTTAAAGATCACATCCTTTACAGCCACACCAGTTATCATGAACTGGTGCACCATGCTGAGGAGCGTTATGGTCCTAGCCAGGTGAGATGGTTCACCTTAACAGGAGCATTGACGGGAGCAACTACAGGCTTTTGGCTCCCTATTCTTTGCGATTTAGATTTCCCCTTGATTGTAGGTGGCAAAACCCCGGCATTCAGTTCGCTACCACCAAACCTGATTTTTATCTTCGAGCTTTTTGTACTTTTTGGTGCTTTAGCTACCATTCTAGGCATGCTTTGGTTAGGTCGATTAGGCAATCCCCACGCGCGTATATTAGATAATCGCTTGATGGATGATAAATTTGGAATTTTTGTTCCAGGTGCGCGAGTCGATGGGGAAGAAGCTTCTTTGCTGAAGAGTCAAGGTGCTTTTGAAATTAAGAAGACCAGCTAATTTAGGAGTACGACGTGAAGCTGTCCATAAGTAGAACCTATCTTTGTCTCAGTATCATCTTGACTGCAGCATGCAACAAAGATCCCAATGATACGAAACTTCAGTATTTGCCAGATATGGCTGATTCTCCCATCGTCAAAGCGCAACGGGAGTATCTAGATCCCCCCGAAGGAAGTGTAGCTTCCTCGGCGATTCTTTATCCTGCTACCGCTGAAGCTTCGGAGAAAGCACTTCAAAATCCTTTTTTGCAATACCCTGAGGGTCAGGCAGAAAAAGGTAAAAAGTTTTTTAATATCTACTGCGTTCCTTGTCACGGGGAAGCGGGCAAAGGCGACGGTACCGTTACCGCTAAATTCCCAGCTCCTCCCGACATTACCTCGGAAGCTTATGCGAAACGCGGCGATGGTTTCTTCTTCCATACCATTACTTTCGGTGTTCGAAATATGCCTTCCTATGGACATAGTATTGCAGCACACGAACGTTGGTTAATTGTTATGTATCTAAGAGAATTGCAAAAGGCGGGCAAATGAACCTGAATGACTTCTATCAAAAAAGACAAGAGTTGTACTTAAACGTTTCTCCACGCACCCAAAATATCGTCTATGTCCTGATGGCTTTAGGGTTGCTAGGTGTAGGATATGGGTTTGCTACGGAACCTACCCGCGTCTGGGGAGCTCTCCTTACTTCTGGCTTCTTCGCTTTTTCCATCGCCTTTGGCGGGGCCATTTTTGGTCAAATGCAAGATGTAGTGGGAGCCGTATGGGGAAGACCGATTCGTCGGATTCATCAAGCTTTTTCTGCGTTTATTTTACCAGTGAGTATTCTTTTGGTAGTGATCATGTTCGCTGCTCGATTTAAAATCCTAGGTGCTGGTGAAGTTTACAAATGGATTGCAGATCCTGCTATGATTGCCCATAAGGACGGTAAGAACTTTTGGTTGACCCCAAATTTTTGGCTCATCCGAAATGTCGGCTGGATCGTTGTGATTAACCTCGTACTTAACTGGTTTAAAAAAGAAAATTTTGCGGCGGATAAAGATTTTTTGGCTGGCAAACTTGATCAAGCAGCTGCGAGAGCTAAACTTTCCAGCCAACGACTTAGGTTTTGGTCAGGCCCTCTTCTTTTTGTGGTCGCTTGTGGGTTTACTTTTTTGACCTTTGACTTAACGATGTCCCTGTCTCCAAACTGGTATTCAACCCTTTGGGGGGTATGGTCTTTTGCTGTTTTGATGCAGTCCCTACTCGCCTCCATTTTGATTGCCCTATTTCTTCTAGAAAAAACACCTCTTTCTGGTTATTACCGAAAAGGCGTTGGCGGCCAATTCCATGATGTTGGTAAGATGATGCACGGATTTACAGCTTTTTTTGGCTATACCACTTACGCCCATATCCTCACTTACTGGTATGCAAACATGCCTGAGGAGACCGAATACTTTATCCATCGTCTTCATTCACCTTGGGTTTATATCGTCATTGCTGTTGCCATTTTATGTTTTGTGCTCCCCTTCTTTACTTTGATTCCCAAGCCAGCAAAATATACGCGTTCGGTAACTCTACCACTTTGTGTATTGGTGCTTTTTGGACAATGGCTTAACTACAATCAGATCGTCATGTCTGAAGTCATTACTAAAGATTACGGAATTCCCGTAGCGGAATTTGGCGCTTTGTTTTTAGTCTTTGGAGGATTTCTCTTTTCTTTCATGGCCCGAGCCAAGTCGAGCCCCATGATCCCTGTAACGGATCCTAAGCTTATAGACGCCTTACATTCCGGACATTAAAAAAACGAGAAGGCCCGAAAGGGTCTTCTTTTTTTTCTAACATTTAGATGAGATTTTCCCACGGGTCGGGTGAAATTTTTCAGATTCCAGTCTTTGATAGACTTCAAGGGTCTAAAGGAAAGTTTGAGAAAGCCAGAGAAACTTTACGACCCGCCTGAATTACAGCTCTCTTCCAATCAAAATTAGCATCTGGCAGTCCACTCTTAGTGGAGTGAAGTTTTAGCTCGCCTTGATAAAGATTGCTGAACGGAATGATTTGTACCTGAGCCAGTTCTAAAGTTTCTTTTTTTAAGAGTACACGAGCAATAATATTTTTGTGATTTGATACGATTCCCGAATGTGAAAAATTACCAAGCCCATGAAACACAATTCCCTTGCCGCCATTTGATTTTTCAATCGCCTCCACTTCTCCCCATCTGTGCTCGCCTTCAGAAAAGACAATGTCGCCCCCCGCTTCTTTAATAAATCTTAAAGCATAGGCTTTTCCCTGTTCCAGGGTAGATTGGGTATGCACCGATAGAATCTTAATTTTTGCATCAGATCGTCCCATCGCTTGCAGAATTTGTTCCCCCTGATACTTTGCTTCTCCTCTAGACGTAGAATGGGTTCGCCAATTTAGAAAAGATACGGCTGCAAAGGCTACTTTAATTTTCTTGCCTTTGAGCTGGAAGATGCGAGTGGAAACTTTGGAAATCTCGTGGGACTTACCAATGCCATGCCAAAGAATTTCCTTACCCTTAGCTAATGTCGAAAGTTCGAAGCGCGTTCGCATGACACCAGTCATCTTTTCGTCGAACTGTGCACAATCCTCAGCATGGTTATTACTCACTCCCAAGAGATTAAATCCAAAATCAAAAGCCTCTTTCAACGCCCTGGGAGGTGAAAGAAAAGGAAACTGCACGGGATTCCATTTTTGACAGCTAGGCCCCACACTGCTTTCCCAATTTAAAAAGTTCAAATCCCCTCCAAGAATCAGACCCTCCGGATCAAAAGAACGTAAAATGGAAGAAAACTCACTTTTTTTAAGTTCCGGATCACTTTCTGTCCAAGCCGTATCACCCACACCGCGCACATCTATATAGTCTTCACTCGATGGAAAAGGCATTGCTGGCAAATCAACCGACATGGGAAGGGGGGAGCTGCTCGGCCTTTTCTCACTGGAACTCGAAATAGCATTTACTGAAGCTGCCCCTAAAGTCCGATGAGATTCCCTGAGCGGACCCGATTGGGCAGCTGCATCTCGTAGAGCTAGAAAAAGACATGCGATACTAATTTCCATTTTCAAACTTAGCAATCGTACTCCACGGGCCTACTTGGTTTCTCTCACATTCCATGCCGTTACCGCTGGACCTAAAAATTTGGAACTCGAAAAACGCTAACTTTTTTTTAGAAACTCTTTGAAGTTTCACCTTGCTGTTGCCCCCAACGGGTACCTAGTTCCAACATTCCGCATATCGGACGCTTTTTTGTAAAAATAAAATAGTAAAGCACCTCTTCCCATGGTTCCGGGAGGTTAGCGAGCCCGAGAAGCGTCTCCAGACAACCTCTTTACTAGAGAAAGTTACTAGAGAAAGTTACTAGAGAAAGTTACTAGAGAAAGTTACTAGAGAAAGTTACTAGAGAAAGGCCTCATCTTGATGAGGTTATTCGAAAACAAATAGCAAAAGCTTCTGAACTGGAAACTTGCCGTTTCACGTTGATAGGAGACTTTTCAGTTTTTTAAGGCCTGGGGGTAGCTTCTGGCGGCACACCTAAGTTAAGACTCCACTCCTGAATGAGCCTATGGTACCAAGCCGTAAATAGCTCTTCTGGTCGAAGCCTTGATCCTTTTTTTTGAACGTCTCTAATTTTGATAGTTTTCTGGGTCAAGGGAAAGTAAAGAGCCTCTCCCAAATCAGCAAAAACGGGCAGAGTTCGCGGCGCAAAAGGGGATTGAGAAAGAGGGGCATTGAGTTTAAGGCCCATGATTTCAGAGGCAAAGTAAGCCAAGTCTTTCTGGCTAACCGGGGCCGAGATCACCTCGGGCTTGACACTCGCCTCTACAAGACCCCCCGAAATTAAAGCTGTGATGCGGGTTAATTTATCTTCTTTCGATGTATTTTCTTTGGAGGGAGTCTCATGGCCATGGTCACCAACTGCTATTAAAATCATATTTTCCCAATAACCGTCTGATTTTAGTCCGAGGACAAGCTGATTCAAGGCACTATCCGCATAGCTTGCTGTAAGCCATGATGGGGATGCGACTTGGCTCGACTGTTCTTTCAAACTCGCTGGCGCATCCGAGGGGAGAACCCAAGGAATATGATTAGACATCGTAAGAATCATCCCTAAGGAATACTTCCGAGATTCTCGGACTAGTAGCCGAATCTTACTTTCTGCTAATGTCATAAGACTAAAGTCACTAATTCCCCACGGCGTCATGGGAAGCTCTGGCGCAAAATCTTCCATGGAGTATCGCCATTTTACTCCCTGACCTTCCCAAAAAACTTTCTGGGCATCGAAAAGTCCCATCCCCCCGTGAATCCAAAAACTGGACTCTTCCGTCAAATTCGGGAGACATTTTAATTTAATTTCCGGGTGATTGCGCATCGTAGAACTCATGACACTTCCTGGATACCCACAAAAAAGCGCCTCCTGCCCTCCCCGCGTCACTGTGCCGGTAGAAGTCATGGCTTCAAAAAGCAATCCCTGGTGACCCAGTTGAGTGATGTGAGGTTGAAAGGATTTTCGGTCAACTTCCCTTTGCCCTTCCATAAGCACAAAAAGAAAGATGGGCTTATGCCCAGCCGCGACGGAACGATCCCATGCTTTTTTAATGACTTGGACGTCCTGATCCATGGCGGGCTTAGCAGCTCTAGTAAAGCCTGAATTGTTAAAGGAAAGGCCATAGTAAGAAGACAGTTTCGAGAGCTCCGATTCTGTTAAACCCTCCACGAAGGGTTCCCTAAGAAACTTAACCGCCAAGTTTTCCACAACATTTGATTGCAAGTTTTCATGAACAAACCACTGAATTTTATACTTTATATGCAGTACATGGGCTCCTAAAATCACAAGCGATCCCAAGAGGAGTCCCCTCAAGCCGATTTGATCTTTCTTAAAAAGGTAAGGAACGGCTAAAATCCAACCCATCCCCAAACTAGAAAATAAAATCACATCAGGATCTAGAAGGCTGGTGAGCTGAGACCTCAGAAATACCCATTCAAAGAGATAAGTAAGATGGAACGGAAGAATCTGCGATTTAAAATATCCCACGTAGGCCTGATGACCAGAGAGTCCTACTAGCAGAAGTAGCAGACTCACAAAACTGGCTCCCCTCCAAACTCGGCCGAGCATCAAAACGATTAAGGTCAAGAGCCAGCTGATCCAAATATCGCTTAGAATACCAACGACGACAGACCGAGCTACGTTTCCATAAAACTCAGGGGCCAAATGAAGCCAGCTTGCCCATCTATGAATAAGAAATAATCCTAAAGCCCCCCAAAAAAATCGGGGAAATGGCATATTCATCAGTCCAACCTAAGCCAAAGAAGTCTAGAGGTGGAACTGTATACTAAATTCTCATGACTTAGCAAAGTTTCTAAGATCGATTTGCAAAGGAAGGCAAACTTTCTCTAAGTCTTCTCTAGAACTAGCCTATCGAAGGACCATGCACTAAAAAATACGTGAAAAGTAAAATCACAAAGTTCCAAAAATTCACCATAACCACCTGCTTTGAAGAGAGTCCCAGCCAAGGTTTCGGAATCCCTAAAACTTAGTTTAGGTTTTTCCTAAATAATGTAGGTTTATCAAGTCATATTGGGCTATTACAAAATAAACACCAGGCGTGCTATACTTCCCTAGGCCATGTTTCATAAGTTGCAGGGGGTGCCATGAGCAAAGTTTTTGAAACGGCCACGAAAGTGGCCATTCGCGAAATCCTCGAAAATCATACACAGACCAGTAAGTTTGGTTATTTTTTAAGCGAAGAAAGCCTCTCTGCTGCGGCGGACGATCTGTTTGAGCTCATAGCGACCTCTAGAACCCTGAAGGAAGCGGGAGATAGATTCCTCTCAAGTCAAATGCCTCCTGAACGGCCCAGAAATAAGCCCTTTAGATAGATCTCCTTGAGTGTGCCTCTGAGAGGCCTACGAAATCCTCTGGACTCTAGGCGAGTATGGCTCTAAAACATCCCATGTTTAGAGGAAACCATGCTGCCTATAGACCTTCCCCTCAAAGAAAAAACACCTCCCGAGTGGGTTCATTTTCCACTTAAGGATTTCCATAACTTTTTACTGGATCACGCCAGCTGCGAAAGAAAAGCAGCCGCTTTAGCCATGTCTTTTCTTTCTAAATATGCTGACAAAAAAGCGGTCATTGAGCCCATGGTCTGCTTGGCTCGAGAAGAGCTTGAACATTTCCATGAGGTTTGGAGAATTATCGCAAAAAAAGGGCTCGAGGTTTCTCCTTACGATGAAAAAGATCCCTATGTGACAAAGCTTATGGCCGATCTACGACATGGGCGAGACGAAAGGTTTCTTGACCGCCTCTTGATGTCTGCTCTCATTGAAGCGCGCGGATACGAACGCTTTCTTCTGCTAGCGGAGGCTCTAGAGGACCCCGAGCTTAAAGACTTTTACCGCCACCTCGCGGAACGAGAGGCTGGCCATTATATGATATTTTTAAGAATTGCCCGTCACTATTTTACAGAATCGGAAGTAGCTCAGAATCTCGAGCGAATGTCCCACCTAGAATCAAAAGCCATGCTGGAGACGCCCTTCTCTTCGCGCCTGCACTAATATTTGACCTCGTTCCTTGATGAAAAATCTGTTAAGATTCTTGAAATCTTGGAGCTAAATTGGAAACTGAAACTCTCATCAATATTGAAAATACGTTTCGCAAAGCCGTCATTGTCGGCATGCAGATTGATGAGCAGGAATATGAAATCATTCAAGACCTTAATGAACTAGAAGCTTTATTAAGAACTCTTGGTATTGCTACAGTCGGACGCATGATTCAAAAACGAGTTCGTCCCACAGCAAGTCACCTGATTGGAACCGGCAAAGCCGAAGAAGTTAAAGCCCTATGTGACCAAGAAGGTGCTGGACTTGTGGTCATTGATCACGTGTTGTCGGGCCCGCAGATTCGCAACTTAGAATCAGACATTAAACGCCAAGTTGTAGACCGCTCGGGTGTAATTTTAGATATTTTTGCTAGGCACGCAAAAACCAATGCTGCTAAAACACAAGTAAAAATAGCACAGCTCGAATACTTGATGCCTAGACTTGTAGGCCTTTGGACCCACTTTGGTCGCCAAAGTGGTAGCGGTGCCGGTGAAAAACAAATTGAAATGGACCGACGAAAGAACCGCGACCGTATCGGCAAACTAAAAAAACGCCTGGAAGAAATTGAAGGTGAGCGCAAGGTTCAAAGGCGCTCAAGACGAAATGAGATCAAAGTAGCTGTGGTAGGGTATACCAACTCAGGTAAAACAACACTCATGAAAGGCCTGACCAGTGCGGATACCGATGGAAAGGATGAATTGTTTGCAACACTAGTCGCTTCCACTCGCCCTATCGATCCGAACACTCGCCCCAAAATACTACTTTCGGACACCGTGGGCTTTATTAGAAAGCTCCCCCATGGACTTATCGAGTCGTTTAAATCAACTTTGGAAGAAGTGCTTGATGCCGACCTACTACTTCACGTCGTGGATGTTTCTCACACAAGTTATAACTCTCAAATGGAAACGACTGCTGAGGTCCTCAAAGAAATCGGCGCAGACCATATTCCGACCATTCTTGCCTTCAATAAAATGGATCAAGTTGACGACCCTTTCCTCCCCAGAATATTGAAGAAAAAATACTCAGGTTCAATCTGTCTGTCTGCCCATTCTTCAGATGACATTAAAAGGCTTAGAAATCATATTTTCGAGTATTTTGAAGATAAGTTTCACGAGGCCTGTGTTCTGGTAAGACCTGATGAAAGAGATGTCCTATCCCTCGTTCATCAAAAATGTATTATTATTGATGCCAACTATGAAGTGGAAGGCGAGATTCGTTTTCATATCCGCGCTCCAGAAATTATACTTTCCAAATTAAAAAAATCTGACTCTCATGGAGGAAAATCGTGATCTTAAAGTTTGACAATCGTTTTTTTGGCGAAGCTTTGAAAGAATCCTCAAAGGCATTAGAGGAAGATTGTTTGAAGAATCTTCAACTTTTAATGCGAAAAGAATGCTTGGGAAAAGAATATACCGGTTGGATGAACTGGCCCAAACAAAAAGGTTTTGAAACTTTAAAGAGAGTCAAAAATCACATTAATTTACTTGGTCAGCCCTATGACACTGTGGTCGTCATCGGTATTGGCGGATCTTATCTTGGCACCAAGGCCATTCACGACGCCTTAAGTCATCGCTACCAAGAAGCTCTCGCTTTAAGCGGCACGGACCTTTCCACAAAACCCATAGTTTATGCAGGGCATAACCTATCCGAAACCGAGCTCATTGAGCTATTTGACTATCTCGACCATCGAAATCCCATCGTAAATGTCATTTCGAAATCTGGAACCACCACAGAACCTGGAGTGGGCTTTCGAGTGATTAAAAACTATATGGAAGCCAGATATGGAAAAGAATTGGCCTCGAGACGCATTATCGCTACCACAGATCCTAAAAAGGGAGCCTTACGTGGACTTGCGGAACAAAATGGCTATCACTCCTTTGATGTTCCCAGTGATGTGGGCGGTCGATTCTCCGTATTGACAGCAGTAGGCCTGGTTCCCCTTGTCCTCGCCGGCCACAATGTGGATGCCCTTCTAAAAGGCGCAGATCGCTTTTTCAGCTCTCTCTATACGGGAATGCAGGAAGGAACACTGGAACGCCTGGAAGCCTTTGATGCCATTCGTTATGCTGCCGCGCGACTAGCTGCTTGGAATAGTGGATTTAGGGTTGAAATCATGGCTTTTGGGGAACCTAAATTAGCTGGACTTGTGGAGTGGTGGAAACAACTTTTTGGAGAATCAGAAGGAAAGGACGGCAAGGGAATATTCCCAGCGGGCCTTAACTGTACGACCGATTTGCATTCCCTGGGACAATACGTTCAAGACGGCGTTAGAAACATTTTAGAAACGTTTCTTGCCGTCGAAGAGACAAGATG
>JBAXBA010000013.1:0-56366 GCA_037142195.1 Pseudomonadota bacterium
TCTCTTCGCAAAACAAAGTCGCCTGAAAAGGCTCCCACTTGCTAATCGATATTTGGCAAATATTCCGAATTACAAAGAAACCGCTATGTAGCCCAATCTGTTGCGGAGAGGTCCAAAAACTCAATGCAGAGAAGACAAGACGAAGCCCTATGTATCTGCGGGGGGGCCCGCCAAAAAAATTGCCAAAAAAATTGCCAAAAAAACTGACTGAAGCCTAAAAAAAACCACCAGACGGCCGCAACCAACCATAACTATTAAACTTAATGTCGGAATGAAGAAATCATTCATTTTTTTTATCAAATACCCGAATCCACGAGTGGTGCTTATTAGAGGAGATTCTCATGGTCATTCGCAGTCTAGCGATAACATTAGCTATGATTACGTCAATTGCGAGCAAGTCTTGGTCGGCTGAGCTGGACGCATCCAGTATTCGCGGTGAACCTAGGGATAAGGTCGTGGGAGTTGTCCAAAACAGATACTTTACAAAATCTTGGCGCCCTAACCTTTCCTATATAACGGGAAGATTCCTAGATGAAGGTTTTACGAAGACTACCTACAAAGGCGGTCGATTGAGTATCTTCCCAAATGAGTGGGTGGGCCTTGAAATCCAGTCTGGATCGACAACAGTAGAAGATGCTCCGGACCGCACTGCTTTGAATCGCATCAAATACTGTAAAGTAGATGCCGATTGTACCAACCCAGCTACCTCGGTCTTGGTTTCACCGGATCCAGAAGTTAACCGCGTTTCCAAATTTACGGAATACAGTTTAGTGGGGGTTCCTTTCTATGGGAAAATCAATATCGCAAACCAGTTTCTAATCTATTCGGACATCTATGCGGTCCTTGGCTTTGGCCAACTTGATACGGATCAAGGTTCAAAAAAGGACATCATTTGGGGCTTTGGACAACGTTTTTATCTCAATCGCTTCTTCAACGTACAGTATGATTTTAGACAACGTCGTTGGACCGAAAAAAGAGCCAACCAAGACTCCTTGCATACAGTCTGGTGCCTAGACCTAGGAATCGGAGCCTTCCTATGGAAGTAAAAGCACCACTTATAGCAATCGGAATAGCGCTACTACTTTCGCCAAACGCGAGGGCTAACCCGACGGAATTCACAAAAAAAATATTAGCAGCTTCCAACCCGAAAAGCTCACCAAAAGAAAACTGGGATAATTTAGAGAAGCTTTACCCTCTATTGAACAACGCCGATAATAAAGACAAAGCACTCTTTTACAGCCAAGAAGCAGACACCCTCTACAAGGCTGGATTTCCGAGACTTGCGACTGCCATCTTAGTAGAAGCACAAAATAGCATAGATTCCAAATCCTTTCCAAAATGGATAGACCGAAACTGGCAAGAGGCTGCAAAAGCCTCTAAAAAGACTGATCTATCCTTGATTCTTACTCAAATCATTTTAAAGGACGCGAGTCCGCCAGGATTTGGCCAGGATTGGGACTATTTCAACGGCCTAAGATTAGAGAAAACAGGCTCGAAAGAAGAAGCCAAAAAGGCTTTCATGAATGTAGATCAAAATTCGTGGTACTATCCCAAAGCCCTCTTTCATCGCGCCATACTGGCAGTTAGTGAGAATAATTTTCAAGAGGCCAAAAAGAACATAAGAACATCTCTCGTTCGTCTAGACCTCAGACAAGGAACCAGCTACCCTGAAAAAGTTAAGGTTAAACTACGCAGCGAGCTCTGGCTGAACCTGGCGCGCATCTATTACGAAACATCGAAGTTTGATCTTTCTATTCAAGCCTACCGCAATGTAGAACGAACCACGCCTTTCTACTCAGATGCTTTATTTGAGCAGTCCTGGGCGCTTTTTATGGGCGGCTATCCCAATCATGCACTGGGAAGTCTCTATAGCCTAACAAGCCCTTGGTACAGCTCAAGATACAAGCCTGAAGCTGACATGCTAGAAAGCATCATCTACTTTTGGTTGTGTGACTACAATGCATCAAGAGTTTCCTTAGCAAAGTTTATATCAAGACATCAAAGCACTATTAAAGGCGTTGATGAGTTCCTAACTAAAAAAACAAATTCCGCAAAAGATGCGTGGGACATATTTGAAAACTTCACCACTGGGGTGAGCTCGGATTCCATAGGAATAGACAGAAACCTTTTGGCAGAAGCCATCTTTCAGGAAAGTTTAGTCCCCTTTCGAGAACATCTCGCTGGTCTCTTCGATGAGAAAAAGAAATTACAGATTAAAGGAGTCAACAATAGCAAATCCATCGACAACGTCGCTAAAGTGCTTGATCGTCAAATAGAGATGTCCAAACTCATCCTCGGAGAACAGCTTCTGCGAGAACTGATGGTACTGCACAAGGACTTTATAAGACTTAGAGACCACGCAGAGTTACTCTATGTGGAACTCCTTACAAGTGAAAAAGACAAGCTCCTAGGAAAAGAGCTATACAAAGACTCAAAAATCACTGACGCTTCTGCAAAAAAGCCCAGTGTTTGGAATATAGGCGTGAAACAAACTTGGGCTGCTTCTGACAAAGACGAGTTTTGGAGCGATGAAATTGGATTCTATGTGTTTAAGGAAAAATCAATGTGTTCGCCTGTTTTAAAGGAGTAAGATATGTTTATAAAATGGGTATCCCTAAGTTATCTCGGATTCATTCTTTCAAGCGGCTTGAGCTTTGGTCAAAATGCCATCAAAAAAACTTCTGGCGTAGTGGCATCGCCTGGCGTTGATAAGTTTACTGCATTTCCTTCAACCACTGACACCACCGAAAACAAACTAAAAGCAGATGCTATTCGCGTCACGACCATTAAGACGGTTTCTAATATCTTAAAAACTTCAAAACCAACAGGTGCGAAGAAATTGGAACTCACCTTAAGACTCGCTGAGCTGCTCTTGGAAAGGCATGATTATCTCCGAGAGACTGAGTATGCCCAATTTCAGGCAAATTGGGATGCTTGGTCCAAAGAAAAACAGATCAATACCAGCTCTTCTAAGCCTGAACCCAAACCCAACAATACAAACTCCAAACTAGAGTTATCAAATGCCATTGCCATCCTTAGAAAACTAGTCACGGAATTCCCTAACAACCCTAAAACCCCAAAAGCACTATACGTACTTGGACAATCTATGCTTCTAGCGGAAAATGACAACGCAGAAGAATACCTCACACGGCTAGTCAAGGGATTTCCTGACTCTGAAGTTTTTCCTGACGGATGTCTTGCCTTAGGGGAGTTCTATTTTGAAAGACGGAAAATGCCTTTGGCCCAAGAATATTATAAGAAGGTTTTGAACTTTAAAGATCACAAAGCTTTTGTCTATGCCATCTATAAGCTAGGATGGACTAACTACAACTTAGCGCATGAATCAGAAAATCAATCGGCTAAACTATTTCAACAATCCCTTACTTCCATGAAACTCGTAGTTCGTATGACTATGAAATCCAAAGAAACTTCTAAGAACGTGAATCTTCATGACGAAGCTATAAATGATCTTGTGGTCATCTGGGCCGATGCAGGAGACATAGAAGGAGCTTTTGCATTTTTCAAAGAAGTTGGAGCTGAAGACAAGTACTACGACATGCTCGAACGTCTGGCTGGGATCTATGCAGATCAAGGTAAGAAAAAAGAATCTATGACCTTATACAACAAGATTCTAGCTGAAACTCCTCTTAGAAAAAGAAATCCTGAAGTTCTAACAAAAATGGTAGAACTCTCCGAGGATGGAGTAAATATAGTAAAACTTGCTGATGTTGTTAAAACGATGAATGATTTTTTGTCTCCGACATCACCCTGGAGCAAAGAGTGGGAAAAAGACAAGGATCTCTCCACCAAGGTTTTAAATAATAGAGAAAAATTAACAAAATTTTACGGCACCAAATATCATAAGATAAATCAGAAGTCGGCTAATAGAGACTATGCCGTATCTGCAGCTAAGATCTATGCAAACTATCTTGAGAACTTCGAAAAGAACCCCTCTGCCTATGAAATTCGATTCTATCTTGCAGACCTTCTCTTAACCCTCAATCAACCCGAAACCAGTGCGAAGCAATTTCTAATAGTCGCTCAGACAAAAGATCAAGACAAGTACAGGAAAGAAGCAAGCACGAGCGCTGTTGCTGCGGCAGAAATCAATTTGACTAAAAATAAAATTGACGACCAAAATCTATCACCTTCCAGCAAGCCCACAGCACTTCCAAAAGAGAGAGTCCTTTGGAAGCAAGCCATAGAGAACTTTGTCAGCTTCTATCCTCAAGACCCTTTAGCTCCTACCATGATGTTTAGTTTGGCAAGTACTCTCTTTCGATATGGGTATAAAACCGATTCTGTGAAAATCTATGAGACTGTAGCTCAAAGATTCCCGGCAACCAAACAAGGAAAAGATTCCGCAAAATTTGTCATCGAATATGAATTTGAAAACAAAAATTATGACAATCTTTACGCGAAAGCGAGCAGCTATTTAAAAATGCCACAGCTCATCGAAGACAAGCCTCTTCACACCCACCTTCTCGGAAGACTCAGGGAAGCTGTTTTTGGGAAAGGACTTGCTTTAGAGGAAGAAAGTAAATTTAGAGAAGCCGCTGATCATTTTTCGAACTTTCAAAAAAGCTACCCTGCCGACGACATCGCTGACAAGGCTACATTTAATGCCATTACGAACTATTACAAAGCGGGATATATCGTAGGTGCCGTGAGTGCCAGTGAGCTTCTGATCGCTACCTATCCTAAAAGCAAGCTTAGAGCTGATGTATTAGCTTCCCTCGCTGAAACTCGCGAAAATCTAGGAGAATTCGATCTTGCCCAAACCAACTATATGTATTTTGCTACCCAGTACCCAGCTGACACGAGAAGCCGACTAGCGGTTGTCAATAGTGCTCGACTAAGAAAAGGATTGGGAAAGATCGCTGATGCGAAAGCAGCCTATTTATATTTTATAAGAAGCTGGCCGAATGACCCTCTTGCCAACGAGTCCAAAAAAGAGTTGGCCGAAATGCTCGAATCCGCATCTTCACAAGTAGAAGCTCGAGAAGCCTGGCAGACCTATTTTACATCAGCGATCAGTCCTGAAGAGAGAATGAACGCAGAAGCTCACATAGCACTCAACTCCGACGAAAAAGAAAAATCAAAAATTCTGAGAGCTATTGCCACAAAGCTAGCCAATTCAAAAATGCCTGCGCAAGAAGCGAGGTCCATTGTGGGCAAATATCTCTTCTCATTTGCGGAAAAAGATGTTGATAACTTTATAAAACAAGCCCCTATAAACCCCAGAACATTGGAAGCTAGCATTAAAGCTAAGAATCAAATTCTAATCAGCATCACGAACAAGCTAGTAGACATTACCAAGACTTCTGGGCCTGAATATATCGTCGCTTCCAATGTAAAACTAGGTGATATGCATCGGGCTTTTGCAAAAGACCTTATCAATGTAGAGCCCCTCGGCAAGAAAGAAGACGTGGAGGCCCAAAAAAATCAGCTGGAAAAGCTATCCTTAGGTCTTTCTGATCAGGCTAAAGAGTATTTTTCTGATGCATGGAAGGCCTCCGCCGATATCCCTAGTTTTACTCCTTGGTCCAAAACGGCATTTTCCAGAATGTCTGAAATAAATCCTGCTGAGTTTAGAAATATTTCGGTCGAGATCATTTCACCGAAGTATCTCGGACATCGTTTAAAACTAACTGAAGACACCAAAAGCTTAAGCCATTAGGAGGCGACCATGAAAACTACAACTTTAGCATTTTTCCTTTTGATTTCAGGCTGCGCTGCCACGACAGCTCGTTACGTCGATGGCAGTAGGAATGAAGTAGCTCTGGTGTCGACAGATTCGGCGGAGAGTCTCCACGGACAAGGAATTAAAAAAGGCGCTGCCGACGGCGCCATCAAAAAGTTGACGGCAAGTCTCACCGAGAAGCCGAAAGACACAAATCGAAAAGATAGCTTCCTTGAACTTGCACGGCTTTATCTCGCAAAGGGCAATCTTGATTTAGCAGAAAAAAACGTCAAGAAGTCCTTGGAGCTTGATATCAAGAATTTGGACTCTAAGTTAGTTTTGGCACAAGTATACTACCGCAAAGGCCTAATGGATATGGCTACTATGTTACTCCAGGGCGAATCCATGACCCAGATCCGAGGGTCCGAAATGCATAATCTCCTTGCATTAATAGCTATAAAAAAGGCACATCCTGAGGAAGCTTGGGCACATTTTGAAAATGCCATTCGCTTGGATGAAACCAATATTGCAGCTCGTCTTAATTATGGAATGATGCTTCTTGACCACAGCTTGGACCGCAAAGCTGGAATCCAGTTTGAAAGAACTTTGTCTCTCGTACCTACTCAACCTGATGCCCTCCTTATGATGGCCATGATCAAGGCTCGCCGAGGAGATTTAGCGGGAGCTGAAATCGACTTAGAAAAGTTAAACAGCGACCACGGAAAAAACCATGTTGTACTTTACAACTATGGTTCGGTACTCTACGCCTCCGAAAAATACCAAAAATCACTTGAAGTTCTTAAAGGATACCTGGCTTCGACAAAAGTCGCTCTTCCCAATTCCGACGAAGCCATCGCTATGATAGAAGGTGCCCAAGATCGATTGAAGGAACTTGAAAAAGGTGACTCAGAAGTAGCAGAAGAAGTCAAAAAAATGCAGGCAAGCCCAGCAAAAACTCCTGCCCTGCAAGCCGAGGAGAATAGAGAAGCCGAGCTGAAGAACTCTGATGCTGACGCGCTTAATGATTTGATTGGCCATTAGAATCGCACCATAGGGAGGATTTACTTATGATCTCAATACCTTTATTGCCCATCTTCATGGTTGCAGTGATTTCTTTTTCGAAGTTTGGCTACTCGCAGTCTGACGCTGAGACCAACACTCAAAAGCAAGCACCACCTAAACAAAAAATAGAGAATTCCAAATCTCTCGCCAGTCCTTCGACCCCCAAGAAAGAAACGGCTGTTCAGACAAAAGAGGAAGCTGATGTTAATGATATCGGAGACACTAAAATAGTGGAACAATCGCGCACGAACATCGATTTTTCAGAGAGCCTTATAGAAGGTAAAATGAATGCTCCTAGTGGATTTCTGATCCAAGGTAGGCTGAGCCAGGATCTCACACGGATGGTGCGACTGAGAACCAGCTTCAAGCCAGAAATGTTAAAATCAACCGGCATTCCGGAAAAAAATCCCTAGAAATACGCATCTATCGCCTACCAAGATGGAGACGTTGATGACATCGCCGGTTTGTTTTTAGCGCGAGCTCGTGACAATTCCCAAAATAGTCTCTGGCTTAAGACTTCCTACTTCTTTTTGACCTCTTCCACAAATTCCCTGGCGTTTTCAAACATTCTTAGCCATGGAGAATTCTCGCCCCAGCTTTCCGGATGCCAGCTATGACTCAGCGTTCTATAGACACGTTCTGGATGGGGCATCATGATAAGGATACGACCATTTTCATTGATGTAACCAGCAATCCCTTCAGGGGATCCGTTGGGATTTCTAGGATAAGATTCCGTTGCTTGGCCAAAATGATCTAAATACCTGAGTGCCACTTGTCCCGCAGATTTCTCACGTGAAGCCCTCTCGCTAAACTCGGCCTGCCCTTCGCCGTGTGACACAGCTATAGGAAGCCGACTACCCGCCATCCCCTTAAAGAAAATAGATTTGGTTTCGCTGATCCCTACAAGGGCGACTCGCGCTTCAAAGCGATCAGAACGATTCTTTACAAATCGCGGCCAATGATCCGCACCAGGAATGATTTCTTTAAGAGAAGCCATCATTTGGCAGCCGTTACAAACGCCTAGGGCGAATATATCTGGACGCTTAAAAAAGGTTTCAAATTCTTGGCGAAGACGACGATGAAATAAAATGGTTTTAGCCCACCCCTCGCCCGCGCCTAGTACATCCCCGTAGGAAAACCCACCACAAGCCACAAGACCGCTAAAGCCGGCAAGTGATACTTTTCCAGAAATCAAATCTGACATGTGGACATCGACGCAGGTAAATTGAGCTTTGGTAAATGCAGCTGCCATTTCTAAATGACCATTGACCCCTTCTTCACGCAAAACAGCAACTAAGGGCCGATCTTTATAAGTAATGGACTTTCTCTTGGAGTCAAAACTTTCATAACTCCCTAGCCCCGGGTCTTGCTCATTTTGTTTGGAAAGATACTCGGTCAGGGCATCCTCTGGGTTATCGCGCAAAGACTGCATGTGATAACTTAATTTCGACCAAAGAGCCATCAGTTCAGGTCGTTCCCTGGATAAAACCCTCCTGCCATCACGACTCACAGAAATGGAAGTTCCCTTATTAACTGAACTCATAACATGGAAGGAATCGATTCCACAGTGCTTCAGAATCTGGCTAAAGGAATCCTTATCACAAGACTTTATCTGAAAGAGGGCACCTAGCTCTTCCGAGAACAGAACCTGGGCATCACTTCCTTTAAAATTGGAAATATCGAGATCCAAAGTTGCCCGGCCCGCAAAAGCCATTTCAATAGCCGTCAAAAGAAGTCCACCATCTGAAACATCATGGTAGGCTAAAACTAAGTTTTGTTTTCTTAATTCGGTTACAGCAGCAAAAAATCTCTTTAAAAGCTCGCCATCCACATCAGGAGTTTCCGTTGCCACTTGATTGTAGACTTGACTCAAGCACGAACCACCCATTCTAAACTTTCCGCAACCTAAATCCACCCAAACCAAGAGGCTCCCGCCTTCCACATGACGAAGTTCGGGAGTCCAGGTTCGTCTGACATCCTGAACACGCGAAAACGCTGAAATTACCAAGGACATAGGAGATGTCATGGTTCTATGGGAGTGGGCTCCTTTAGAGTCTACTTCGGACCAGCTGGTTTGCATGGACATCGAATCCTTTCCCACCGGAATGGCGATTCCAAGTTGAGGGCAAAGATCCATTCCTATAGCTTCTACCGCTTCATATAAGCCCGCACCATCCCGTTCATGACCTGCTGCCGCTTGCCAATTTGCAGAAAGTCGGATGTCTTCCAATTTTTCCACATCAGCTGCTGCTAGGTTTAAAATGGCTTCACCTACCGCCATCCGTGCCGAAGCTCTATAGTTAATGACGGCCAAAGGACCTTTTTCGCCCATGGCCATAGCTTCGCCACAAGTATCTTCATAGGAAAGCGCCGTTACGCCGCAATCGGCAATAGGAATCTGCCAGGGACCTACCATCTGGTCTCTAGCTACGAGGCCCGTAACGGAACGGTCTCCTATGGTTATCAGAAAAGATTTATCTGCAATGGCTGGAAGTTGCAGTAGACGAGTTAAGGCGTCATTGAGATCCAAATTTTTATGTTGCAAGGTCTCCACCGGCCCAGGCAGCTTGCGGGCCTCCCGATGCATTTTAGGCGGTTTCCCTAAGAGTATATCAAGAGGCATATCGATAGGTTTGTTGTTGAAATAGCTATCGATCACGATGAGTTTTTTTTCTTTTGTCGTTTCCCCGATCACTGCATAGGGGGCTCGCTCCCTATGACACATTTCTTCAAATTTCCCTAAGTCATCTTCGGCAATCGTGAGAACATAACGTTCTTGAGATTCATTACACCAAAGTTCCAACGGGGACATTTCAGGCTCATCACAAGGAATGGCTCTAAGTTGGATGACACCGCCAAGCCCACCGTCATTAATGATTTCTGGAACGGCATTGGAGAGTCCCCCTGCGCCAACATCATGTATGAAACAAATGGGATTTTGATCTCCCAATGCTGTACAGCTATCGATGACTTCTTGGCACCTTCTTTCCATCTCAGCGTTGTCTCGTTGCACAGAGGCGAAGTCGAGACTTTCTCGCGAGTCGCCAGAGGCCACTGAAGAAGCTGCACCCCCTCCTAAACCGATAAGCATCGCAGGGCCGCCAAGCACGACGATTTTGGCTCCTTCGGTCATGGGCTTCTTTTGAATGTGATTACGTCTCATATTTCCGTAACCACCAGCAATCATAATGGGCTTATGGTAGCCGCGAAGCTCGAAACCTTGAGGCATGGAAATCCGCTCTTCATAAGTGCGAAAATACCCGGTTAATGCGGGCCGACCAAATTCATTATTAAAGGCTGCCGCTCCCAAGGGACCGTCCACCATAATTTGAAGGGCTGATGCCATGCGATCTGGCTTACCATAGTCTTGTTCCCAAGGAAGGGAATAGCCTGGAACTTTGAGATTGGAGACCGAAAACCCCACAAGGCCTGCCTTAGGTTTTGAGCCTCTTCCCGTAGCTCCTTCATCTCTTATCTCGCCGCCAGATCCCGTAGCGGCACCCGCATAGGGTGCGATTGCTGTTGGGTGATTATGGGTCTCCACCTTCATGAGGATGTCGATAGGTTCTTCATGGGCTTCATAGGTATGAGTCGCTGAATCAACTCGAAATCTTTTGCCCACAAACCCCTCCATAACGGAGGCATTATCCTTATAAGCAGAAAGAATTCCATGGGGACTTTTCTCAAACGTATTCTTAATCATTTGAAACAATGATTTTTCTTGCTTGATTCCGTCAAGACTCCAAGAGGCATTAAAAATCTTATGGCGACAATGCTCTGAATTCGCTTGAGCAAACATCATAAGTTCTACATCCGTCGGATCACGCCCTAATGCATCAAATGCAGCTAAAAGATAATCCATTTCATCCAGAGCTAGCGCCAGCCCAAGGTTTTGATTCGCGTCTAACAGGGCTTGTTTGCCAAATTTCCTAATCTCTATAAAAGTCACGGGCTTTGGTTTTAAAGACTTAAAAAGTTGTTTTGCTTCCTTTAAGTCTGGAATAACACTTTCCGTCATTTGATCATGGAGCCAAGGGGCGACCACTTCCCGAGACACACTTCCTTGAATTTGAAAGAACTTCCCTCGCTCGAGTCTTAAAACTTTGTCCAAACCCACATTCTTGCATATATCAGTAGCTTTCGACGCCCAAGGCGAAATGGTTCCAAGGCGAGGAATGACTGTAAACTCACAACCGATTTGTTTTCTATCCTGGGTTCCACGAGACGTCTCTTTGACCTCTGACCGGGGCCCGTAGGTTAAGAGTTTTTCTAATATTTCCAGTTCCTGGGGTGTGAGCTCAGAACTCAAACTTACAAAATGAACGTAGTAAGCTGAAATCTCCTCTATCTGAGTATTTCGCGACTTTAATTCCCCAAGGAGTCGTTTTTGGGCAGAGTGAGAGAACACTTGAGATCCCTTAAGAATTAGCACGACGTCCCCCTAGACAATGGAATGGCTATTTTTTAGCAGTAAATTCCCCTTACTGCAACGACCCACCTTTGACTTAAAGAACTAAGTTGTGTATTTTTAATGGCACTTAGGCCGCTATGCCGGCTAGAATTTAGGAGGCCTTTCATGACTGTTCATAATTTCTACTCTGGTCCCTCCGTACTCCCCAAGGCCGCTTTAGAGCGCGCAAAAGCCGAGCTCCTCAATTTTGCTGGAACGGGCATGTCCGTAATGGAGATCAGTCACCGCTCGGATGCATTCGATCAACTCATTAAAGAAGCTGAAGCTCTTCTACGTGAGGTTATGAGAGTTCCTAAGAACTTCAAGGTTCTCTTTATGAGTGGCGGTGCTTCTTTACAGTTCGGGCTTGTACCCATGAACTTTCTTAGAGCCGGAGATTCCGCTGATTATATATTAACGGGCGGCTGGTCGGAAAAGGCACTCAAAGAAGCCAAGTCCCTGGGTCAGACAAGAGTCTCCTACACGGGAGCCTCCCATTTATACCGCCACATCCCCAAGCAAAGTGAACTAGACCTATCACCTAAAGCTCGCTATGTGCACATGACTTCAAATAACACCCTTTTTGGTACCCAGTGGCACCAAGTACCCGATACTCAGGGAGTACCCTTAATCGCTGACATGTCGTCGGACATTGCATCAAAACCCATTGATATTACTAAGTTTTCATTGATTTACGCAGGTGCCCAGAAGAATATCGGCCCCTCTGGCCTCGTTGTGGTTTTAGTCGAGGAGAATTTCCTAGCTACCGCTCAAGACAACCTCCCCACTATGCTTAAATATAAGACCTACGCCGAGCATGACAGTTTGTATAACACCCCAAATACATGGGGCATTTATATGTTAAGAAATGTTCTCGACTGGATTAAGTCTAACGGTGGTACGGAAGCTCTGGCCATCCGCAACCAGGAAAAGGCAGGCCTTATTTATGGCATGATCGACGAATACCCTAGCCTTTACCTAGGACATGCTGATAAAGAGTCTCGCTCTCTTATGAACATCACTTGGACCTTACCGAGTGATAAACTTGAAAAAGAGTTTTTAAAAGGAGCCGAGGAGCAAAATTTAATTGGGCTGAGTGGTCATAGATCCGTCGGTGGAATCAGGGCATCAACATACAATGCCCTTCCCCTTGCAAGCGTCGAAGCCCTTAAGCATTACATGCAAAACTTTGCTAAAGCTCACGCCTAAACTTGAACACCCTTGAGGGACCTATGACGTCGAAAATGTTTTCCTTTGAAACAGCAGAAAAGCACGCTGAAATGCTCTGTAATAGAGCTTTAAAAAACCACAAAAAGCTTAAAACTAAATTTGACCGAGACCATGTTGAGGTCTTTAGAATTTATCACTGGGATATTCCGGAAGTCAGATGTGTCTTAGACTGGTATAAAGGACACCTTGTACTTGGAGAATACACTAGAGAGCAGACGGAAGGTTTGCCCTATTTAGAAACCATCGCTAAAAAGCTTGCGGAAGGTTTTAAAATCCCCCTAGACCATATCCACCTTAAAAAACGCACCACTCGTAAAGAAGATGGTCCGAGGTATGAGCGCCTGGAGCACAAGGAAGAATACCTGGAAGTCAGCGAAGGCCATCTTAAGTTTCTTGTCAATTTGAACGACTACTTAGATACCGGTCTTTTTAGCGATCACAGAAAAACAAGAGGCCTTTTTGAGGAGGAATCACGCGGTAAAGATGTCCTGAATCTCTACTGCTACACGGGAAGCTTTACAGTTTATGCCGCCAAAGGTGGCGCCAAAACCACAACCTCAGTCGACATGTCGCCCAAATACCTATCATGGTTGGAAGCCAATCTGGAACTTAACGACCTGCAAAGCCTAAAGCATAAAACCGTCCAGGCAGAAGGTCTCAGCTTTCTTTCCGAGGCTAAAAAAAGTGGAGCCAATTGGGATTTGATATTTCTGGACCCTCCTTCTTACTCCACTTCCAAAGGTGGCAAAGAACTTCTAGATATCATCAAAGATCATCCGTTACTTATAGAAGAATGTCTTTCTGTATTAAGGCCAAAAGGAAAACTTTACTTTTCCACCAACCACCAGAGATTTGTAGAAAATTTCGGGAAGCTTAAAAACGTGACGATAAAGGAGATTACAGCTGACTATATCCCTGAAGACTATAGCCGCCAGACACCCTTTAAGTTGTGGTTGATTGAAAGAATTCACTAGGATCAAACTTAGAATGAGGGCGGCCCTCTTTGCAAGAATGGACCTCCCTTTGTAAGAATTCCATCGGGAAAGCCGAAGTCATCCATGAAGAATGGAAAACTCGCCCAGGCGAGTCCAGTAAGTATTAAAAAAGCTATTCGAGGGAATTCGAATAGCTTTTTTCTAATTCTAAAAATTTCTACTATCTAGCTTCTTTTAACGCACTAATTCTGCTTTCTAGGCTTGGGTGAGTCATAAAAAGAGAACGGATTCCTTTGGGAGTTCCGCCGGAAATCTTAAATGCAGCTAAAGCAGAATGCTCGGTGTCTACCAATTGTGTCATGCTGCGGAGCTTTTCAAGAGCAGCGATCATTTTGCCATTACCAGCTAAATCAGATCCGCCCTTATCAGCTCTAAACTCGCGGTGGCGACTAAAGGCCATGACGATCGTAGAACCTATAATTCCAAACACGATTTCAAAGGCAAATACAATCATATGTTCCATGAATCCGAAGCCACGGTTCTCTTCGTTGTCTTTTCTCATAGCCTGGCTGATGGCAAACGCTGCGATACGGGCAAAAAACATTACAAATGCGTTCACAACACCTTGCAAGAGAGTCATCGTCACCATATCGCCATTGGCAATGTGGGCGATCTCATGGGCCAAAACACCTTCCACTTCGTCATCATTCATGCGGTCCAACAAACCCGACGAAACAGCGACCAGGGAGTTGGAACGTGAGGGCCCTGTTGCAAAGGCGTTGACCTCGGGGCTTTCATAAATACCGACTTCAGGCATCTTGCTAAGGCCCGCTTTGCCGGCAAGATTATATACCCTTTGTACAAGGCGCTGCGCATTACCTGTGCTGGTTACGGGATCGATAACGCGGACGCCCATCGCCCTTTTAGCCATCCACTTAGAGATAAGGAGAGAGATAAAAGATCCTCCCATACCCCAGATTAAGCAAAAAACCATAAGCGCAGAGTAATCTATACCTTTTGCTGTGATCCATTGGCCTGCGCCGGTCAATGAAACTACGATAGAAATCGTAAGCATGATCGCTATGTTGGTTGCAAAAAACAAAAAGAACCTTTTCATAATATCCCTCCAAAAGATCTATAGGTTACTATACGTCACTTTCCATCTATTACATAAACGGATATTTGAACAATTTACCATCGATTTTATAGATAAAGCATCCCTTTGAAACTTAGAGCATTTTATCTGACATGTGAAAGTTATTCCAGACTTTTTGCGCAATAGGGTTTTGAAGCTTGCGCCGAGCAGAAATCATCCATAAGACTTCTTTAAAAGCAGGCTTTTTATTGAGTTTAACCAGATCTGAGACCTCTTTAAAAGCGGAATCCGGAATGGCTCCAACAGCTTTGCCTGACTTAATGAGTCTTTGATGTATTTCCGCATCATGAAGCTCTGCCAAAACCCTGGAAGTTGCTTTGCCCTCAGCAACTGCGGCCTCATAGACATCAAGACCAGGGTCGTAAGGCAGCCTAAATACAAAGTTGCCCCTCAAAACAGCTTGTTCTAATGTCTCAAAATTTAAATTTCTGTGGGCCCCAAAAAAATACTCCATTTCATGTAGTTCTTTGCAAATCAAACGACGATTCTTCTTCATTTCAGGTTTTCTATCTGAAATCAGCAAATCTATTTCATGATCTTCAAGTTTTTCTATAAGGCTTTCTTCAGTTCCTTCTTCGAGGCGAACTGCAACATTTTCAATGGAAAAAATATAGTCCAGTAGACCTTCAGAAATCGATTTAGGAATGGAGTCTATGATACCAATCTGAACCTTTACAATTCCTAGTTTATCCCTATCGGAAAGCGAATCTTTCAATTCTTGACCCAATGAAAAAATCTCATGGGCATACTCTAAAACCTGCCGGCCCATATCTGTCAAAAAAATACTCTTGCCTTTACGCTCAAAGAGCTCATGCCCAATAACATCTTCAAATTGTTTCAACTGGGTAGACAAGGTTGACTGTGCTAAGCGAAGTTTTTTTGTCGCCTTCGTGACACTGCCTTCTTGGGCAATAACATAGAAATAATACAGATGATGATAATTAAGCCAATTCATGGATTACCCCCAAAGTGAGCCCACATATTTTGCGATCCAATCTGCCATAAAGACTAAAACTCCAAGAAGCGCCACCAATAGCCCGCCTCCCAACATTACAGCTAATCCATCTGACTCCAGGTAACCCACACAAAGCAGAATTATAGAAATAGCGGGCAGCACATTACCTCCTGGCGGTAAGGGAAGGCCTAAAACAACCCCCGCTAGAATGATGGCAACTCCGACTAGGCGGTCAAATAAATGGCTCTTAGGATAAAATCTTGGCTTTATAAACTTTTCAAGTTTTTCGGCATAGGCTTCCAAGCGCACAAAGAATTGGCTAGGAAAAGTTATCTTTTTCGCTACCCAACGTTCAGGCAATTTAGGCAGTCTACCTACCGTGATACTCATACCTGAAAAAATAATAATCCAACATAAAACTGAAGAAAGCCCAGGAATCGGAATAGGAAGAAGGAAGGGAGTGGAAACCACTGCAGACAAAAGGGCAAGGCCCCTGTGACCGAAGGCTGAGAGCAGAGCACCTATGGAAATAGGGCCCTGTTGGAGAATGGGGAGAACAGTCCTCAGCTCCTCAGCGATACTTCTTCTCACTCGAGTCATTCACGTCCTTTGTCTTCTGCAGGAGGAAATAGCACTGACAATACGCCGGTTAAAAGTAACACGCCAAAGATAATCAATAAAGACCAACTAATGGGAAACTTGCCATCAAAAAGGTCATTAAGCCAAACCATCTTCAGTCCGACAAACACCAATATGACAGCTAAACCATATTTGAGAAGGTGAAACTTTTTAATAACCCCTGCCAAGAGAAAGTAAAGGGACCTAATACCAAGAATTGCGAATACATTAGATGTAAAGACGACAAGCGGCTCCTTGGTGATTGCAAATATCGCCGGTACGGAATCTACCGCGAAAACGATGTCGGACACTTCAATCACAACGAGAGCCAGAAAGAGCGGCGTGGCCTTCCAAACTGAATTTTCTCTGACAAAAAAGTGACCATGATCGGTACGGGTCGACATGGGAAGTATTTTTCTGAGCCACTTTACAAAAAGGCGATCTCCTGGGTTTGTTTCTTCGTCTTTTGAAAAACCTATCTTCAACCCCGTGAAAATCAAAAACACGCCAAATAAGACTACAACCTCATGATACTGCATCAAAACAGCACCAATGCTGATAAATACCGCCCTAAAAAATAAGGCTCCGAGGATGCCCCAAAAAAGCAGCTTGTGCTGATATTTAGGCTGGATAGAAAAGTAGCTAAAGATGATGACGAAAACAAAAAGGTTATCAACCGCTAAAGTCTTCTCAACCACATAACCGGCAAGAAACTCGAGACTTAACTGCTTCGCTACCCCTTCAGGACTAAAGTTCGCAAGCGCCAAGAAGCGAGAGTCAGTTCGAAACTCGTGAAGTGAAAAATAGTAAAACCCGACATTAAAAATGAGTGCAAGAGTAACCCAAACCACGCTCCAGGTAGCGGCCTCTTTAAAACCAACCTCATGGCTCTTCTTATGAAAGACCCCTAAGTCGAGTGTAATCAGACTCGCCACTAAAATTAAAAAAAGGCCGTAAACCCACCAATAGTCTGCAAATGGAAAATAGATCATCGTGTCTCCTCATTGTTCCTTCATAGTTGTCGCATTTCACATTCTATTACTAAAATAGATATTGTGGACGCTAACCATCCATATGATAGATGGATCTATGCCGCTATTATTACGGGATTAACCTCTAATTGTCCCTGCCGCAACAAATCCATCACGCTTCCACTTTAAGTCTGCTTTTTGTGGGTGATGCTCCCTGCTTCAACTCTAGACCGCTACCGACCTAGAGATTGGCGCTTCAAAGACTTTGAAAGCGGAGGTAATGTTTTGCTGTAGAAGAGTCTCGCATCGGTTCCGTATCTATTGCAGTCAAAGCAGCTTCTGAACAGCGGTCATCCCCCGATTCATGATCAACTTCCCATTTACCAGCACTAGGTCTTTAACTTGAAGACCGAGCGATTATAGTAATTTCCATCAAAGTTCTGCTACATTTTTCATCCCTAAAGCTTTGTCTTTTAATTAAGCACCTCCCATTTGTGAAGTTATGTCATTTAGATTACAATTTAGAAATCGACGGATTCACTTCAGTTAAGGACGTCCCATGCAGCACAAGGTAAGACTTATTGCTTCAAGCCCCAATATGCTCGACACGATTTTTCGGGAAACGGTGATTCTTCTATTGGAAAATGATCAATATGGCGCTTTTGGTTTTGTCCTTAACAAGCCGCGAGATTTAAATCTCGACGAAGTGTATTTAGGCGAAAAGTCTTTAGGTCCCGCAATATATAACGCATGGTATGGCGGCCCTGTAGATGAGCAACGAGGCTTCCTACTTTGTGACACTCATAGGCTTAATGAGCTTGGCATCGAGTGGAATGAGTCCGATGAGGATCAGCTGCCTATTCGCGAAGGGATTATCACAACCGCAAATCCCATGATTACCGAAGATATCATATGGCAGCATTTCGAACAGCTTACGGAAGCAGACAAAGAATTAGATCGCTTTGTAACGACATTGCCTTTTAGATTTATTTTGGGATATTCAGGTTGGAGTGCTGAGCAGCTTGATAAAGAAGTGGCTGAGGGTTGGTGGATTGAAATCCCTTGGGACAAATCCCTTATCTTTTCCACCTCACCTCAAAACATGTGGCATGAAGCCTTGAAAAGTATCGGCATCACCTCTGTGGGAAACTATATTTCCGTCACCTCGGAACTGTTGCAGTAGATTCTATTTGCAGATCACTGCTACGTGTCTAAATTCGATGTTTGGATGGTTCCGTGGGATTTAGCTGTTGTGTCCACAACCTGAGATGCCTTCATGGACGGAAACTCTATCTCTTTAAACTGTGTACTGATCAACTTTTTAAATCGCGACAATGTAATGGGTCCCTCAGAGAGCATGGTAGCCATAGTTTCGACTACAGAAACATATTTGTAACTATATTTGGTACCTGCAAAATCCACGACTAAGCCAATTCTCGGCAACAAAGGCCATCTATCCTTTAGTTGCTTTGGCATTTTCTCTGCTTGGAACATATTAGCCATTGCGGACTCCTTTTCGTAACAAATCGACCTCAGACTCTTAGCCCCATTCCTAACAAACCTGAATAAGCTGGAAAGGGATTCATGACATTTTAAAACAATCCCTCACATCAATCAGACGTCGTTTAGCCAAAACTAGAAACAATCGTTTCTTGCATCTACACCTTAGGATAACATTAATTACAATAATTGGACAACAAACTGAAAAATAAGGGACTTGAAAGCTCAATGGTGGTCCCGTTAGGATTTGAACCTAAACTAAGAGCTTCGGAAGCTCTCGTGCTATCCATTACACTACGGAACCGTAGTAAGGTTCCCATCCCACCGCAGGGATATAGGGGGGAATGCGGCGAAATGGGACGGAGAAAGTAACTTAAAATAGGAGTGCAAGACAAGAAAAAAAACTCCTCCTTTCGTGCACATCTCAATACCTCATTGCCGCTTTATTGATCAACATCCATCTCGTGAAAAACATTGAGTTTTTTGTAGCATCCGCACACCGAATTCATAATTTATCTTTCAGGCCTCAAACGTCCTAAGCGTATCAAAACCGTAAATAGGCATTATTTCATCTTCCTAAGCAGGCCTTTCATTAAAAATAAAGAGGTCTATCAATGCCCTTATCCCAAGCAAAAGAACTGTGAGAATCCAAAGGGTCACTCAAGAGCCTATTGCCACCTCTGTTTAGAGTTTCCAGCGATTGTGGAGCCAAAAATATTGTGACGGACACTGACGAATCATATCTTCTACTACTCTATTAAACTGAAGCGACTGAGTGATATTGTCTTCCTTGTCGTTGCCTGTAACGACGGGATGAATTTCCTCTCCAAAAAAAACCTCATATTTTCCTATTTCCGTCCGCCGACTCCAACAAGGCACAATGGGAGCTGGAATTTTTTTCCAGATACCAGAAAAACTTGTATTTGTTTTTGCGGGACGACCAAAAAAAGGCAACTCAGGCTCGCCCGGCCTAGCCTGATCCATTACGAATCCTACGATTTCGCCTCTTCCGATAATGTCTCCAATCGCTCTATAGGCGTCACCCTTTTTTTCCCGCTTTATAGATAAAAAACCATTATCTTCTCGGATCTTTCTGACAAAAGCATCCGTTTTCACACCACCTACCTTTTTAACAATAAGATGGGCCCTGCCAATTTTCCTATTTACTGCTGCTGCGCAAGCTTCCCAACTCGCAATATGTATACACAATACATAGGCACCTTGACCACGTTTCAAAATATCCGTCAAAACATGCGAATTCGCAAATGTGACAGATTCTGAAAGCTTGCCATTTTTTGAGGCTAAAAGCTCAAGTTCCGTAAATATAAACGAGACCACTGAATTAAAACCAATTTCGTCTTTTTCTATTTTGGTATACTTATCGGGAAATGCTATATCTAAGTTCTTCAAGATGAGGCTGCGCCGAATCCGTAGAATTTTATAGGCGATAAAACCCAATAAATAGCTCATTCCATAGACTACTTTTAAAGGCAAAACACTAAGTAGTGAAGACAATAAGGGAAGCATTAAGGAAATCCTTTGAGAGATATTTACTATTCTCTTTGGTTTTAGAAACAATATAGAAACTAAAATTCTGTTTGGACCTATGTTTACTCAATGGTTGGCCCATTTTACAAGGACTAAATGCCGTAGCTTTGAATAAACTCTGGAGGCAAATTAAGACCAGCCAAATAAACTTTGGATAGCCCCTTAAATCTTACACTTAAAAAGTACTTGGTCCAATCATCACCATTCCTTAAAAGGTCCGCCCAATCGCCGTCAGCATGAACCTTGCCTTCATTAATGAGAATAAGTCGCCTTGCAAATCGGAAGGCAATTTCCACATTCGAAGTCGCAATCACCAAGGTTTTTTTATTCTCAGCTCCCCCTAGCTGTCCAATCATATTCAGAATGATCGTGGAAGTTACAGGATCTAAGCCAGCCGTCGGTTCATCGAATAATGCAATCTCTGGATCTGTGCACATTGCACGTGCAAGACCAACTCGCCTTTGCATCCCTCCAGAAAGCTCGTAGGGGTACATTTCTTTGGTGCGGATTAGCTTTACCGCGTTTAAAAGTTCATCGACCATCGTGCTTCGCTCGACCTCAGACTTTTCGGTCATATGCATCATAGCAAACTCTAGATTTTCACGAACTGTCATAAAATCAAAAAGGCCGCCCTGCTGAAAGGCAACGCCGATTCGCTTCATCAGAAGATTACGTTCGGCTAAGGTCGAAGTTTCCAAATTTCTATCAAAAACTTTAGTAGTCCCCCTATCAAAGGGTATTAGACCACAAATTGCTTTCAATATCGTAGTCTTGCCACTCCCACCAGGCCCGACGATCGAGACTCTTTCGCCGGTCTTTATGGAAAAAGAAGTACCCTGTAAAATCGGTAACTCATCATAGGAAACTGACAGCGCGGTGACTTCGATCATAGAATCTCCCTTGTCTTTCTATTTTACCTCTTCAACGAGATAAAACCACCGGTCTTGGTTTCTAACTCGCTAGCATACTGGCCAAATGCCAGCATTCTCAGGTCTACACAAATGAACCTTTGCCAGCCTTGGCTAAAATGCCCTTGCCGCCTTTAGCGGGCTCCATTCCGCCAAGCACAGTGAGCTCATAGATAGCGCCAGACCTGCAAGCTCCCCTCCCAAGGAATGGCCCCGCGGATTTTGCCCGCAAACTGATGAAATCCCTCAGAAGAGTCCTTTGCCTTTTCATAACCATCTGCCTATATGCCATCCGGGTTTTTTACAGTCTTCTTTAGTAACCATGAGCTGCCTTGGAGACAAAAGTAACGTCTTGGCTTCGTCAGGCATCCTCTGTCTCAACTAAATCCTGCATTCATCCTATCCTATAAATGAAGGCCTCTTCCGTTGACAGGAAGGGAGGCCTATATCTACCTCTTCCCGAAGGACCTCATACTGTCGACACTATTAAGAAAAATAGGCCATCCGATGCCCTCTGGATCGCAATTTTAAGCGGGGAAGCCTAAATACCGCCTCGTAAGGTTTTGGCTGCGCCTCAATAATCTGCAACTATTTTGCGGGATTACATTACGGGTCTAGGAAGGTTTTTTAAACCTTAATACTTTTAGACCCATAGCTTAATCTGATTCTTACTTGCAAAGAGATGTCATCCTAGGATATATGTAACTTGGGTGTGTTTAAAAATGTATTGGGGAGAGACTATGTCGACAAGAACGTTAGTTCAGTTGTGCTGTGCATTTCTTTTAGTTGGATCCCATGGAAATACCGCCTTCGCCTGGGGGCAGGCCGGTCACCAAATCATTGCTAGAACAGCAGTGAAAGTCGCTCAAGATAGATTTAACAATCCAGAATTGACGGCAGCTTTTTTGTCAAATGCTGACTCCTTAGCTGCATTAGCTTTGGTTCCTGACAATCAGTGGAAGGGCGGACAGCCTAAAGAAATCGTTGCAAGTTTAAGTCCTGCGCATTTTCTTGACATTGAATTTATGTCGCCTGATGCTATCGACCTTAATACCCTGCCTTTTAGAATAGGCGATGCTTCAAAACTTATTATGAAACTTTGCCCTACATCAGGAATGGCTGATAAGTTAGACTGCAAAGTCGCTGCTCCAACTGATAAAATTCTTTCCGCAACAGGCTCTCTTCCGTGGCGGATCGGTCAAATGACGGATCTACTGGTACAAAGCTTTAAGAAAGTGAAAGCCCTCCAAGATTCTAATGCGAGTAAAGATCAGATTGTGGAGCAAGTTAGAGTTTCTTTACTTTACTCAGGAATCTTAGCTCACTTTATTGGCGATATGACGCAACCACTTCATATAACAAAAAACTATGATGGCGGGGACACCTCACAAAAAGGAGTCCACGCTTTTTTTGAATCTAAGCTTGTAGATGCTCAGCCCCATGGATTTGATCGCCAGGCCTATGATTATGCTATGAATGCTAAACCAGCAACGACCATTTTAAGCCAGGCTGCAGCAGCTACGAATCGCGTTAAAGTGGAAACTTGGATGCCAGTCGAATGGTCTTTTATGCTTTCTGCAGAATCCAATTCAAAAATGAAGACGGTACTTGATATGGACCGCAAATTTGCCCTTATGGATCAAGGCAACAATGGAAAGCCAAATGCTAATCAAGGTGGAAAGAATTCTGGCCTTGACATGGAAGTAGCACGTCGCTCACCTGATGAAATCGCAGATAAATTCAATGAAATTTTAGTACAAAGAATCGGAATCGCTTCAGATTTCCTAGCTATGGTTTGGCACAGAGCTTGGGTTCAAGGGGGCTCACCCAATCTTTCCATGTACGCTCCAACTGCTGCGGATATTGGCAAGGTTCAGCCGATTCTTCTGGATTATTCTAACTTTTTGTAGAAATTAAAACTCAAAGCCAAGTTCTACTTTGAGAGCCCCTATGGGGGCTCTTTTTTATCAATAAAACAATAGATATGCCTAAGAAAGCTTTCCCAAGGAAATCCGACGCAAAAGGATTCCCGTTTAAAATGAATTCACGTTCCAAAGTGCTTTTCCTATGTGAACTTATATGCTAGAAATAACGCCACTTTGGATCGTATATGACGCTGACTGAATTAAATGAAGTTGAAGTAAGCCCTCCCCTATCCCTTCATTGGCATGGTGGGTCTGGATACCTGCATGGAATTTCCACCACGAAACTGATTCTTGAAGGTCAAATACCTAAAGGGACAGCGGGACTATCTGTGCAATGCGGTGGCAAACAAATCCCCATAGACTTAAGCCTTGCCAACATTTCCCCGGAAGGACGGCGCGTCAAGATCGAATTCCCTCAGACCTCCTCAGATTTAGAAGCGCTATTGGCTTTGTTAAGAAAAGAGCAACACATCGATCTTTGCCGCAAAGTTGATGTGGAATCGGAAGCAAAAAGAAACGGGTTTGAATCCCTTTATTTTAAGCCCACTTCCCTCCCGAGTTTTGATTTCCATGAAATCTCTCTTGAAACCACATTTTTAGGTCGTAAATTTTCGCTACCATTTCTCATTACCGGCATGACCGGCGGCATTATGCGCGGCACCGAAATCAATCGTCGACTCGCCCGAACCGCCGCAGAACTCAATATCCCCATGGGAGTAGGGAGTCAGAGAATCGCTCTCGAGCATCCCGAACATGCTGATGTCTTTAATGTCAAGCGCCATGCTCCTAGCCTTTTTTTAATAGGTAACCTAGGCATCTCTCAACTCCTTAGAGGCTCACTTGACGATGCTTTGAGAGCAGTTGAAATGATTCAAGCTGATGCCTTAGCTATCCATATCAATCTGGTTCAAGAAGCCATTCAACCAGAAGGCGATCGTTTGCTGGCTGGAGCCCTGAATCGTATCCTAGAGATTAAAAAACGACTGGGAGTTCCCGTCATTGTGAAGGAAGTCGGCTCGGGACTTGATCCTATTACAGCTAAAGAACTCATTTTAGGGGGTGTGCGAGCCCTAGATGTGGGTGGCAGTGGGGGCACATCATGGGGATGGATTGAAAGTCTTCGCGGTAAATCTAGGCTTATGAAAGAATTGGGGCATGAGTTTAGAGACTGGGGAATTCCTACAGCAAACGCATTAGCTGCCATTAGGCTTATGGATTCCCATGTGGAACTGATTGCTACCGGTGGGATGCGCGGTGGAATGATGGCAGCCAAGGCGCTATCTTTAGGCGCCAATATGGTAGGAGTAGGATTGCCGCTATTCAAATCGGCGTTGGAATCGGAAGCTTCCGCGTTAGATCTACTCCATCGTTGGGCAGAATCACTTAGTCGCGTTCTTTGGGCAACCAACTCTAAGTCGATCCCCGAATTGAAAGGAAAACTTTCCTTGGGTCCGCCGTATGCAAATGCGTTGTCTAGTCTTATCAATCAATCTCCTGTTGATTTACCAATAATGGATACCTATGAGCGATAAACCAATGAATCACGAAACCTATTGGGGCCTAGAAAAAACGTCCCGACTTCCGGGATTTCACTCCTTACCTATTGGCGAACGAGCCCAGGCTACGGGACTTTTTGCAAAGTTCGATCAAGAAGATCTAGCAGTGATTCAAAGTTTTGGCGCTATTTCCAAAGAATTGACCGACACATTCATAGAAAATGCTGTGGGAACGTTTTCCTTACCCTTAGGAATTGCGACTAACTTTTTAATCAACGGAAAAGACTACCTCATTCCTATGGCTGTAGAAGAGTCTAGTGTGGTAGCTGCTGCTAGCCATGGAGCAAAGTTTGCTCGCGTAGGTGGTGGATTTAAATGTAGCAGCACAGAACCCATTATGACCGGCCAACTTCAATTGAAGCTCGAGCATATGCGCCCTGAATATAAAGCCGAAATCCAAGAACTCTTAATTGCGGCAAAGCCTGATCTCATAGAATTTGCCAATCGCGGTTTAGAGAGATTGATCGAGCGTGGCGGGGGAGTTAAAGATATCGAGTGGCGAGCACTTCCTGAACTTGATCAGATGATCATCCATATTTCCATTGATACTCGGGATGCAATGGGTGCTAACATTGTCAATACCGTATGTGAAAAACTAGCGAAGGTGATTGGCAAACTCATCCCTGGCGTCGAGACGGGCCTGAGAATTTTGACAAACCTCACCATACACCGCAGAGCTCGCGCGGAATGTGTTATACCAGCATGCGCTTTTGAGCGCCCAGAGTATCGTGGGGAGCAAGTCACAAAAGGCATTCGAGAAGCTTGGCTTTTTGCAAAACATGATATTTATCGAGCTACCACCAATAATAAAGGCGTCATGAACGGCATCGATCCCGTAGTCATTGCTACGGGCAACGATTGGCGTGCTACCGAGGCCGGTTGCCATGCGTGGGCCGCACGCAATGGTTCCTATGAACCCTTAGCCGAATGGTCTTTAGACTCTGAGCAAAATCTCAAGGGCGTCTTAGAAGTGCCCATGGCCGTAGGCACGGTTGGCGGAGTTACGCGCCTTCATCCCACTGCTCGTGCCTCACTCAAAATACTAGGATTTCCCAACGCAAAAGAACTTTCTGAAATTATCGTTGCGGTCGGACTCGCCCAGAATCTTTCGGCGCTTCGTGCCCTGGCCTGTGAAGGAATCCAAAAAGGGCATATGGATCTTCATTCCAAAAATCTGCAGTTACTTAGAAAGAATCATATATGACCGTGGCTTCCTCACCCGGCAAGATTATGCTTTCAGGAGAATATGCCGTATTAAATGGTGGACGTGCGCTTGCACACACCCTTAATAAAAGACTAGCGGTGGAAGTTCTTCAAAGTACAAAGGAGACTTCCATCATCTCGGATCTCTGGGCAAAAAAAAAATATTATCGCGAAGACGACCCCGACTTCATCTGTCAAAGTTTAAAATATTTTGAATCCGTTTTTGGCAAACTGCCTCCCTTAGAAATCAAGATAAATTCCGATATAGAAATCAACTATGGGATAGGCTCTTCTTCCGCGTTGAGGCTCAGCCTTTTTGCGGCCTTGCAAAAGCACCTAAATCTAGATTGTTCTATGTTAGATATCGCTCAGCTCGCCTACAAAGATCAAAAAAGAGCGCAAGGCCAAGCCTCAGGTTATGACACCTTAACTCAAGCATTGGGGGGACTTGTCGAAATGACCATCGATGAGGACATTTGGCCCAAATCCTCGAAACAGACTAAAAGCTGCCACCTAGAGCGCATTCAAATGCTGGTTGGCGGCAAAGGTGCTCCCACGCGCGAAACCCTTGAATCCGTTTCTCAATGGCTCACTAGCAACAGGGATTCCCATAGTTTACAGGCCGTTTCAGAAGATCTTACCGATGCTTGGCTTGGAAGCGATTTCCCTATTCTTTTAGAAAAAATAGAAGCCCATAGACTTTTTTTTGATGGGGCTCCCAGGTTTCCTCGGGAACTTAGTCAGGCGCTAAAACCCCATCAGAATCTCAGCCAATGGAGCTGGAAACTCACGGGGGCTGGTGGCGAAGATGCTCTAATAGTGGTTGGAAATATCCCAACTGAGGCTCGCTTGGTGTTTCAAAATTTTGGCTGGCGTAGAGCAGACTTTACGTTTTCTGGGGAAGGATTAAAATATGGCCTTTGAAATTGAAGTCCAAGCACCATCCAACATCGCTTTTTTAAAGTATTGGGGCAAGTCTGACCCTTTAACGCAGTGGCCAGCTGGAAACTCGCTTTCCATGACTTTGAAACACGCAAAGACCGTAACTAAAGCTTCCCTTTCAGAGACGGATCAAGTTTTATTTGATGGAACTATTTCTAGTGATAGAAAAATATTTAAAGCTTTAGATTTGCTCCGGGAGCAAACAGGTTTAAAAAGCAGAATTACCATCGACACTTATAATACGTTTCCAAAGTCGTGCGGAATTGCTTCGTCAGCATCAGGCATGGCCGCCCTAACAATTGCAAGCATAGCCTGTTGGACCGGATCTCGAAGTTTTGAGGAGCTCGAAAGAAACGGCTATTCCAAAACGAGACTCTCCCATTTGGCGAGACTTTGTTCGGGAAGCGCCGGACGAAGTCTTTTCGGGGGCTACGTAGAATGGCTAAAAGGTGACACTTCGGAGCAACAAATCATCTCCCCAAAGTTTTCTGCGAACCATTGGCCCTTAGCAAACCTGATTCTAATAGTAAGTGACAAGACCAAAGCAATCTCCTCCACGGAAGCTCATGCAGCTGCATGGACTTCGCCCCTGTTTCGTCCAAGACTATCTGTCCTTCAGGAACGTCAATCAGCCATGCTTGCGGCCATCAAAGAAAAAGATCTCCTGCGACTTGGCCCCTTAATAGAAGCTGATGCCCTTGAGATGCATTCCATTATTATGACGGCTACTCCTTCCGTTAGCTATCTCAGCGAAGAGACTCTAAACCTCGTTTCTTGGATTCGTCGTGAACGCCAAAAGGGATCGTTTAAGGCATGGTTTACCATCGATGCAGGGCCTAACGTCCATTTGATTGCAGAGCCTCAAGATCTACCTAACGCTAAAACCTCTCTCTCAAAAGCATTCCCGACTTTGACGATGTTTCAAGATGAAGTTGGAGATGGGCCCCAAATCCAGATGCTTTAGGAGAAAATCCTTGGTAGAAGTAACTATCGAAAAACCTCGGAGTAAATCCCTTCGAGCCCCTGGTAAGAATTAAGTAATAATCATTTTCAAATTCTTTACGTAGAAGCTGCTACATAGATACACCCAGTTTTAGCGCAATAAATAGAATCCCTCATTGCGCTGCAAGTGTCTGTTTACACAAATAATTGTCCTTCCTTGTAGGAGCCACCTACGGAGTTTTGAAGATGACAAAAAATATTTAAAAAAAACTATAAATTTGCATCCATAGCTCCCGATAGTCCTTATAGGAATTTAAGTTGGGAGGATACTCGATGACAAGCAAAACTATTTGGCTTTCTATTCTGATCGCATCAGGATGTAGTTTTCAAGGAACATCTCAACTTAGTAAAACAAGCAAACTCTCACTTGCTGGTCTCACCAACCTGTCGGATTCTAAAAAGATTTCCTTGGCGGGCGACTTGATGATTGAAAGTCTCAAAGACGACCTTTTTGCCCAAGGATTTAACCTGGCCCAAGTCAAAGGTATTGTGTCTTCTGCAAAGACAGAGGTTTCTCTTTCTGCTTCATTGGCTATAGAATCATCAAATTTAACCTTAGCAGCCGCATCTAACAACCCCTATGCAATTGCAACTTCAGCAGTTACGAAAGGAGCTTTAGCTAACAGACTCTCCACGTCATTTGAGAGCGACTCTCTTTCCTTTGGCCTAAATGGCTCTGCAGACGTTCAATATAAATTGAAAAAATTGAAAGCGATAGCTGGTGGCACCATGAAAGCCATAGGCAAACTTAAAGAATCCATGTCGCCTTCAACAGAAGAACTCATTGATGCCACCTCTGAGGTTTCCGCACAGGCAGCAAGCTCCATCTCAACATCAGGAATTCCGCTAGAAATGATAGGAGCTGCCACAAGTATCATTGCTAAATCCACTCTAGAAAATATAGCGGCAGCAGGTCTTTCTGAATCGACTGCTGACGTTATTAAAAGTCTTACCAAAGGAACCATGACCGGCATTTCCCAAATATTTCAAAACAGTGACATCGCACAAACAGCCGGGGATGTTTCAAGTTCCTTTATCACAGCTATTTCCCAAGTGACATTTCATAGTTCCATAGCGGTAAAAGATCTCATTGGATCTGTTTCCGAAGGAGCCGTTGCAAGCTTAAATGAAATGTCCCATGTGGAAGTTTCTGAAATGTCTTCGATCATCAATCAAATTCAAGCAAGTTCTTTTGAAGCGATTTCCCAAAACTATTCCGGTGACATAGCGGCAGAAATGTATGTTGCTGTTTCCGCAGGTACCGTCGAAGGATTGAACCAAGTATCCATGATGGCCGAAGAATCACAAGCAATGGCGACCATCTATCAGGACACAATTGCGTCAACCACGGCTTCGATTAGCAAAGACTTAGGAGTCGATGCAACAAAATATACGGTTTCGATTCAAAAAACAGTAGCGGATTCAGGATCGACATCTGCCGTTCAGGTGTTCAATGACCCTTGCGCTAAAGCCGACAAACCCAAAGCCTGTAGCTTTAACTACTGTAACGCTATGACCTATTCTACGACACTTGGAGCGCAGTCGAGTTCGTTGGATTTCTATGCTGCGAGCGTAGCCATAGGCCCCGAGTTTCAAGACCAACTTGGTAGCAAAAGTTGCCGAATCCCCTCAACGCTGTCAGTTTGCCCAACCTCCAGCCAAATGTCTGGAGGAAATCTGGCATGGGCGTATACGTCGGATACCGTTCCATACTGTACTCCAACCTTTACCCCAGCGCCGACTAATATAAATAAAGAAAGAGTCTCTTTTTACTTAAATTATGATCCTTCCGATTCCTATTATTTTGTAAATAACAGCATCTATCTCTACATCACGCCCAATGGCGTCACGCAAAACACTCAAACCCGAGTGTCATTTTTAAGAGGTTGCGGCGGTGCTAGCCAAGAAGTTCTAAAGAAAGATTGGGACTCGCAAATGATAGTTCAGCCTGTTCTTGATGCAACTGATGTCAATCAGTGTTTAAAATTAAAGATATCCATTCGTAACAATGATGGCGTAAACGATACAGGTTCTCCAGAAAATGGAGATTTCTACCGTGTCTATCCGCTTTATGTAAATGACCCCTACGACTACACTTACGGCTATATCAATTCGGTTAATTTCCTATCTGGATCTGCCTACTATGGAAATCTAGATGGACGTTTCCAAGAACGAATTTTAGTTGCTGGAACCACACTAAACATAGAGGCCAACACCTCAAATGTGAATGAAGATGTGATGTTTGAAATGGTTTCTGAATGCGACAACACCGAAACGCTGCTTTTAAGTTCAAATATGTATCTTTCCTCTAATCCCAATGCAAGCAGTGGATCCACAGTTTCATGGTCTGCCACCATCCCTGATGTTCCTAACAACAATTGCCCAAGCTATTTATATAGCTATCTAAAAGACAAGACTTCCATCATGCGTGGTGAGAAGGGCGAGCGCGCCAGAAGAAAGCAACCCATTTTTATAGTAAATCCTGGCAAAATCCCCCCTCGCATTATTAAAATGGTGGTCGGTGAGGTAAGTACAACCCAAATGGACTATCCCGTCGACATCCTCAGAGTAGGAAAATCTGTAACCGTTACTGCTCTTGGATACGACATTGAAAACGTAGATACAGCTCCTGTTACCTCAAACTTAGAATATAAATTTGAAAAAGAAAATCGCTGCAATGGAACCAAAACCATACTTAGAAATTGGGGATCTTCTCGAAGCTTCTCCTTCACCCCCACTGTTCAAGACGTTATGGTTAGTTCCGCTTCAGGAATTTCAACCTGTGTTTTCTTAGTGGGATCCGTACGTGATGCTGATGGCTTAGAATACATGGGTCAGAATGCAGGTGATTTCAGCTCAAGAATTTCTACGTTTGTTAGCGATCTCAATATCCCTATAACGGCACCTGTAACTTTAGATGGCTTTGATGATGCTTCCTATTTTCTAACAAATGAAAACATCACACTAGACTTATCCGCTATTAAAGCAAAGTATCCAACCATGACCCAGATGAAGCTTTTCTCGAGTAGTACATGCTACTACAATACATCAAGCAGCAATCTTGAGTTTTATGGAATGCCTTTATCTACGGACTATGTTGACATTACTACATCGTACACGTTTAAATTACCCAGCTATGTTTATGGCTGCATGGGAGACAATAATCGTTCGACGTCCTTATTTCTAGCTCTGCGCAACGGGGATGGAATCTATGATATTACTAATGGTCGATTAGACTTGCAACATGACATAGACGTCGCTCTACCAGGACTCATTCGCAACAAGTCACGTATCGAATTGAGTTCCTACTTCAATACTATGAGCACCGGCCCTCAGCAGTACGATAGCTTTGGTGCCATATATAAGGTAGGCTCGGCTATGAGTTTTCAAGCCAACCTTATGGGTGGTGGGTACTACGGCAACTATAACGAAATACAATATAGATTTGAAATCCTTCATGATGATTGTTTTGGTAACAAGTCTTCGGAGTTAGTCTCTGATTGGTCGACCAGTAGTTCTGCAAGTAATTATACTTTACTTGCATCATCCCCATGCTCGATGGTTATGGTGAGCGCTAGAAACAACGACGGTGTCAACGTAGCAGGAAATGCCGATAAGGGAGACGGCTATATCATAACCCATATCAATACAGCACCAAGCGGCTACACCCCTGTTAGCTCGATCAATTTTAGTCAAATGAATCTCGTCAATGGATTTAAGGGGCAATGGGATACGCTCTTTGCCTATCCAGGAACCAATTTTCAGTTCTATCTACCGGCAGTTATAATCAATGAATCGAGCCAGACGACAGCACCTTGGGTTCGCGCTGTGATCACCAATACCTGCCAACAAGCGCCCTATGGCTCACCATACTCCATGCTAGGTGCGCCTGTGCCCAATGCAGATTCTGGCTGGGTGGCCGCTGGCTCTTTAATTTCTATCCCTGTTCCTGCGGACTTACTCAGTTCTACAATGGGATATTGCTTTAGACTCGTCGTGTCTGCCCGTACTTCTGCTTCGAATGCATTCGACATCTTAGGTGGTCAAGGTGTTTGGAGTAACTATCTGGAAATCACTCCGAAGTCTGCCGTAAGACCGAGAGTGGATTTGGTCTTTAAGAAAAATGGGGCTCCCCTTGACCCCACTACTGTAACGCTTGATTATGCAGATCCCCTAGTATTGAGCCTGACAGGCACAGACCCCAATCCTTCGGAAGTACTCGAATATAAAATTAGTATCCGCGACATATGCTCAACTTATAGCGTTTTCTATACATCCACCTGGACAACAACATCGCAGTTTAGTATTCCCACTAGTACGATTGACCCTGCATCCCATCAATCCAGTATTTCCTATTATCCCTATATCAATCGATGCATAGAAGTTACGGCTTTTGTTCGAGATAGCGACTCCATAGAATACTATGGAACGGACCAAGGTGATGCAAGCATTCTAGCGACGGTGGCTTACTCAGATGGTAGACTTCCGATTGTAACTTTTACAACCCCGCAAGTTCTCCTAAATGGTTCCAATATTATGCCAACAGCGCTAACTACAGGCACCCCATTCACCACAAATATCTTTGGATACCGGGATGCCGAGGGAAAACCACTTAGGGTTCAATCCACGGCACTAGAGTTTTGTAACGGAAATTTGATAGAGACCCACTATATAGATCAGTATGCGAATGGCTACGTTCTAACACCTGGTGCCGATGGCTTTTCCATTATGAATGAAAACTACTTACAGATGGCACTGCCTCAGCCAAGCACTTGTCAAGGATCACGTGAAGTCCACTTTATTCAGACCATAAAAGATGAAAATCCCACTACAGATTCCTCTGCCTATCATCAGATTGACGTTATTAGTTTCACTGCAAGTTGGAATTAAGCGAATGATGAGGCGCTTTGCGCCTTGAGAACCATGTTGACACAGGCGCGAATGGAAAACTATCATGCAGCGTCTTACGATCCGCCTTGTATCTATGACATTATTGGAAGACAGGAAAGGCTATAGCCGCCGTCATAACCAGTCGCGGTGGAGCAGCCTGTTACTTCAAGTTGCTCACCATCGAGCAGGAACAACCACCCGGACCTCGTCTGCGGTGTCAAGAGAAGCTTTTTGAGTTTGGTTTGAAAGAAAATCTATACAATAGGCTTGTCCACCATAGACAATGGCACCGGCGGAGCTTTACTTAAAGTCTAAGCTCAGGTCAGATTTTTTAGGAGAGCTATCTCCAAAGAGAGAAAATACACACTATTTCAGTCCAGCATTTTTGCGCTCCCCCATCACGGAGAAAAGCTTCCATTTAAGCCTGGCATTCTGAGATTCAAACAGGCCGACGGTCAGGTCTTATCTTGCAGAAAGAGAGTTGACTTCCTTGCTAACAATATCTACAGCCCCGACTGTTTTCAACCGGGCCTTGATTCGTTTCTTTTCTCCGGCTTTAAGTTCATTTTGAAAAAGGAAAAATTCTATGAAATTGCCTATGTATATTGCTGCACTTGCTTCTCTTTTAATGACGGCCCGCGCCGAAGCGGAGCCATCCCACGCATCTTCTAATAATTCGACACGGCAGTCGTTAACTAGAGAAATCTACGGGCCCTATGCTGCCCCGCGCAATTGCCCTGAAGGTTATGCCGGCGTTCCCGGCGATAGGGAAAAGTTGGTCGACGGTAACCAAAAGGGAGTCCGCGGATTTTGCATTGCAAAGATTGAGATGAAGCATCCGACCGATGAAAATGTTGGATTTGTTGTCAACAGTCATTGGAGTGCGGAATGGGATTGGCGTCCAGACACCACCTCGATTCCCACAACCACATCAAAAAGCAGGCCGTGGATTTTGATTTCCTATCAGGAAGCTGTAGATGCGTGCAGCCGAATCAAGAGCCCCGATTTTTCCTACTCTCTTATTTCGTCATACGAGTGGTACACCGTTTCTGAGAGCATCAGCAATACCTATGAGAACTGGAGCGGTAAGCAAGTTGCCTCCGGTGAACTTTCCAAAGGTTTTCGGATTCTAGATATCAATCACCGAGACGATGCGACGTTTTTGCGTAACTATGTATGCGCATGGAGGACTGAATCCAGAGATTATTGTGCTGCCCCTTTGCCCGTCTCTGACATCTGGAATGTCCATTCGGATCTTTCCACAAGCATCGGTGACTCTGAGACTGAACAGTTTGTCCAGAACCGAACACACATGCTGTCTAATGGTCAAACCATCTGGGAATTTGGCGGAAACGTATCAGAATGGGTTATTCCTCCATCTAGTTTTGGAAAAGAATTTGCTCGTGGTGGAAATTTCTCAGACGTTTCCACAGACATCTACACAAAAATCGACGTGCCAAATCTGCCAGATAAACTTGCGCGCAAAATGCATTCGACCGATCCACGTCAGACCTTCGTTGGCTTTCGTTGCGTGGCGCATCCCGTTCAACGCTAAACCGCTTTATAGCTGAAAACCCGAACAAATGAGAGCCTCCTGCTAGTGGGCCTCTTTTTTTTTACGATTTTCAAAAAAAAATGGCATTTCACTTGAGAAGCAGAGGCTCTGAGCAAACGCGGCGCCTGAAATTCAAATGTTTTTCAACAATTTGGTCGAAATTTCGTTTCAGACTCCCATAAGCCAAGGTTAGAGATTTTCAATAATAAGGAAGCAAGAAATGCTCACCTTCCGGAGTTTTCTTTACTCTCGAAATTGGTTCCCTATCTGTCACAATTGGGCCGATGGGTGCAGCTGTGGGGCTTCCCGATGCGTCAATCTATTGACTACTCCCTCTAGGATGCCATCTTTGACTTACCGATGGTATTTGGATAAAATTTACATCCTTAGAGAGGCTTTTCATGAAGATCGGGCGGTTACTTTTGTGTGCATCAATGTTATTACCATTCAGTGGTTGTGCCAAAAAGAAGGGTTCTGCGGCACCAGAGTCTAATGCATCAAACCGAAAAATATCATTCGGTATCGATAGCGTTATTGGCTTAAATCTTGCTAATTCCATCGGCGCCTGGGCCAAAGAAATTGATTTGGTTTGTCCTGACAAAACTTATCCCATTTCATTTGCCGATGTAGCCAATCAGAAGTTCGAAATCGCTCGCGACCTCGCGGGCTGCACGTTTAAGCTTAAGAAATTCGTAGCCGATGCATTGGTGAATCTGCCTATGCCTCAGACTAGTTATGATTTTGTTCAGGATTCAACTGTTGCGAATAACGGTCTGGCAGTGGGCGTATTTGACTCTAAGAATGACAAAGGAGAACTTCTCGACCGCCGATTGGTTAATTACTCCCAAACGGTGGATTCCAACAATTGCATCCTCGGGAGCGCTTGTCGCGGTACCGATTTGACAGTCACTTTCAGTTACAGCCAATTGACTCGGACTGACACCAAGGTGGTAAACAATATCAAGATCACCGCGAACAGTCTCAAATTTGAGAATGAATTGCCACCCCAGTGCACCGCTGCGGCAGAATTTGTTACACCGACTGCCGACAATGCGATGGCTGTTGATAGCATAAAATTGCGATTGACGTTGTACTCCTGCGTAAACTTAGCGACTTCGAAGGAATTGCAATTCGGATGGGTTCGCCACTGGTATTCCAGCGTTTATCAAGCCAAGAATGTCACCACGACCGAAGTTTCTGGGTCAGCTAATGTTATCGGCTTGCATGAACGCATTAACGGAACGGCTCCCGCGCAAGGCACGGGTTCGATTCCAGCATCAGTTCCTGGTACTTTTGGTTCATTTACCTACACAGGTTCGTCGGTAGTTCTTGAGCTTACATTGGCCCAATTGAAAGCATTGAGTGGTAAATCGAATACCTTCGAGGCTCTCCGCGAAGACCTTGTTTTAGCGATTCGAAATAAGGAAGGGAAGTCAATTTCCTACTTTGTTGTTGACAACGACTGCACCACTTCTCTTACCCAAGCGATGAATTATAAACTTACAAGCGGTGTAACACGCGCGTGGACGCAGAGTTACACGGATCCTGCTAAACAAGGACTTTGGACTGTTTCTAAGCTAGACCTTGGAACTGGGCAAAAGACCTATCCAGGATTTTGCATGGATGTCGATCGGTCTTCCGGCAACGCGGATTTTTCTGGTGACGTAGTTTCCAGCTTTGACTTTGACCGACTTTATCGAGATGGACTTGTTGAGCATCCTACCGCGATGCCACAAGTGAACTATATTTTGAATAAGTACTATGGGAAAACTCTTGGCGGACATGCCTACACTTGGTCGGAAGTGCAGACTGCCATCTGGAATCTTGTGGAAAACAACCCACAATCCGGCAATGGAACAGGCCCAGTCGATGCGGCTTCTGTAAAAATAATGACCGATGATGCTCTTGCAAATGGCACCGCTTATGCCCCTCAGTGTACTGATGACTATTTTGCGGCGATACTAGTTCCAAAAACCACAGGCCAAATTCAAAACCAGATCATCTTTGCTGTTATCAGACCGCAAGACGTATTAGACGTCTGCTCTGCGAAATAAGATTACCTAGACCTTTCTTACCTTTACCGAAGTTTCTATAGGGAGGTCCCTGCCTTATGGCTGGGACCTCTTAGTCCACCAGCCCTACTCCGTGGTATCCCAAGTTTCTATTTAACTTGCTACTGCATCCTGCTGCTTGGATAAACTCAACATTCCCAGTTGATGGACCCACTCTCCCGTCATGCCGATGTTTTCAGGTGGAGTTCGACTTAGACTCGAGTCCGCTAGGGCTACTCGTAAAAAGCAAAATTTTCGCCTCTGGTTAGAGACATAACGAAGATTTTTTATTGTTGCCATTTCCCTTAGAGGGCCAAAAGCAGAGATATCCAAAGCTTTAATACAAAAAAGCCTTGGATATAGGAATGTCAGTCTCTTAGAATCTCAGCGAGCTGCCTCATTCCCTTTTAAGCCCATAAACTTCCGATCAAGTCTAGAGCATGTCTCATGCACCTTTAGGAATGGAAGTCTCTGCCAACTTTCAAAGCAAGAGTCGTCCCTTTAGTGGTCTTGAGGCTTCCTAGCAAAGAGTTGCTTTATTGCAGGGCTATATTCTTTGCTGAAAAAAGCAAGGTAGATTTCTAGCGCGCCCAACACCAGAGAAATAGGCAAGCCCTCATGGGCCATAAAACTGTGGACCAAAAATATATTAAGAATCACTGGAGCTAGAGCCACCAGCGCCAAAGGAACAAACCTGCCACTCAGAAGCATAAGTCCGCAGGAAATTTCCGTACCTTTTAACAAGTAAAAAAAATATCCGGTTGCAGCCATGCCTTTGAAGAAATCCCCCATTGCCCCTTCGAGGGGAGGAGGTGTTGTGAAGAAGAAGGCAACGCCAGAACCAAGAAAGATCAGCCCCATCAGAATTCGCAAAATCATCGTAACTTTTTTCATGTCCTATCACCCTCTATCGTTAAATGTTTATTTCACCAGGATTCGAAGTCGATCCGAAACTATTTCGAGCTCTCTGCTATCAACTTAAGTTTGTTCAGTCCCTTTTCAAATTCTCCGCCAACCATCTTGTCGACATTGAGTAGTACTCCCATGAGACGAAAGAAAAAACTGTTGTGGCATTCGACAGACCAAGTGACCTTCGTGCCCCCTTGGGTAGGCGTCAGAGTCACCTCAGCTACCTGCGACATCGCTATGGGCTTTGTGTAAGTGAGTTGAGTCTTAACAGACTGATTTAGGTTGCTTTCCATGACAACAGCGCTGCCCGTACCCATCTTTCCCGGACTATCCCACTCTGACTTTGATCCCACTCCCTCATCAGGCCCGGAGAACACCATTTTGACACCCGGATCTGATTCCAACCAAGGCATCCAATCATTCATTTTCTTTGAGTGATTGATCATGGGAAAAAGCGAATCTGGCGTCGCTTGGATCACGATTTCGCGCGAGATGGTCTTTTCAGCAGGAAGAAAATAGACATAGGTAGCAAAACCTAACAGCAAAGCACCTACGAAACTTGCGATCTTTAGGAACATTTTCCCTCCAAAATAAACTATGGATCTTAACAACTCTAAAAAGAAGACTATTTTACCACGGTTGCAAGTTCAGAGTAATATTTGGTCACTCCCTGAAGTGAGAAATCTTGTTAGCGTCTCTACCTATCCATTCATTACAAGCTCATGTTTTTTCCGCGAATGCTCAGATCAAGCAAAACTTCCCCGGAAAATCCCGGGTCCGTATTGAGGTTTTTCGGCGTTTTAGCAAACAAAGCAACCTCATTAAAATACCACTTGCCTCTCTCGAGATTTATACTTCTCTACAAAAAATTAGAAGCAGTCCTTTAAAATACTTACTTTCCTACAATGGAAAAAAAGATCGAACCTGGAACTGTTTATAGTCGCTCCCGTACTTTGTGCGCTTGAGATGTTTCCTGAAAGCCTTCTAAATTTAGCTTTCTAACCAAGGCTAAATAGTCTCCAAGATTTGAACGGCATTTGACGAAGTCCCTACGGAATCTGGAGCTTGTAAGGCCAAGTCAGTGGCAGAGGGACAAAGAAAATATCTCTATCTCAATGTTCCTATTTTCTCTCCCCAACGAATTTACAGAGTGGATGGGCCGCCCATTATAAAATTCAGTAAGCTCCAAGTCTGTCGCTGAAGCGCCCTCGCCTACTTTGCTGCACTGGCCTGATTTTTATGTTTGAAGTTCCTCATGAGTCTCATGCATAGTTCCCCAACTGAAATTACATAAGCCCCAAGATTCGAGATCCTAAATCCCCCAAATATCTAAACTGAAGGAGGGAACTTCTGTGAGCCCAATACCTAGCAACACGCAAGCTACCCGACTGTTAGCGTGCCTCGTTTAAAGGCAAACCAGTTCTACTACAAAGCATCAGGAAGATTTGCTTAGTCCCCAACAGAATTTAACCGTTTGCCTTTTGGGTGAACTGTGAGTCTACTTCACTAGTTTACCTTGCGCTCGCTAAACGGCGAAGGTATGATGAAGTGGTTGGAAGATAGGATGTATCTTTAAAATACTAAATTTGAGGTTTCAAAATGAATCGTATAAATCTTTTTGTCGCATCTTGTTTCTTTTCTAGTCAGGTTTTTGCGGCTGATTTCATCACTCTTATCTATGGTCCCATCAAGAGAAGCATACCTGTTTCAGAATTTCATTACCTTGAAGAAACTGGGAAGGGAATTGGTAGCCTCGGTGAACTATTGCGACTTGCAAAACAGCCACCAGCGCGGGTCCAGGAGCTTTTAAAGACTAGTTTTGATTTGGATGTTGTAGATGCTAGCAACTTTTTGAATTCAAGCCTAGCTAACGGTATCCTCACAAAGCTCGGACGAGCCATTCATCCTCCCTACTCTAGCGACTATAGTGTTCAAGCATTTCGTGCGGCATTTATCGCAAGTGCGGCTGATGGTAACATTAAAGTTATTGAAATATTCGACAATTACCCCAACAGGCAAATGTGGATTGATCTAGAAGTGCTGCCTGAAGTAATCAAAGAACTTGGCAGTATCCTGAACCTTCGAGGTTTCGGAAAATAGTTATTAAGATAATCCTCAATAAAAGACTCTTTGAAAAAAGGAAGCTGGACGGCTTCCTTTTTTTGTCCCAAAGAGAGAGGAAAAGAGAGGAAAAGAGAGAGGAAAAGAGAGAGCGGCATACTAGAGAATTGTTTCCGAAAATCCTTGCCCGCGAATTTCTAATTTAGGCACATGGCGAAGGCTGCTCAAGCTTTGTTTGTAGGGAGGTTCTAGCTCACTCCAGGCTGCATTTCTAAAATACCCTTGAAATCCAGCTGATCGAATGTCCTGCAAAATCGACTCTTCAGATACACTATCCACCTGAACCAAGCCAAAATCCGAAGCCCCCATGTAAAGAGCCATAGGCGCTACCTTTTCACTGGGGTGTTGGTTGATTTTGGTACCTTCCCCTTTGGCGGGCGAAAGTGCAGGTATTTTGAGAAGTGGGGTTGTTATATGGGGGACCGTCGAAACGGCAATCCTTGCTATAGCAACCGCAGCAAGATACTCCGTTATAAAAACTTGTGACCCTTTAGCAGGCTCTATATTCAAGGAAGTTAAACCTTCCGTGATATCTTGAATCTCTCGATAAACAAGCAAACGATCGATAAAACTCTGCCAAAGAGCTGGGCCACGGCCTGGAGGCACAGCAAATTCCACTTTACCCGAAGTCTTCATGCCAGCTCTATGAGCTGCTAAATGCAATTCTCTGACTTCAGAGTGGGTAAGGGAGCCCTCAGTTTCGATATAGCTAGGTTCCAAGGAAGCAACCCCGATAGTCTTTAACTCAAGAACCGCTTTCTCAAATTCCACATGAGACTTCAGAGCTAAATGCCAAAACCCTTTAAGGCTTGCCACGGCTAAGGAGAGCTTAGGCCAATGTTGCTTTACGCGATTGATGATTTCAAAAAACTCATCTAAAGAGAAGCTGCCCTCTGCCTTGGCTAGGCCAGCCAAATCTAAAATCAAAGAATCTACTTCCGTTTCTGCTCCCCATTTTAAAACCTTAGTAATTTCGGCCATCGCCTCATCAATGGTAAGTTGGGATTTCAGAGGAACTGTTTTAGAAAAGCCAACGAATACCTTTCGATTGGACCTCACTCTCTGGGCAGCAAAACTAAGTTCGTGGAAGGCATCAGATAGAGCCAACTCCATAAGCTCCTTTTTCTCCCAGACTTGAGGCTGAATGGATCTGAGTTTGGAAAGTACATCCTCGGAAACTTCGGGACGTGGCAAGGACTCTAGGCTTCGAAGCGGCTGATACAGTGTATCTCTTTCGACCGGATTTTTACCGGCTCTTAGAATTACGGTTTCAAGAAGGGATCTAGACATGTTCATGCCAGCTCGACCTCCAGCCATGCGAGAAATCTTCTCCTCGATAACTGTGCCATCTAAATCATTCGCCCCAAACTGCATAGCAATTTGAGCCACATCTTGTCCCGACATGATCCAATAGGATTTTATATGCGCGAAGTTGTCTAAATAGAGGCGTGCTACAGCGATCATTTTTAAATCATCGACCCCGAAAGTATACCGATTGATTCCCATTTCATTTTGATGGGGCTGGAACGACAAAGGAATAAAGGCATTAAATCCTTGAGTTTCATCTTGCAACTCTCTCAGTTGCCTTAAGTGATCTACGCGATGAAAGAAGCTCTCCACATGACCGTAAAGCATCGTGCAATTGGACTTCATCCCCAACTCGTGAGCTGTTCGGTGTATTTCTAGCCACTCAGAAGCAGTAAGTTTCGCCGTAATTTCATCACGCACATCTTGATGAAATACCTCTGCCCCCCCCCCAGGAAGAGAATCTAGTCCAGCTTCCCTAAGAGAGATGAGAGTCTCCCTTACGCTTTTGCGGGCTTTTTGGGCAAGCCAATCGATTTCGACGGCAGTAAAGCCTTTAATATGAAGAGAAGGAAACTGCCCTTTTATGGCAGAGAGCATTTCTTTGTAGTAATCAAATTTCCATCTTGGGTGAAGCCCCCCGACGATATGTACCTCAGTGGCACCTGCTTCCACGGCTTCTTTGGCTTTTTCAAGCATTTCGTCAATGGAATACTCGTAGCCGCCTTCTTCGCCTGGCTTTCTAGAGTAGGCGCAAAACTTACAGGTCATGACACAAATATTGGTCGGATTGATATGGCGATTGACGTTAAAAAAAACATCGTGGTTATGTTTTTTACGATTCACTAAATCTGCTAATTGCCCAAGCTTAAAAAGATCTGGCGTTTCAAAAAGAAATAAGGCGTCCTCATCACTGAGACGAACACCAGCGCTCACCTTTTGCTCTATTTGTATCCAAGGATTCATGGGTTAACTCACTATATTAGCGTCAATGGCGGGAGCTGAGCAAAATCCGTATTTTTCCCCAGCAGCAAAAAGGATCTTCATGCCTTGCCTGACATCTTCATCAAGACTTAAACTGCGGTGATTAACGTACATATCAATATACCGATCAGCTTCCTGATTGCTAAGCTCAGGGCGTGCAAGGTCACGGGCTCGATATAAAATTTCCGTTCGATGTCGCAAGGCGTATTCGATACTTTTCAAATAGATAGAGGTGAGTAACTGGATTTTTTCTTCGCCCAGACTTTTTCGAATGGCATTGGCACCTAGAGGCAAGGGAAGATGATGTTGGCCTGCCCAAAGCGTGCCTAGATCCGTGAGTTTTCTGAGACCATGTCCTGAAACATCCATTTGAAGTTCATGGATGAGAATTCCTGCATCAACCTCACCGCGCAATACTGCGTCTTCAATCTCAGAAAAAAGCATAAATTTAGCTTCAAATTCTGGCAGAACAGCTCTTGCTGCAAAGTGAGCTGATGTCATCGTGCCGGGAACGGCAATCTTCTTGCCTTTTAACGCCTCGATGTGGGAAATCGCAGAGTTTTCTCGCACCACGATTGCGGGACCAAAACCGTCACCGATACTGGCACCCACTGGCATCATAAAATAGTTGTGGCAAACGAAGGGATATGCTGCCATTGAAATGGCAGTAATGTCATAGGTGCCTTTTTTAGCCTCTTCATTTAATTTTTGAATGTCATCCATATAAAATTCGATTTTAAAGCCTAGACTTGAAACAAGTCCTAACCTTAAAGGTTCAATCATAAATGCATCATCGGTATCGGGACTATAGGCCAAGGTAATGGTTGTCATAGATACACCTCTAAAAGATTCGCGGAGAGTCGAGACTCTAACTCTTTTTTTCCATCCCAATCGGCACTAAAAAGAGCTATCACAGATCCCCCTCCCCCTGCACCGGTGATTTTCGCAGATGCAGCCCCAAATTCAACACATGTTTCAATAATATGGCGTTGACGCTCGCTTACCACCCCTGCCCTTAGCAGATGGGCATGAGCTCCAGACATGGCATGCCCCACAGCTTCTAAATTTGAGGACTGCAACCCATAGGATGCTTCGCGCGCTAAGGAGTTGAATTCACTAATTATTCTAGGTCCATCTGCACTCATGAAATAGGGCCTGGCCTTTTCCACCATGACACGGGTCGATGCTTGCTCTCCTGAATGAATCAAAAAAAGGCGTCCAGGAAAGGATTCGGCTAAGTTCAAAGAAAATGCTCCTTCACCTTTTCGGAATAAAATTGGGGAGTTAAACGCTACAACTGCCGCATCTAAACCCGAAGGCGTGCCATGGAACTTAGCCTCTAAAATATTTCCAAGGCGAGCTAGTTCCTTATTTTCCAGAGGTTTATTCGCCTTAGCGCCAAAAGCTCTGAGAATGGAAATAGCAAGCGCCGCACTCGAACCTAACCCAGCCGCCATAGGAATATTGGTTTCCGCTCGCATATTGAACCGCAAGTCCTGGAAATCAAACATAACTTGAGCTTCCTCTAATAAGGAAGCTAGTTCTGCCGTGCAGTCTTGTCCTGATACAGTGACTTTTGTAGAGCCCCCTACTTCAAGGTGGACCGTAAACCACATACTCTTTATGGGCACGGCTAGGGCCTCAGCGCCGTATACCACGGCATGCTCACCCACAATGATCGCCTTGCCATGCGCTTCACCACGAGTTGTAGGGATTCCAGTGGAACTCGTCTTCATCTATACCCCTGATCACTGCTTCAAAACACATATACGCTTTGTATAGAAGACTTCAAGGTATAAAAAGCATCTGAAGGCTTTCATAACAATATCATGATGTTATTATAATTCTTCATAATAATAATAAAATATATTGACTTATTCAAAAGATTCTAATAAAAACCAGAAGCGGCCGCTAAATGGCCCTACGGAGAATCCCATGTTGCCTCAACTATTGCTGTCTGTTCTCGTTTTTACTGCTTGTAGCGGCGGAGCTTTTAAAGGCTCCAATAAGAAAAAGCCCTCTGAACCTGCCGTCGGTACTTCTTCCCTAAAGTTGGAATACATTTCCGCCAGTGCCCTTTACAAAAACTGTTTGTATTATTCCGTCGGAGATGAACCGCTAACACTTTACGGCTGTAACCACGGGCCAGCCTCACAACCACTTACTCGTGAACTTAAAGGTCTTGGTTGTGTAAAGACAAACTTTGAATTGCGAACTTATCATCCTGTTGATTTAGCGAAATGCATCGCCAGTACGAAAATAGATGCCAATGCAAATTGCGAATTCCAAAATGAAGTCTCTTCTGTTGCTGCAGTTGGAACTTCGTCTGAATTTGTTGTTACGAGCTCCAAAGATGACAAGACCCGTACCTATGCGTTTGAAGACTCCAAGGACAATGATAGAAATGATTACATCTTTTCCGTTACTACAACTTCAACATTTTGTCCGGTTAAGCCTTAATTCTAGAAATCACTTGTAAAGTTCAAATAACAAAAGTCCGTTGCCCACTGCAGATATTGCAAAAGGCAACGGACTTTTATCGTTTCATTTTAGTTAAAAGCCTTCTTCATCAATACTTCAAACAACGTGAGAAACCCATCGAACCAAAGCCCTACAATGCTTCCCAATCCCTGCATGAGGCAAAGCTGAAGCACTCACGTCCAGCCCCTCGCAATTCATTTCATTTAATGTGTCACGTTCAAAAACATAGATACACCACTAGCTGGACATCCGACTAAATAGGCCATGTTGGCATCGACCGCTGTACTCGTTCGCAAGTACGTATAGGCTAAATCTAGGGGCTTACCATTTATTGTAAGTCCAAAAAATTGCATATAATTCACCGATGCATATCCCACAGAGCTTACGGTTTCAGTAACTTTTGAGCCATCGCCGCAAGGCTCACAGTATTGAGTTACCTTATCTCCAATCCTAACCAATTTCGCTGCGTCTTGTGCCTGCTGCTCGGTGACATAAGCACATTGATCCGCTAACGCATGAAGGGGAGACAGACTTAGAGCAAGGAAGAGACCCCATTGATTTGTGCGATTCATAGCATACCTTTTTTTTGTGGAGATTTAACGATCTAGACTATTTGCCTAACAGAACTCGGTCTACTCCTCGGATGAATATTAGTCAACGCGATTTCTAATGGAATTCCTCAGTAAAATGGTCAGCGCTTTATGCCCATGATTTTCTGTGAATCCTAGTAAGATGTGACATCTGAACTACCAAAAACGAGGGTACTATTTTGAGTGATTTCAAACCTGAGGACTGCCCGTTTCCTCATTTGTAACCATGATGAACGATGGAATTTTTTGCTTAAATCGAGGGGCTCGCTTGGACTTTATACTTGGGGGTTCCGGGGGCTTTGTCCTCTGCTGGATACCCGCACATCGCTACGCAGCGTTGTGACAGATTATTTTCTCCATAACTCGCTTTACATTTTCCATAGTTATAGCAAGATCTTCAAAGATTTCTAGTTTTCTCCCTTCCTTGCCAACTCTAATGATTATGGAAATTTCTGTTCTGAGATACCTCCTAAGGTGGATGAAAACTCGATTTTCATCATGCTTATAAGCAACATAACGGATGCATCCATGGGACCTGAAGCTTATCGCGATCAGTCAGGCTTAAAAAAGTAAGATGGCTTTAACCATGCTTCAGCCCCTCTTTGCCCTCAAAGGAACAATCTTCCTAGACTACAGACCTAGACCGCTCATTTTTGCCTATCATCTGGGTGAAGAAAAAAGAACCCTGCCCGAATAGTTAGGGGAGCCCTTAGGAGGATGATATGGCCCTTTCGACAAAGAAAATGAAAATGGAAGCTCCTAAAATGGAGTCTGACACATACTTAGATAAAGAAAGTCATAAAATAGGAGTCGACGATAAGGACCGTACCTCTGAGGCCACTCCCATCTCATTTGATCCCAAACCCGTGGTGATTCCCTTTAAAAAAACTTTATATGCCGTCGAAAAAGAGGGTTCCTCGGATACGGATTCCGTCGCAAATCAGAATGCAGACGATAAAACTTTAGAGAGCGCCGAGGCCCGTCGTTTGGCTCTAAAATCTGCTCTATCTACCGCACTGGTTTACGGCATACCAGTTGCTACGGTCTGCTTTCTAATCGGCATGAGAATTGGGATGGTGTGTATGAAAAACACCCATGGATCTTCCCTAGAAATCCTCTGGGAAGCCTTTAAATTTTGAGCCTAGGCAGCTATTCCCCGAGGACGGTTTCCTTGTGGCTTGGTTTCGTCAAATAAATCTCTTTTTCCAAGAAAAGTCTTTCTTTGTCTAAATTGCTTTCTAAAATAGTCTTATGCCAAATACGACGCTGGGAATCCCAGCGATAGCCCTGCTCTTTGAGGAGGTCCTTTTTCTCAAAGGGAGAATTTAAGGCGTCAATTCTAACGGACTTAAGATAGCTACTTTGTATCAATTCGTCTAAATGGCCCGAAATCAGACGAAAAGTGGTAGCACAATCAAAGAGCGCCCTATGGGCAAATGGATTTACAAAGCCATGATCGGCTGCCAAATAGTTAAGCGCTAGGGACGATGCCCCTTTGGACTTCCAGTCAATATGCCGAATGCTGCATCCCCAATGGGGGTTCACGCCTTTCAATTCTTTTCTCGCCCTAAAAAAACCCCGGTCAAACTCCATATTGTGGGCAATGACGATTTTGGCTCGGCTCATCATCGACGCCACTAAGGCCCAGTCCACCGATTGTCCCGACAATTGTTGACTGGAAATTCCCGTAATTTTTTCAATTTCAGGCGGCACGGGAATCCCTGGGTCGTCTAGTGCTCCATACATTCGAGAAATACTCGCTGGCATCCCGGGAATCATCATAAACTCCAAGATCCCCACTTCTATAATATGATCTGACGAGGAATCTAACCCGGTGGTTTCGACGTCGACGATAAGGCCGTATTCCATTTACATACTCCATTTTTGAATGGCACCATGCTAAGATAAATTGAGGAGGATAGCAAAGCCCATGTCACCAAGTCGAAATCCCTTAAACCCGGAATACCTCATTTCAGCTTATTCACAGGGATATTTTCCCATGCCTGATCCGAACTCCGGGGAAATTGTGTGGCTCAAACCCGATCCGCGGGCCATAATACCTTTGAGTGACTACCATGTGAGCAGATCCATGCAGAGTCTTATCAAACGAGCCAGTTATCGCGTCAGCTATAACCAAGCCTTTTTAGAAGTCATTGATGGTTGCGCGGATCGCGAGGACACTTGGATCACTGCTGACTTTAGAGAGGCCTACTACCAACTCCATCAATTAGGTTTTTGTCACAGCCTAGAGATATGGGACCAAGTGATAAACAAAGAGGACTCTACGGTGTCTGAAGTCTTGGTGGGGGGAACCTACGGAGTCTCCGTCCGAGGAGCCTTCTTTGCGGAATCCATGTTCCACCGAAAATCGAACATGTCAAAGCTCGCCCTATACCACCTCGTCGAACATTTAAAAGAAATGGGATATCAGCTTTTAGAATGTCAATTTGTAACCAATCACCTCGCCTCCCTTGGCGCTACTGCCATTTCAGATCGAGAGTATATGATTCGCCTCAATGAGGCTTTAAATCAAAGCTGCAGCTTTGAAAGAAAAAAAACGAATCAAGTTTCCTAATTCTGCCAGGTCGGCCTTTTGCTCTACCATTAAAATCACCTTTAGCTTATCCTTTTACCTGTTTTAACTATGTGCCATACTTTTCCCTATTCACTCGGGAGCAATTTATGATCAAAAAAAAAGAATGGGCTTGGGTTTTCTATGACGTCGGAAATTCTGCTTACTACACCACAGTAGTTGCAGGATTTTTTCCCATCTTTTTCAAGAAATTCTGGTCGGCATCGGCAAATATCGAAACTACGACGTTTCAGCTTGGGTTAGCAAATTCCTTAGCAGGTCTCTTTTCCGCCCTAGTAGCCCCCCTCTTAGGATCTATCGCTGATTTTGCAGGAATCAAACGTCCTTTTCTTGCCGTGTTTTCAGGTATAGGCATTTTGGCTTGTCTTCTTTTCTTTTTCATTCCTCAAGGTAGCTATGTAATGGCCATGGCAGCGTTTGTTTTAGGGGGAATGGCCTTAGGTGCGGCTATTACCATAAACGACTCCCAGCTCATCGACGTTACGGAGCCTGAACGTTATCATAAAATTTCTGCACTTGGGTATTCTTTGGGCTATTTAGGCGGAGGACTCCTCTTTGCTCTAAATGTTGCGATGACTTTAAAACCCGAATTTTTTGGCTTAGAAAATGCCACTGAAGCAGTGAGATACTCGTTTCTCACTGTCGCCATTTGGTGGGCCTTGTTTAGCCTACCCGTTCTCATTGCCCTTCCTGATCGACCCACAACTGTTGGCATCCAGGCGGCTGTTAAGAAAGGAATCTGGGAAATAAAGTCTACGGTAACCGATGTTTTAAAGCATCGTAATTTGGTGCTATTTCTTCTTGCTTTCTCACTGTACATCGACGGAGTCCACACAGTTATTTCCATGGCGGTGGATTATGGCCTCTCTTTAGGCTTTGAAAGTTCAGACTTGATATCAGCTCTTCTATTGGTTCAGTTTATTGGCTTTCCGGCTGCCTTGGTATTTGGACGATTAGGAGACCGCTGGGGTGCTCGAAGTGCTTTAAAGCTTGGGATTATTTCCTATTTAGTCATCACGGTTATGGCGTCCTTAATGCAAAATAAAGTCCATTTTTTTATTCTAGCGGCCTGTATTGGTGCCGTGCAGGGGGGAGTTCAAAGTCTATCCAGGTCCTATTTCGCTCTTTTGATTCCCAAAGAGAAATCGGCAGAATTTTTTGGTTTCTATAACATGCTTGGAAAATTCGCCTCTATTCTGGGTCCAGTACTCATGGGTGGAGTGGCTTTTTTGACCGGAAGTACCAGACTTTCCATCCTGTCCTTGGCTGTGCTTTTTATTGCTGGATACTATGTCCTAGAAAAAGTCCAAGATCCAGCTTCTTGATAGATTCCCTAAGTTTAAAATCAAATTAATTTCAAATTGTTTTAAGGACAGTTTTCTTTATTCACTATCAGCAGGGGGGTAACAAACACAGCTCAATCCCTCTGCGTTGGCATTACATGCTATCTTTTGGTTGAGCTGAAATCGCACTATTTTGTTATCCACCAAGTCTATTCTCGCCAAATGAAGATCTCCGTCAAATTTGACTTCACTTGCCAGGCTTAGATAACGCGGTCCTAACTTGGCTCCCTCAGATAGAAACTTAGCTACTTCTTGCTTCATCGCCTCGATCGCCTCGCCTTTGGAAAGGGAAACCATACTTTCAGGTGCTAGTTCTATTTTCGTGGGTGGCTCTTCTGAATCTTTCTCCGGCTGCAATACGGCAATCAATTTGTACTTAAAAGATCCGCTTTCATCGCCCTGAAGCGACAGCTTCATTTGCTTTGATCCTTTATCAAAATAAAGCTCAAAAGCCTCAATATTGCCTTCTTCAGGATACAACCCTCTAGGAAGAATCCCTAAAGTTTTAATAAAATTACGGATGTTTCCCGAAGTAAACTCGGGGTTCTCGTCACAACCGCTAACATTTTCAGTCACAGGCTCATCGTCAAAGGTCTGGGTTTCTGGATTGAGTTTTGATCTAAGACTCTCATTTACGGATTCTATAGCACCAGCATCGACTAAAGTTTCAGGCGGCTCCGACACTCCTTGATTTTCTATAGCGATTTCTGGCTTTCTATAGGATGCTTTTCCCACAATAAAAACGACTCCGAGACAAAGGAGAAGCCCCATAGTGATGAGTAGTCTTCTTAGCATAAACACCCCAATTCGAACCCCCCGATAGCCTTTAGGCCGCTAGCACTTATACTGGCCTAAGGCGATGACTCGCCCGTATAGGAACTGCCCAACCCCGAGTCTGTGGTTTCCGCTGCAGTTTCCGCTGCAGTTTCCGCTGCAGTTTCCGCTGCAGTTTCCGCTGCAGTTAGCGCTGCATTTTGGTCGGCATTTTGATCGGCAATGAGGGAGCGAGTCTCTCTGGGAAGTAAGACCTGATTTGTGTCAGAGAGCAGCTTTAAAACGAAATTCTCGGGACTCAGTCCCTCTACAAGTTTAGTCATTAAATTCTTTTTATCAAAAAACATGTGGGCGAACCCATCATTGAGGTAAACGGAACAATTGCGTGATTTTTGTTTGGACGTCTGAAAGATGCCATTGGGGCCAAGAACCAAAGCTCTGTGCCTCCAAGGGCTAATTCCACCAAAGACCATCGACATTACAATATCTTTTGTGGATTGAAGAAAGCCAAACCGCCAGGTTGGATTGTTATTACATAAGGTGTCCACATGCTGCGCCACATTGCCAGAATTGGGATCGATTTCCACTCCTACCTGCTCGAGAGATCCAATAAGATCCTGCTTATACTCACCACTAAACTTATTAAAGAAGTGTTCTCCCCAATGCAAACCCGGCGAGTCAGCTAAAAGCGTCTTTTCTGTCGCTCCCCAAAAATATTGTTCCATGAGGCGCATATGCGCTATAGCGCCAATTGCCCCAGCTGAAGATCCATATTGAACCAGCTTTGTAACTTGCCCAAAGTTGAAAAAGTTCTGCTCTTTGAGATAAGCCATCGCCTTTCTAATGTTGGAGCCACCAGTATGATGGATAGAATATCGGCCGTAATTCGCCAAGTGAGCCCCGGTAAAGACATCGCCGGTGCAGTACGGAAAATAAATAAATGAGGCATCTGCCATGTAAGTGGAACGCAAGTCAGGAGCAAAAATGTCTCCAAAGGGATCGACACCGCGGGCAGGGTTCAGTTTTGCAAGAGGAGATAACTTTCCACACGTTACTTTATCCCAACACGCACCACCCGGTTGAAATCCAATCATCATCTTCTCAGGAGAGCGATATTTCAAATAAACCATGTAGGGTTCCCCATGCCCACAATAGGCATCAGGAATCTGCACCTGAACCCAAGGAACTGAGTCCGCAGAGGGATTCGCGAATGCGATACCCGTCAAGCTACTTAAAATCAACGCAAGAAATTTGATCATCTGATTTTCCTTTTCTAGCGGAGCACTATTAGTTATTATCCAACAAAGGCTAACTCCGTATCAAGCTCTCGGCAAGGATTGCCTGAACATTTAGATGTAACATAGGAAAAATGAGATGACGACACTTACTCTACCGCATGTAACCCTTCATTCCTCCACTCAAAAAACCTGGTCTATCCCATCCGATTTCTTAGGAAAATGGACACTTTTGTATTTTTACCCAAAAGATGACACTCCTGGTTGCACTGTGCAAGCTTGCGCCTATCGCGATCATAAACAAGAATGGGAAAAAAGTGGGCTAAATGTTCTCGGCGTATCTATGGATGACCTGACTTCCCATGATGCTTTTACCCGCAAGTTTGAGCTCAATTTTCCTCTTTTAGCAGATACAGAGAAAAAACTGGCCATCGCCCTTAAAGTATACGGTGAGCAAGAATGGCAAGGAAAGACCTACATGGGGCTTTCAAGAGACAGTTTTCTGATTAACCCCAAAGGAGAAATCATCAAAGAATGGCGCAAAGTTGATCCTAAGACCACGGTATCAGAGACCCTAAAAGAAGCGCTTATGCACATGAATCCCTAAGCACATCGCTTATTTTTTGATTAGATTTACATCGTAAAACAAAAAACTCAAGGCTACTTCCAAAACTTGAAAGACAAGCGAAAATAGCCTTGAGTTTTATAGGAATCGCCTTAACGCAATCGGAGTGCGTTTAAAAAAGCAACTCCTTAGAGAGTGCCTAAATAAGACTCTTTATACATAGGAAACGTTCACAGACCACATCTAGATCATCTCCCATCTCTTCACCTTCATCTTGGCAGATGGAGTCAAACAAGTCCCAGTGGACATCCTGCCAATAGCTTAGTGTGCCATCTCCAAAGGCATCCGCCTTAGCTTGCTGCTCTGTAACACTTCCAAAGGGCACAATGGCCACTTTTTGAGTTTGAATGACGCAAAGAGCATGACTTTCCCAATCTAGAATAACCGAGACTTGATTTTCTTTGGGAAGGAGCTCTTGATTCTTTTGGTACTCAATCAACAAGGAACTAGAACCCGTCTTGATCCCTCGTGCTACCATACTGCCTAAAAGGCTTCCATCGAGTTCGTTTTCTCCCAGAGGCCACGATATGATGTCTTTTGACGGCGGTACAAAGCCTTTAAGAACTATGGCACTATACAGAGTGAATGCTTCCTGACTGTTCGTTAAGGCTTTTGCTAACTCTAAAAATTCCATACCCTTAGGGGCAACATATCCCTCATCGAGAACCATGAGGGCTGCCGTTAAACCTCTATCTGGCAAATCGTGCATGCCTAAAAACCGAATTTGCGAAACAGTCAGCTTCTTAGTAAGAAAGTTCCTTATGGACATTTCCCGAGCTTCCTCGCGACTTCCTATAAAGGAGACCAGCTCTCCCATCTTGGAGCCCTTCACACAAAGAACTTCATGATCTAAATTCAGCACTAACAACGGAATTTTGCCGTCGCTCATAATCACTCCTTCGGCCCACATAGGCACCAAAACCTTTGACAAAACTGCCCTAGCGGACTTAAGTAACGAATATTTTATAATTTTGCATCCGTTGATTGCAGCCACTCTTAAAAATGGTGACTTTTATTCCATAATTCCCTAGGATGCACATCTACTAGACACTCAGTATAGAGGGACTTATGAACTTAAATCCAGCAGGACTTGACGGCATCGACTTCATCGAATTTACATCGCCAGAGCCAGATAAGCTGCACAAGCTCTTTCTAGCCTTCGGTTTTTCTAGAACCATGCGCCACAAAGAGAAGGCCATTGACTATTACAATCAGGGTGACATTCATTTCTTTTTGAACCGGGAGCCGTCTACATTTGCTGGCGAATTCTCAAAAGCCCATGGACCCGCAGTGAGTTCTATGGGATGGCGCACTAAAAATGCCCTTTCAGCCCTAGAAGCTACCAGAGCTCTCGGAGCTAAACCGGCCCAAAGTGGGGACTACTCCCGACTCGGCCAGGCCATTCCTGCCATTTACGGCATAGGTGATAGCCTCATTTATTTTATTCAAGACTATGATTCCTCTTCCAAACGATTTGAACAGATGGGATTCGCTCCTTTAAAAGAGCCAGATCTCGTTCCAGGGAAAGGATTTCAAGTTGTCGACCATTTGACCAATAATGTCTACAAAGGGACTATGGAACGCTGGTCTAACTTCTATAAGGACGTTTTTGGGTTTATTGAAGTCCGCTATTTTGATATTCGGGGCGCCAAAACCGGCCTCTTGTCTTACGCTCTAAGGTCCCCATGTGGAAAATTCTGTATCCCGATCAATGAAGGGACAGAGGCCAAGAGTCAAATCAACGAGTATTTAGACGAATATAAAGGCCCAGGAGTTCAACATATTGCTTTCTTAACAACTGATATCATTAAGAGTCTAGAGTCTCTCAAGGGAACAGGCATTGAAACTCTCGATATGGATCAAGAATACTATGAGGAAGCCTTTAGGCGGGTCCCCCAGGTAACTGAAGACCGAGCTAAACTGCAAGATCTTCAAATCCTTGTAGATGGTGACGAAGAAGGATATCTCCTACAGATCTTCACAAAGAATATCATTGGCCCCATCTTTTTCGAAATCATCCAAAGAAAGAACCATTTGGCCTTTGGAGAAGGCAACTTTGGTGCCCTCTTTAGATCCATCGAAAGAGATCAACAAAAACGAGGCTATTTGAAATAAGCCAGCGGTTCTGTTTCATACGCCTCTTGCTTGGACTTTGTGAGCAAACTAGGTTTTGCTTCGCTAAAATGGGCTTCTAGCTCACAGGTCCCCCTTCAGCCTTCAAAAAAATCACGCGACCTCATCTTTAGAATAAGGTCGCGTGTTTTACTTTTGTGTCTTTATCGGATTCAGATTTTAAGGAGCTTTAAAGCCTCAGACAGGTTTTCCTGATCCATTCTTTCTTGCTCATTAAGATAGCCCGAAGTTTTATATTTTTGGTCTAGTTTTGTCAGCCCTTCCCCGATCTCATAGGCCATAGTAGCTCTCAGTTCACGGAAACGAATCTGATCTTCGATCCCATCCCAGCTTTCAGCACGCTCCGCCACGAGGCTCACAAAAGAAGTTACAACACTTAACTTTGTATCCGTGGATACTTCGTCAGAGGCTACCAAACCTTCATATTTATCAACGATTTTTCGCAAAATAGCACCGGAAACGTTAGGTCTTGATTCATAGAATCCCTTCTCTTTAGCAACTTTCTTAGGAACCGAATCGATCAGGGTTAAAGTTCTGTCTAAGATTGCTTCTTCATTGGCAATGATCTGATCCGTAAGAGTTGCTTCGAGAGACTGGGTTTCAAGAGCAAATTCCCTATCCAGCTGGCTTTGCTTGAGAATGTCCTTAAATGCGGAAATGAGAATTTCTCTGCCGCCCCGGCTACGTTCGTTGCCATCGACGCTTAAAGAAGTAGCTAAAATGTCCGAAAGAGTTGTCTTAACCTCATTTTGATAAGCTACATAGCGTGCTTGATCAAAATTTCCGTTAGCATCAAAAATAGGAAGTAAATTCCATCCTTCAAGGCGCGCGTCACGGGAATCCTTCGTCGTATCAACCGGAACAGCTTTCCACTCTCCTAGAAGTTGCACAACTTCTCGCATCACACTGGCCATGGACCCATGCCCTGAAGTAAAATAGAGTTTTTCTGCATTTGCAAGTTTTTGAATGCTTTGATTTAAAACCTCCAATACCGCTGCTTTCGACTCGCTTGCACCCTTATCTGTACTTTTAATAACAGCTATCTTGGATACCGTTTCTTTGGCAATGGCCTTAGTGGCGCCTGTAAGAGTCAAGTAACCGCCATCTTTTGAGGAGGTCACATCTTTCGTCTTATCAAGGCGGGACGTAATAAAGCGAAGAGACTCTTCTGGACCTGCAAAGATATCATATCTGATACAAGTTGGGCTGACGCCATTCACGACGTCATCTGCACCTTCGTCGTTACAATAACCAACGGGTTCATCGGTAGTTAGAAGGCCTTTATTGTAAACAATGTCGATAAATTGGGCGTCATAGGCTAACTTTTGACCCTTTGTCGGATCCTTAGCTTCACCCCGCTCACCTAAATCGGAATACAATTCTACATCTTCGATCATGGGAACGTTGTAGTCCATTACCGAATCGGAATAACGCCAATCTTTACCTAGGCGAGTCGCCAGTTGCCCTGAATTAGAGCCTCTAAAGTTATGCTCCATACCAAGGGCATGACCTACTTCATGGAGAAGTGTGGAACGCATCAAGGCTCGGCCCGCTTCTTCCGTAGTCAGACTTTTTTCTAGCATCATCTGCATGGCTTCCGCGCCAAAATTGAGCTCCCGCTTGCACTTCAAATTTCTAAATTTAGCTACGACTCCGTTTTCTGTTCCGGATCCGGCTTCAGCTGATCGGAGAGTATCCACAAACGAACGATTCGCTATATTGTACCAAGCAAAAGGCATATAGATCATCGACTGAGTTTGAATTCCTGTTTCTGGATCCGCGTTTTGCGATTCATAGGCAGCACCAGCTTCACTAACGGCATCAAATCGAACCACATTGTACCGAGGATCGCCAAGCTTAACTCCTTTAGGCAATTTGCCTAAAAAGCGCATGACTTTATCACTCCTAAAAGAATTAAAATATCGGTTCCAGCCCTCTACACCGGCTTGGATGTCAGTCAATAGGTCATCAGGGAGATTTTCCGTAACATACCAATCAATGGTTTTGTTTTCTGAAATATCATAACGATTTGCTGTTATAGTTTTTACTTTTACAACCTTTTGGTTCCATTCCGTTTCTAATTCAGGCTTTATAAAACTTTCCACCTGGAAGGTTCCCACACGGCCTAAAAGATCCAAATAATGGAAATCTGGCTTAGCTTTTGGCTCATCTCGTAAAACTAACGCGTTACTACGAAGACCAAATCTCGAGCGCGGCATAATGGATTCGGCAAAATGATTCGTGGTAAGAGCGCCATCTTTTATAGCTTGGGTCACCAAAGAGGTCTCCCAAACCAAGGTTTGATCTTTCTCAAAAAATTCTACACTTCGGAGCCATCTTTCTGAGATTCCAGACATCTTCCAAGATTGACTGGCGCCACCAGCGACATTTGCAATCTTAAAGGTAAAGCCACTGGAATCTTGATCTTGGATTTCCATGTCGAGATAGACTTTCTTGACGGAAAAGTCCGACTCCACTCCCGTAGATTCCTCGACCATAAACTGCAAAGATGTCGAGTCTAGTTTAAAGGATCCGACTTTGAGGTTTCCTAAAGCGAGCACTTGCATCGTTTCAAAACCCAAAGACTCATCTTTAGTTTCTGTGTATTGAAGATTGGAGGTATAAAGAAACTCTTTATTTAAGAGAGCATTGACTTGGTCTCGACTGAGATAAATCCCACCAGAAACTTTAACGTCAGGCGAAGTCACACTAGGCGGCACGGCCCCGGGTAAACTCGTCACAAGTTGAGCGGGTTCCGCTCTCGACGGCTTAGTGTCTTTTTTGGAACAGCCCTCAAGGACTAAAGCAAAGCTCACTCCCCACCACATCAAATTCCGCATAACATTACTCCCTCAAGGTGATAAGGCGCACAGGGCACCACTCTGAGGGAGATACCATATTAGACCCGCCATTTTCAAGATTAATAATTAAGCAAAGACATGTTAGGTTTTCGCAAAACTTAACAATTACTAGATGTTACAGTCGCCCTTGAGAAATCAGGGCTAAAATAAAGCGACAATTTTGTGGGTTTCAGGCCAATACGGCTTCCTGAGGTAAAACGCCTAAGGGACTGGGTCCGGGCAATGGCATCTTTATAAAGTAAAACTCATAATTTAATTTCTCGGCTGAAATA